>NZ_JBWSOR010000002.1:0-365401 GCF_056629435.1 Nocardia sp. TBRC8007 | reverse complement strand
ACCGCCGCTCGACCAGCTCCGTCGGTTCGGCACCCCCGACGGGTACGCCATGCTGGGTGACCAGCATCCTGGTGACACCACCAGCTGGCAGCTGAAGTTGAGTACGCAGGCGTTGCCGTGGCTGGTCGATCACGTGGTCGGTGGCACCAGGCTGCTGCCGGGTACGGGCTATCTGGACGCGGCCCTCAGTGCCGCGTTGGCGCGTACGGAGCCCACGGGGGTCGGGGTGGAGGATGTGCGGTTCGTGGCACCGTTGCTCATCAACGACAGCGAGTTGCCGGTCATGCGTCTGGATCTGGAGGAATCTACCCGCCGCTTCACTATCCGTTCGCGTGGCACGTCCGGCTCGGTGTGGACGATCCACGCCACCGGACGGCTGGTCGAAGGCACTTATGAGCAAATCCAGATCGATGTCCCGCCCACTGACGCGATGACCGAGGTCGATACGTCCGGTTTCTACACCATACTGGCCGCGAGCGGGCTCGACTATGGGCCGGAGTTCCAACGCGTCACCTCGTTGTGGGTCTCGGATACCACGGCGGTAGCCACCGTGGACGGCACCATCGCCCACGAGGCCCGCTATGCCGCACACCCCGCGATCGTCGACGCCGCTTTCCAGAGCGCAGCCATCCTGCTGGCCGGCTCGGCTCGCCCCGACAGTGGCGCCATGGTCCCGGTGGAGGTGCAACAGGTGCGGTTGGCCGCACCGCTGCCGGAGGAGATCACCGTGGTAGCGCGGCTGCGCCCTACCGATGAACAGAAGGCCGAGTCCGGTGCGCTAGTCGCGGACATCGACCTGTTGGATGCGGACCACAATACGTGTGCGCAGGTTGTGGGGGTGAGGTTCGGGCCGATTTCGCCGCGCCCAGCACCGCTGCAGCGAATGACGGACTTCTTCTACGAAGAAGTCTGGGAAACGCGTGATCCCGTCGATCCCGCCACCCTGCCCTCCACCGGGAATCTGTACAGCCTGATCGTGATGTTGGACACCGCGCCGAACCCGGCCGCCGAACAGATCCTGCGCATCACCGCACCCGATTCGGCAGGCACCGAATTGTTCGTCGTGGGCGACCCTGGCCGCGAAGACCTGGAAACCGAACTGACCGAACAGCTACAGGCCGCCCGAGCCCGCGAAGGTGTCGAACGGTTGCATGTGGTGGTAGTCGCGGGCACCGGCTATGACGACCTGGACAGCCTGTGGACCCTACGCCGCATCGCGGTAACCACTGAGAAGTTCGTCGAAACTTGGCAAGAAGAACGCGGGATCGAGCAAGAAAATCTCGACGCCATGCTCAGCCACGGTGACGAAAACTGCTACGCCTCGCTGATCACCGAGCATGCCCTCACTCACCCAGAGTGCGATACCGCACCGGACCCGAGTCAGGCCGCATTGGCCGGTGCTCATCGGGTGCTGCTCAATGAACAGACTCGGTTGCGGTGGCGGCTGATCGATCTCGACGACCAGGTCACCGACGACACTCTCGCCGCGGAGTTGACGATTCCCGGCTCGTTCGCCCACGGCTACGCTGTCGACGAGGTTTTCCTGCGCGACGGGAACCGGTGGAGCACCGTGGTGCAACGCACGCTACAGGAACGTCTCGATGCTCTCGACCAGCCGGCGCCACTGAACGACCCGGAAGTCAACTTCCGCCTGGAGCTGCCCAAAACCAAGTCCATAGGTTTTTCCCAGCTGGGGTGGCGGCAATGCGACAGGCGTGCGCCCGGCCCTGGTGAGGTCGAGGTGAAGATGACCGCGGTCGGTCTCACCTACAAGGACGCGATGAAAGTCATGGGCGTGCTCGGCGAGCGCGAACTCGCCGACACCTACTATGGCGTCGCGCCAGGGATGGAAGGCGCCGGGGTGGTCGTCCGCGTCGGCGCGGGCGTCACCGAAGTCGAGGTCGGAAACAAGGTCTCCGTGCTCTACAAAGGCATGATCCGCCGCTATAACACCCTCAGCGCGGACAGAGTGTACCTCTTCGACAATAGCTTCGAACCCGGATGGATCAGCAGTTCCACCGCGTTCCTCTCCGCAGTGTACGCACTGCTGGAGATGGCCCGGTTGGAGCCGGGTGAGACAGTGCTGGTGCACGGTGCCGCCGGTGGGGTCGGCTCGGCAGCAGTACAGGTCGCGAAAGCACACGGTGCTCGCGTGATCGGTACCGCGAGCACCGAAGAACGCCGTGCCTACGTGCTCGAACAGGGTGCCGACTATGCGGTGAACTCTCGATCATTGAACTTCGTCGACAAAGTTCGCGCCCACACCGACGGCAGGGGCGCGGACGTGGTGATCAGCACGGCACCCGGAGAAATCCTGATCCACAATTTCGACGCGGTCGCGGAATTCGGGCGCATCGTCGAGCTCGGCAAGGCCGACACCTATTTCGGCGGTGTACTCGAGCTGCGCCGCTTCACCAAGAACCTGACATATTTCTCGGTCGACCTCGACCGGATGCTGGAGAAGCGGCCAGAACGGTTCATTCATCTTGTTATGACGGTGAACCGCCGATTCGGCGATGGCTCCTATCGGCCACTGCCCTACAAAATGTATGACACCGCCGAGGTCGGGCAGGCTTTCGAAGACGTGGCACGTTCCACCCGGATCGGGCGAGTGGTGCTGAACCTGGCCGATGAAGCGCCGTTGGTACGGCCACCGATCCCGGAGGTCGTCATCGATTCCGACGCGCAGTACCTGATCACTGGTGGCTTCGGAGGATTCGGCCTGGCGATCGGCCGCTGGCTGGTGAACAAGGGCGCCCGCCAGCTGACTCTGCTCGGTCGCCAGGGCGCCACTACCGGTGCCGCCCACAACCAGCTCGCCGAATGGAAACACAATGGCATCGAGGTGGTCACCGAAATGGTCGACGTATCCGATGCCGACGCGATCGCCGCGGTGATCGCCCGTGCCGACACCTCCGAACATCCATTGCGGGGCATCTTCCACACTGCGGGCATGCTGGACGACAAGCGCATCGGTGATATGGAGCCCGCCGGCCTGGCCAAAGTGTTCCAGCCCAAGCTCGCCGGGGCGCGCGCGCTGTGGAACGGTGCCGTGGCGGCCGGGGTTCGGCTGGACCAGTTCGTCCTGTTCTCCTCCGGCTCCGACCTCTTCGGCGCTATCGGTCAATACTCCTACGTCTCTGCCAATCTCGCGATCGAAGCGTATGCGGAGGCGCTGGCCCGCCAAGGTGCCCCCGTATTGGCGGTTGGCTGGGGCCACATGACCGGCGGGGGTATGACCGCAACCGACGAGAATCTCGCTCGCTATCTGACCACCATCGGATTCGATCCCATGGACATGGACGAGGGAGCACTGTATCTGGAGCAGGCATTGCGACTCGGCATCCCCAGAGCGATCATATTCCCGATCGACTGGAAGCGAGTCTCGCTCAACAAAGGAATACAGGCGGCCGTGACCGGTCGACTAGAGGGCATGATCGCGGCCGCCGCACAGCACGATTCGGCCGCTGCCCGGTTACGGGCCGAGCTCGTCGCGCTTGACGAAGCCAAGCGCAAGGATGTGGTAGCGCATATGCTCGCCGAGCAGCTGGCGAAGGTAATGGGGGTGCCGGCCGAGTCGATCGACCTTACTGTGCCGGTGCCGGAACTGGGGTTGGACTCGCTCATGGCGGTCGAATTCGGCTCGGTGGTCAACCAATCCCTGGATATCGATCTGATGACGCTGAAGCTCGGGAGGTCGTTCAGCCTAGAGCAGGCCGGTGACACCATAGCCGAGGCAATCGTCAAAGGCACCAGTTCGACAACCACACCAACCGACACCACCACAACCGAAACAATCACCGAAGACACCAATTCGACAACCACACCAACCGACACCACCACAACCGAAACAATCACCGAAGACACCAATTCGACAACCACACCAATCGGCAGCCCCACATGACAACAGAACCCCATTATGGCCGGGTCCGCACAAGGCACAATACGTAAGCTGCCGACGCACCGAATATTTTTGCGCCAGTCGCGGAAGCACCGAGTGCCATAACATCGAAACCCTCACAGTGGGCGGTGCCATCGCACTGATACCGAGACCTCGGCAGTCGATTCGCCGATCAACTTGACATACGATGACCGGCTTGCGAACTTCAGCTACCCGCCGATCTCGTATATGAAATCTGGCGAATCAACCGGCGCACCAGCGAGTTGAGTAAGTCTACTTCAGCACAACAGCTTCAAGCGCGACAGTTCGACGTAATACGATTCCCCTTTATCGCCACCTCAACAGGACCCGACCACCTCGTACACCGCAGCGTACCGAGCAGGGGCGACCGAACGGGGGATTTTACGTATATACATATGAATATGACAGCATGATAACAGATCCAGAGGTAATAGTAGTATCACAGCGCATTTTCGTAGTAATTATTTCGATATCCCATGGTGCCCATGACCAGTGGTACATTCGCCCTTGATGCCAGGAATACTTGGCGCCAGGAAATAGACAAACCTTCCTGGCGCCAGCTGTTTTGATGCCCTGCGTCTGCTCTGCCAATGAAGACTGGGCTACACGGACGCGATATTCGATTCTGCCCGGGAGTCAACTGTGTCTGATATTGCGATTGTCGGTATCGGCTGCCGATATGCCGGCGGCGTCCAATCCCCGGAAACGTTCTGGGATCTCGTGGTCAACAAACGCGACGGGGTGCGGGAGGTCCCACCCGAGCGCTGGGACTGGCGACGCTTCTACGACCCCGACAAACGCACACCCGCTCGGGCGTATACTAAACGGGCGGCGTTCATGTCCAGCGATCCGTGGGCATTCGACCCGGACTTCTTCGGTATCTCACCGCGCGAGGCAGCGTCGATGGACCCCTCACAGCGGCAGGTACTCGAAGTGGCGTGGGAGGCGTTCGACGACGCCGGGATCGCAGGCCGGATCACGGGGGCCTCCCTGGGGGTGTATGTCGGGGCGTTCACTCTGGATCAGCTGGCTGTGCTGTCCACACCGCAGGCACTGCCATTTATCGATATGCACTCGGCGAGTAGTGCGTCGTACACGATGCTGTCCAATCGGCTGGCGTACGCGCTCAATCTGCTCGGGCCGGCCGTGACGGTGGATACCGCGTGTTCGTCGTCGTTGGTCGCGTTGCATCTGGCGTGTCAGGGTATCGACAGCGGGGATTGTGAGATGGCCGTGGCCGGTGGGGTGAGCGTGCTGGCGCGGCCGGAACCGTTCATTTCGATGTGTAAGGGGGGGTTTCTGGCTGCGGATGGGCGGAGTAAGTCGTTCGATGCGGCTGCTGATGGGTATGGGCGTGGTGAGGGTGTGGGGATGGTGGTGTTGAAGAAGTTGTCGGCCGCGCAGCGGGATGGGGATCGGATCTATGCGGTGATCAAGGCGACGGGGTCGAATCAGGATGGGCGTACGACCGCGATCACGGTGCCGAATGCGGATATGCAGGAGGCGTTGGCCAGGGATGTCGCTCGGCAGGCGGGGATCGCGCCGGGTGAGGTGACGTATGTGGAGGCGCATGGGACGGGGACTCCGGTGGGGGATCCGTTGGAGTTGCGGGCGATCGGTCGTACGTATGGTGCGGTGGAGGGGCGTAGTGTGCCGTTGGGGGTGGGGTCGGTGAAGGCGCAGTTGGGGCATACCGAGGCGGCGTCGGGGATCGCGAGTGTGATCAAGTCGGCGTTGGCGGTGTCGAAGCGGGTCATTCCGCCGCAGGGGTGGTTGGATACTCCGAATCCGGATATTCCGTTCGAGGAGTTGAATGTCCGGTTGCAGTTGGAGACCGAGGAGGTCGGTCCGGAGGTCGATCGGGTCACTATCGCGGTCAACGGTTTCGGTTACGGTGGCACGAACGCGCACGCCATCCTGCAGGAATACCACCCGCCCACCCCCACCAGCGGAAACGGCGCGGGCAGGAAAACGAAACACCGGAAACCGAACCAGCGGGAGCCGAAACACTATGGGGTGTTGCCGCTTTCGGCGCGTAGCGAGCAGGCGGTGCGAGACCTGGCGCGCGGCTTCATCGAGCGGGTCGCGGCGGGCGCGGATGTGGGTTGGTTGGCCGAGGCGGCGTGGACGCGGCGTAGCCATCATCCGTTCCGAGCCGGGATTCCCTTCGCCGACGATACCGGGCTGGTGCAGGGCCTGGCCGAATTCGGCGAGGGCGCTCGGTCGGTGAAGCGGACGGTAACGAGTAAGGTTCCCGAGCCGGTGTTCGTGTTCACCGGGATGGGGCCGCAGTGGTGGGCGATGGGCCGCGGACTGCTAAAGGCCGGCGGTGTTTTCGCCGAAGAGGCGGCTCGGATCGATGCGGAATTCCAGACCATCGCAGGCTGGTCGATCGTCAAGGAGCTGTTGCGCTCGGAGAAGCGGTCGCGGGTGACGAGTACGGTGGTGGCGCAGGCGGGGAATTTTGTGGTGCAGGTGGGGTTGTGTGCGGTGTTGCGGGAGTTGGGTATTCGGCCTGCGGTGGTGGTGGGGCACAGTGTGGGTGAGGTGGCCGCGGCGTATGTGTCGGGGGTGTTGTCGTTGCGGGAGGCGTTGTTGGTGGGGTATCACCGGGCGCGGTTGCAGGCTGCTACCGCGGGGTCGGGGGGGATGTTGGCGGTCGGGTTGCCGTTGGCGGAGGCGCAGGATCTGGTCGCTGGTGATGGTCGGGTGGATATCGCGGCGGTCAACAGTCCTTCGGCGGTGACTTTGGCCGGGGAGGTGGCGCGTTTGGACGAGATCGCTGAGTCTCTTACCGAGGACGGGGTTTTCGCCAGGCGGTTGCAGGTGGAGGTGCCGTATCACAGTCATCTGATGGATCCGATCCTCGCGGAGTTCCGTGAGGTGTTGGCCGATATCCGGCCTGCGGCGCCGCGGGTGCCGTTGTATTCCACTGTCACCGGTACTCGGGTGACCGAGGGGCAGTGGGATGGTGAGTATTGGTGTGCGAATGTGCGTCAGAGTGTGCGGTTCGCTGATGCGGTGGGTGAGCTCGTCGGTGCGGGGAGTCGGGTGTTCGTGGAGATCGGTCCGCATCCGGTGTTGGGCGCTAATATTCGTGAGATCCTGCGTGGGGCCGGGGAGACCGGCACTACCATCGCGACGCTGCACCGCAAACAGGACGACGCCGACAGTATCCGGCAGGTCTTCGCTGGTTTGTATGCCGCGGGGGTGTTGGATATCGAGGCGTTGTTCGCTGATCTGCCGTCCCCGACCCCGCATATCGACCTGCCGGTCTATCCATGGCAGAACACCCACCTCCGCAACGAATACCCGATCGACCTGACCCATCGGTTCGGCACCCCGGACACATACGATCTGTTGGGCGACCCTGATCCGGACGACAGCACCAGTTGGCAGTTGCAGTTGAGCACTCAGGCGTTGCCGTGGCTGGACGATCACGTGATCGGCGGCACCCGGGTGATGCCGGGGACGGGCTATCTGGATATGGCCTTGAGCGCCGCCTTGCAGCGCGGCGAGTCCAACCAGGCCAGTGTGGAGGACGTGCGCTGGGTGGCCCCGCTGGTCGTCAGCGACGGTGAAACGCCGATCATGCGATTGGATCTGGAAGAAGTGACCCGCCGCTTCACCATCCGCTCCCGCGGTGTGGGCGACACGAACTGGACAATCAATGCCACCGGCCGGTTGGTCGAAGGTGCTTTCAACGAGATCAAGGCCGATATCCCCCACGCAGAACAAACAGCCGCGGTCGACCCGACCGAGTTCTATGCCACCCTAGCCTCGCACGGGCTCGAGTACGGGCCGATGTTCCAGCGCGTCACCTCGCTCCGGGTCTCGGACACGACGGTGGTGAGTACCCTGGACGGCTCCATCGCCTCCGAGGGCCGATACGCGGCGCACCCGGCGATCGTCGATGCCGCTGTACAGACCACCTCCATGCTGCTCGTAGGCACCCGCAGCAAGGATGAAGGGGCCTTGGTCCCGGTGGAGGTGCGCGGGGTGCGCCTGCTGGCGCCGCTGCCGGAGGAGGTCGTGGTGGTGGCGCGACTCACGTCATCCAGTACGTCGTCCAGCGAGCCGATCACCGACATCGACCTACTCGACGCCGATCACAACGTCTGCATGCGAATCATCGGGTTGAAGTTCGGGTCCATCTCGCCGCGCCCAGCCCCGATACAACGCATGATCGACTTCTTCTACGAGGAAGTCTGGGAGGCACGCGATCCCATTGATCCCGAAGCCCTGCCGACAACCGAGAATTTGTACACCCTGGTCGTGATGCTGGACACCACGGCGAACCCGACCGCCGAGCAGATCCTGCGTATCACCAAGCCCAGTTCGGCCGGCGCGGAGCTATTCGTCGTCGGTGATCCGAGTCGCGAGGACCTGGAAGCCGAACTGGCCCGGCGCCTCCGGTCGGTCTACACCCGCGACGGCGTCGACCGCCTGCACGTGGTAGTGGTAGCCGGCACCGGCTACGACGACCTGGACACTCTGTGGACGCTGCGCCGGATCGCGGTGACCGCAGAGGAATTCCTCGACATGTGGGAGAAGGAACACAAGATCCAGCGGGGACTCCTTGGCGACGACAACTACTACACCTCGTTGGTCACCAAGAACGCCTTCTCCCCTCCAAGGGATGAAGCCCTACCCAATGCGAGTCATGCCGCGCTGGTCGGCGCCCAACGAGCGCTGCTCACCGAGCAGACATGGTTGCGTTGGCGGCTGATCGACCTCGACGGCGTGGTCACCGACACCGATCTCGCCGCCGAGCTGACGATTCCCGGTGCCTTCACCTACGATCACTCCGACGAGGTGTTCCTGCGTGACGGGACGCGGTGGGTCACGGTGGTGAAACGGACACTGCAAGACCGTCTCGACAAATTCGATGAACCTACGCCACTGACCGACCCGGAAGCCAACTTCCGGTTGGAGCTGCCCCGAGCCAAGACCTTCTCCCAAATCGGCTGGCGACAATGCGACCGGCCCGAGCCCGGTCCCGGCGAAGTCGAGGTGGAAATGGGCGCGGTCGGCCTCGAATACAAAGACGCGATGAAGGCTATCGGCGTGCTCGGCGAGCGCGAACTCGGCGACACCTACTACGGCCTCGAACCCGGTACGGAGGCTGCGGGCATTGTCGTCCGCGTCGGCCCTGGCGTCACTGAATTCGAGGTCGGCAACAAAGTCACGACATTCCGCAAGGGCATGGTCCGTCGCTACAACACGCTCAGCACGGACAGGACGTTACGCGTCGGGGACGACGCAGATGTCGGCTGGGTCGGCAGTTTCGTCTCGTTCCTCGTGGCAGAGCATTCGCTGCTGGAACTGGCCCGGCTGCAGCCCGGTGAGACGGTGTTGGTGCACGGCGCGGCAGGCGGGGTCGGCTCAGCGGCGGTGCGGATCGCGAAACTGCACGGCGCACGAGTGATCGGTACCGCAAGCACCGACGCGCGCCGCGCCTACGTGCTCGAACAGGGCGCCGACCGTGCCGTGCACTCACGATCCTTGGATTTCGTCGACGAGGTTCTGGCATTCACCGAAGGCCGGGGAGCCGACATAGTGATCAGCACAGCACCCGGAGAAATCCTGGTCCAGAACTTCAACGTGGTCGCCGAGTTCGGACGCATCGTCGAGCTCGGCAAGGCCGAAATCTACTTCGGTGGCGCGTTGGAAATGCGACTGTTCGACAAGAACATGGCATATTTCTCGGTCGACCTCGACCGGACGATGAAGCAGCGGCCGAGACAGATCATCGAAGGCATCGGCAGGGTGTGCGGCCGGTTCAATGACGGCACCTATTGCCCACTGCCCTTCGAGATGTACGGCACCGCCGATGTCACACGCGCTTTCGAAGAGGTCGCACGCTCCACCCGGCTCAACCGTGTCGTCCTACAGTTGATGGAGGAGACACCGCCGCTGGTGCGCCCACAGATTCCCGACGTGGTCATCGATCCCGGCTCGCGGTATCTGATCACCGGCGGGTTCGGCGGATTCGGCTTGGCCCTCGGCCGCTGGCTGGTCCGCAAAGGCGCCCGCCACCTGACCCTGCTCGGGCGTAGCGGCGCCACTACCGACGAGGCCCGCAAACAACTCGCCATCTGGGAGCATCAGGGCATCGATGTGGTCACCGAACTGGCCGACGTGACCGACCTAGAGACGATCGCCGCGGTGGTCGCGCGAGCACACTCCCCTGAGCACCCATTGAAAGGCGTCATCCACACTGCGGGCGTACTGGACGACAAACGCATCGGCGTAATGGACCGCGCCAGCCTGGCCAAGGTGTTCCAACCCAAACTCTCCGGTGCGCGCGCGTTGTGGAACGGTATCGTCGCGGCCGGGGCCCAACTGGACCATTTCGTCCTGTTCTCCTCCGGTAGCTCTCTCTTCGCTGGTATCGGCCAATACTCCTACACCGCGGCCAACATCGCGATCAACGCCTACGCCGATGCACTCGCCCGACAGGGTGCCCCCGTGCTGGCGGTCGGCTGGGGCCATATGGCCGGCGCGGGCATGCTGACCGGCGACGAGAATCTCACCCGCTACCTGATCAACGCCGGATTCGACCCCTTCGACATCGAAGACGGACCACAGTATCTGGAAGAAACACTGCGACTCGGCGCTACCCGAGTCAATCTCTTCCCGATCACCTGGTCCCGTGTCGCGGTCGCCGGTGGACCACAGGTAGCTGCAACGGGCCGACTCGAGGATATGGTCGCGGCTGCGGTGCAGCATGATTCGGCCGCTGTCCGACTGCGCGCCGAGCTCACCGCCCTCGACGAAGCCCAACGCAAAGATGTCGTCGCGTACATACTCGCCGAGAACCTGGCGACAGTGATGGATGTGCCCGCCGAATCCATCGACCTGACCGTGCCTGTCCCAGAACTGGGACTGGACTCGCTCATGGCTGTCGAATTCGGCTCGTTGGCGACCCAAACCCTGGACGTCGACTTGATGACGCTCAAGCTCGGGCGTTCGTTCAGCCTGGAACAAGCCGGCGCTGCGGCTGCTGAGGCGATCGTCCGAGGCACCGGCTCGACAGGTCTGCCGATCGCATCGTCCGAAACCCCAAAGGCATTGGAGACACCAGCATGACCGAGTCCGCACAGGATCTGGCGCGTCGACTGTTGACGAGCAACAGCACCGACACAACCACGAAGACCACGTCGGCCGCGAAAGCCCCGAAGCCCACGGCATCCAAACCCGCGCGGCCCCCGGTACGCCCGCGCAGAGGACCGGGCAAACAGTTCGTCGATCACCCAGAGATGGCGACGGCCACGCAGAGGCGGGTGCTACACGCCGCGACGCAGGAAAGCGACGAGCTGCCGTCCACGTTGTTCCTGACTCGAACCGGAATGAACGACACGTTGACTCGGGTCACGGACCCGAGGCTCGCCGACACCGACCTGGTGAATTTCAATACCTATGATTACCTGGCTCTGCACAACCACCCTCGGGTGTGCGAGGGCGCCAAACAAGCGATCGATCAGTACGGTGCCTCCGCCGCGGCCAGCCGCCCTGTCGGCGGCCAGATCCAGCTTCAACTGGATCTGGAGCAACGATTGGCCGGCCTCTATGGTGTCGGCGCCGCGATGATGGCACCCAGCGGCTACCTGACCAACGCCGGTGTCATCGGATACCTGCTCACGCCGGGCGATGTCGCGATCTGCGACGAACTGATCCACGCCAGCGTGATCTCCGGCGTGCAATGGTCCGGCGCGCGGCGACTCACCTTCCGGCACAACGATCCCGACTCACTGCGCACGGTGCTGCGGACTTCGCGCAATACCTTCGACCGTGCTCTGGTGATAGTGGAAGGGCACTACAGCATGGACGGCACCGTCGGCCGGGTTTCCGAAGTAGCCGCTATCGCCCGCGAATACGACTGCGCGGTCATGGTTGACGAAGCCCACTCGATCGGCATCTTCGGCGAGCACGGCCACGGAATCCGTGAACACTACGACATGCCCGGCGACGCGGTGGACATCTGGATGGGATCACTATCGAAAGCACTGGCCAGCTGCGGTGGATATATCGCAGGCGACGCCGAGCTCATCGATACGATCCGATTCGGCGCGCCGGCCTTCCTCTACACCGGCGGCCCGGCCCCCGCCACCCTGGGCGCCGTACAAGCGGCACTGGACGTGTTGGAGGACGAGCCGCAACGACTGTCCCGGTTATGGGCCAATGCCGCACAGTTCCATACCCTGCTCACCGAACGCGGCCTGGATGTCGGTATCTCCGAGGGCACCCCGATCTGCCCGGTCATCGTGCCGGGCGAACTCCGTATCGCCTTCGCCTCTTCCTCGCTGTTGCGTCGCGGCGTCTACGGCAACTTCATTCTCAGCCCGACAGTCCCCTCGGGCCGAGAACGGCTGCGGTTCTTCCTGACCTCGGAACACACACCAGACCAACTGGTTTCGACCGCCGACCTGATCGTAGAGGCAGTAGACCAGGCGAAACAGATCCCAGATATCGCTTTCAGCATCTAGCGAACACGGTCGACCGCACCTGCCGGACCGAGCCGATCGCCCGTCCGCCGCTCAGACCGACCCGTCCGCGCCTACCTCGGTCGCTGGGTGCGGACGAGGGTGGCCAAGTATTCATAATCCTCGGTGTGGGCACTGGATGCGCGGAAGGCCAAGCCTATAGTGCGACCAGGGGCGGGCTCGGCGAAGCGCGCGACAGCCAGCCTCCCACGGGCAGTCTCCGCCGCGACAGCCATCTCCGGTATCAGGGTGACGCCGAGCCCGCCCACGACGCACTGCACGGCGGTCGTCATAGAAGCAGCTCTGGTGTCGCCGATAGCGGCGGGGTGTACGTCGGCCGAGCGGCACACCTCGAGAGTCTGGTCACGTAAGCAGTGCCCCTCATCCAGCAGCAGCAACGGCTGCGCGTCCAGTATCGATACCGCGAGGCCGGTGCGCCCGGCCAACTCGTGGCCGCACGGGGTGACCAGGACGAATTCTTCGGAATAGAGCGGGATCTCGACCAGGCCGGGCATGTTGTTGGGGACAGCCAATATCGCGACATCCAGCACGCCGGTGCGTAGGCCGTCCAACAGCCGCGCGGTCTGGTCCTCGATGATCTGCGGACGCAGCGCGGGCAATCGTTCACACAGCTCTGGCAGCAGCCCGGGCAGGATGTAGGGGGCTATCGTCGGAATGATACCCATCCGCAGCGGGCCGCCGAGTCCATCACCGGTCGCCGAGGCGACGAAACGGTCGGCGGCCTCCAGCGCGGCCGTCGCGTTGGGGAGCAAGCGCATCCCAGCAGCAGTCACCAGCACTCGTCTGGTGCTCCGTTCGATCAGCTGGAGCCCAAGTCCGTTTTCGAGCGCCGCAAGCGCCTGCGATAGCGTGGGCTGGCTCACAGTGAGCCGAGCTGCGGCAGTACCGAAGTGGCGATATTCCGCGATGGCCACGAACGCACGCAGCTGTGACAGGGTTGGCTGATAAATCTGATCAGTCACGCCTATAAGTTTAGTTCAATTGATCACCTTTGCCTTTTGCCGCCCTTTCGGCAAGATGGCTTCAGAGCTTTCGCACACACTGCCAACCCGACATGACGAGGAGACGAGCATGGCCCTGCTGACCATCGGCGACCAATTCCCGGCGTACAACCTCACCGCAGTCATCGGCGGTGACCTGTCCAAGGTCGACGCTCAGCAGCCAGATGACTACTTCACCCAGATCACCAGCGACGACCATGCAGGCAAGTGGCGGATCGTCTTCTTCTGGCCGAAGGACTTCACCTTCGTGTGCCCCACGGAGATCGCCGCGTTCGGCAGACTCGACGACGAGTTCGCCGACCGAGACGCACAAGTACTCGGCGTATCAGTCGACAACGAGTTCGTGCACTTCCAGTGGCGCGCTCAGCACGAGGATCTCAAGACGCTTCCTTTCCCCATGCTCTCCGATCTCAAACGCGAACTGGCCACGGCCACCGGTGTGCTGAACGCAGACGGCGTCGCCGACCGCGCCACCTTCATCATCGACCCGAACAACGAAATCCAGTTCGTATCGGTCACCGCGGGGTCGGTGGGCCGCAATGTCGAGGAAGTGCTGCGCGTACTGGACGCGCTGCAGTCCGACGAGCTGTGCGCCTGCAACTGGAAGAAGGGTGACCCGACCATCAACGCCGGTGAACTCCTGGCCGCCAGCGTCTGAGAATTGTGGCGCATCCAGGTTTCCCGGATGCGCCACACAGAGACCCACCACAGAGACCACCGAGAACAGAGGAACCATCGCATGAGCATTGAGAACTTGAAGAACTCCCTTCCAGGGTATGCCAAGGACCTCAAGCTCAACCTGTCATCGATCACGCGAACCACTGTGCTGAACGAGCAACGACTGTGGGGCACGCTGCTAGCGGCGGCGGCCGCGACCCGGTCGACGACCACGCTGCGGGAGATCGCAGAAGAAGCCGCCGACGTGTTGTCGGCGCAAGCCTACGATGCCGCGCTCGGCGCAGCCTCGATCATGGGCATGAACAATGTGTTCTACCGGGGCAAGGCGTTTCTCGATGGCCGCTATGATGATCTACGGGCCGGGCTGCGCATGCAGATCATCGGCTCCCCCGGCGTCGACAAGGCCGACTTCGAGCTCTGGTCGTTCGCGGTCTCGTCGATCAATGGCTGCGCGCACTGCTTGGAGGCGCACGAGCACACGTTGCGTGAGGCGGGCATCTCCCGCGAGGTGATTTTCGAAGCGCTGCGCGCTGCCGCCATCGTGGCCGGAGTCGGTCAGGCGGTGCAATCGACCGAGACACTCAGCACAGCAGCGATCTGATACCGCCCCGACGGCCACGTGAATCCGCCACCCTGTTCACGAACGAGGCCGCAGCGGGTTTCCATGTCGGTTCGGACAGCGACTCATCCCAGAACACCAGGTAGGCTCAGCGCACATGGGCACTCAGGTTGATGTGGTGCGAGTATTCACTGATGCCGCCGGACGATTCGGCAACGAACTCGGTATCGCCAAGGCCGCCGAGGTAGCCGAAGCCGATCGTCAGGCGTTGGCCACGAAGGCCGGGTACAGCGAAACGGTGGTGGTCGAAGAACCGGGCGACGGCGTCGCCGACGTACGTATCTTCACCCCTGTGCTGGAGCTCCCGTTCGCCGGGCACCCTTTGGTAGGGACGGCATGGTGGTTCGCTTCCCGAGGCATCCCGGCGCGGACCCTGACCGTCCCCGCCGGACCGGTCGCGGTGGAGCTGACCGACGGGTTGACCTGGATCACCGCGCGCGGTACATGGGCACCCGAGTTCACCTTCCACCAACTCGATGACACCGAGGAATTGGCGACACTACGAGCGGACGACTTCTCCGACGGCCCGCACTATCTGTGGACCTGGATCGACGAGCATCGCGGTGCACTGCGCTCACGCATGTTCGCGCCGACCATGGGTATCGCCGAAGACGAGGCTACTGGCGCCGCGGCCATAGCATTGACCGCATTGTTGCGGCAAAGCCTGATCATCACCCAGGGCCAGGGCTCCCAGTTGTTCACTCAGTGGGATTCCGACGGCTGGGTGCACCTGGGCGGGCATGTCGTCGCCGATCATGCGGTAGAGATCCGCATTCCTGACACGAGCAGCCGATAGGACGTACGCCTAGTACGCAGCCGTCGGGTCCGGCGGCGGGCCGGTGACATGGGCGGTCATGCGCCACGCACCGAACATCAGACACACGAACGCGACGATCGGCACCGCCCACCACAGCGGCCCCTGCCACGTTAAGGCCCGTGTCACCCGCTTCCTGGCCCTGTTGCCGGGCAACGCCGCGAGGATACGGTCTTCCAGACCTGGCGGCGGCGCGCACGCGTCGAGTACAGCCAGTCGTCCCATGATGTCACGCACCTGCCAGACGGTATCGGAGAACGCCTGCCGCACGGCCGGGTCCGCACCCGCCAAGCGCGCATCTATTCGTCTGCGCTCGATATCGGCGACCGCGTCCAGCGCGCACGGATAAGCGAAATCGACGAGGTCCGCGTCCGACTGCGGCGAAGTATCAGCCATCGGTGCCTTCTTCGGACAAACACTTCTCCAATCTCTTCAGCCCATCACGAATACGGGACTTGACCGTGGGCAACGGCACCGAGAGCTGGTCGGCGACCTCACGATAGGTTCGCCCGCTGTAGTACGCCAGTGCGATCGCTTCGCGCTGGGTAAGGGTCAGTGTTCGCAGACACCGCACCACCTGTTGCTCTTCGATGTGCTGTGTTACCGATTCGGCGACCACATCGTGGTCGCGGCACAGTTGCTCATGCGCGTAGGCCAGGTCCCGGTTGATGGCCGAACTCTCCGCGCGGACCCGGTCCACCGCACGCCGGTGCGCAAGCATCATGATCCACCCCACCGGGCTTGCCAGGGTAGCGTCATAGCGATCGGCCATCGACCATACTTGGAGATAGACCTCTTGAGTCACCTCTTCCGCGGCGGCGTGGCTACGCAAAATGCGCACCGTCAGCCCAAATACCCGCGAGCTGGTGAGCTGATAGAACTCGGTGAAAGCACCACGATCACCCGCACCGGTCGCCGCGAGCAATGCCGTCAGTTTGCGGGTCATGAGCCGGGCCGACGTCGGCCTGTGCTCGACAGGCAGCGGACACGCAGACCCGGCGTCATCTGCTTCTCCCCGCCTCTGTGGCGGATCGCCGGACCGATGTGCTGGAGCAGAGCCGTGTTCATCGCCAGCGGCCGAATCCCGTGCCTGCATAGACAGGGGTTCGGTATACACTGCGGGTCGGATTGGTCTCCGGTCAACCAGAAACCGCGGCAACCAGCATATAGGCGCTGCCCACATCCATCACCACATGTGGAAGCACGTCCCAGGTCCGGACATGCCTGGTTATAGCTGCGACGCATCCACCGCAACGGATCAGCGAGCCGAGCAGCCCCCGTGTGTGCCCAGAAGTAGATGCGGAGCGGACAGCGGCCACGACGAACAGCGCATCGAGCAGAAACAGCGCCGCGAGACCGAGCGCGGGACCGGCAGCGGGACCGCCTGCCTGTCCGGCAGCGTGACCGGACATCGCGTAGAGCATCGCGGCGGCGGCCACGGTGTGATACCCGAGCGGAGCCAGCCGACCGATCGGCGGCGGGTCGCCCTGTACGGCGTGCTCTGCCACACGAGCTACCAGCAGCCCGGAGAAGACCACGACCATCGCGATCAGCACGCCGTGCAGCGCGTGTGGGCTTGCACCGGAGGGAAACAACAGCATGGCGAGCATGACCAAGCACATCGCCAAATGCGCCGCGTCGGATTCGGAGTGTCCAGCTTCCTCCGCATGCGATCGGGGCCAGGGCGCGCTTGCCTCGACCGAATAGTTCGGCCTACCCGACAGTGGTGGCACGAGCGCCACCACCCGCGCCACCAGGATTACCGAAGCAACCAGGAACGCCGCTAGTACCGCCCACCGCAGCGCGACGTACTCTTGCACGAATTGCGTCACGCCCCACCGCCTCTCGTGACGACTGCCGGCGCCGTCACCTCACTATGCTCGCATCTCGTGGTGGCCGGAACGCTCTTTCCTACGATACCGCATCCAACTGACACCGAATCCGACGACTGCATCGCCCCGATTCGGACTACAGTGGCACAACAGCTCGTGGGTCGCCGCCCTATGCCGCTATCGAACAATACGGTTCGGGCATCACTCGCCCACCGACCCCACGTCGGAGCCGCGCACTGGTAGGCGAGTAGGCCGTCAGCCGGATCACTCGCCATGATGAACACATGTCCCGCCGGATCGAACAACACATTGCTTCCGTGACGAACAACGATCTGCGCATCGTCGTCGACGATCTCACCGGCCCTGCGATCGCCGCCCTGCTCACCGAGCACCTCGCCGATATGACCGCGCACTCGCCCCAGGAGAGCATGCACGCCCGGCCGCTTTCAGCGCTGCGCGACCCTGCCATCACTGTATGGACCGGGTGGGACGGGCAACACACCCTCGCAGGCTGCATTGCCCTCCGACACCACACCCACGAACACGCCGAGATCAAGTCCATGCGCACCGCCGCGACACACCGGCGCCGTGGTGTCGCCTCCCTGCTGCTACGCCATCTCATCGCCGAAGCCTCCGCCCGGGGCTACCGCAGGCTCAGTCTGGAAACAGGCTCGCCCGACTTCTTCGAGCCCGCCCGGCGGCTCTATACCGCACACGGCTTCGATTACTGCGCCCCATTCGGCGAGTATCTGCCCGACCCGTACAGCGTGTTCATGACCCGCGCCTTGTCCTGCAGCGACGGACTATCGACCGAGCGGTAACAGGGCCACAGGCGAGCAGTAGTAGGACACGGCTGACTACACCGTCAGCCCAGTGCGCGGCGGAATCCGTCGACGAGTTCGGCTACCTGGTCGTCGGTCATGACGAACGCCGGAGATATCTGCATGGCGCCCTGACCCGCGGCGCGACTGGAGATGCCGTGCGCGCGCAGTGTTCTGACCAGCGGCAAACCCTCGGCGGGGTCGGCCAGCTGGATCGCGGCTACTGCCCCGAGCCCGCTGCGCACCTCTGCGACACGGGGATGCTCGGCAAGCACCGCAAGCTGCTCGTGCAGGCTGGTTTCCAGGCGCGAAGCGGCGTCGAGCAAACCCTCGCGCTCGATGATGTCGAGGTTGGCCATGGCTGCAGCGGCAGCGCCGGCGTGGCCGCCGTAGGTATAGCCGTGCCGCCACCACACCCCGCCCGCGAAGAAGGGCTCCGCCACACGCGGGGCGATGAATACCGCACCCATCGGGAGATAACCGGAGGTCAGTCCCTTCGCGGTGGTCATGATGTCGGGTTCGAGCGCGAAGCGGGAGGAAGCGAACCACGCTCCGCCGATCCGACCGAAACCGGTGACCACTTCATCGGCGACGAACAGGATGTCATGGTCACGGCAGATACGGCGTACCTCGGTGAGATAGCCCCGCGGCGGCAGGTAGATGCCGCCTGCGCCGATGACCGGTTCGCAGAAAAACGCGGCGATGTGCTCGGCTCCGACTTCCTCGATCAGGGTGAGCAAGGCTTTCGCCTCGTCCCACTCGACGGTCCGGGCCGCGGGCATCAGTTCCCCATAGCCCTCGCGGTTGCCCGCTATGCCCGCCAGTGCCGTGCCCGCGACATGCATGCCGTGGTAGGCCATCCGGCGGCCGACCACGATCGTCTTGTCCGGCTGTCCGAGTTCGTGCCAGTAACGCCGAGCCAGTTTTGCCGCAGTATCGACGGCATCGGAGCCGCCGGAGGTGAAGAAGATCTTGCTGTTGGGCACCGGGGCCAGCTCGGCGAGTCGCTCGGCCAGTTCCTGAGTGACCGGCGCGGCGAGATCACCGAAATTGGAGTAGTGCGCGATCGTACTCAGCTGAGCTGCGACCGCGTCGGCGATCTCACCGCGCCCGTGCCCTACGTTGGCGAACCACAGACCCGCGGTCGCGTCCAGATACCGCTTACCCGTCTGATCAAAAATATAGGCGCCGTCACCGCGGGCGACCGCGAACGCACCGTCCTGCTCGACGGCACCCATATCGGCAAAGCCATGCCATAGCGCGTTCATGCCCACATCTTTACCGGAAACCGGGCCATTTACCGAATAGTCCGGGTTCGGCCCATGCCCTAGACCTCCTGTCGGAATATTCGATGGCGGGTTTCGGTACTCTGATCGATGCGATGACCACGCCAGCCACCACCGATTTCCGCACGCTCCGAGCCCGCCTGGCGAATCTCTCCCTTCGCGACGAACACCGGCTTCGGCGGCGGCTGGACCGGGCGCGCGGGGGTGACCTGGATGAGCTCGAGGCCGAGATCGCGGCGGCCGAGCGCCGGGTCGAGACGCGCCGCGCCGCATCACCACAGATTCGCTACCCAGAGCAGTTGCCGGTCACCGACCGCCGCGCGGATATCGCTGCGGCCATCGCCGAACACCAAGTGGTGATCGTCGCGGGCGAGACCGGTTCGGGCAAGACTACTCAGATTCCGAAGATCTGCCTCGAACTCGGTCGGGGCATCCGAGGCACCATCGGGCATACCCAGCCGCGCAGGCTTGCCGCGCGCACTGTAGCCGAACGCATCGCAGAAGAACTGGGCACGGAACTCGGCGATGTGGTCGGTTACACGGTGCGATTCACCGACCACGCCTCCGAACGCACGCTGATCAAGCTGATGACCGATGGCATCCTACTCGCCGAGATCCAGCGCGATCGGCTGCTGCGCCGCTACGACACGATCATCATCGACGAGGCACATGAGCGCAGCCTCACCATCGATTTCCTGCTCGGCTACCTCGGGCAACTGCTCCCCCGCCGACCCGACCTCAAGGTGATCATCACCTCGGCGACCATCGATCCGGAGCGGTTCGCCAGACATTTCGCGGATGAGAAGGGGACTCCGGCACCGATCGTCGAAGTCTCCGGCCGCTCCTACCCGGTGGAGATCCGTTATCGGCCACTCACGCTGGAGCTTCCATCAAGGAAGAACGACAGGACCGACTCAGAAGACCCAGGCGAAGTAGACACCCGGATCGTCGACCGCGACCCGGTGGACGCGATCTGCGACGCAGTGACCGAATTGTTCGCCGCGGGCGAGGGCGACGTGCTGGTGTTCCTGTCCGGCGAACGCGAGATCCGTGATACCGCCGACGCGCTACGCGATCTGCGGCTGCCGCACACCGAAATCCTGCCGCTGTACGCCCGACTGTCCGCAGCCGAGCAGCATCGGGTATTCGCTCCACACACCGGACGGCGGGTAGTACTGGCGACCAATGTGGCGGAGACCTCGCTGACCGTGCCGGGCATCCGGTACGTCGTCGACCCGGGAACCGCACGAATCTCGCGATATTCGATGCGGACCAAAGTGCAGCGGTTACCGATCGAGCCGGTGTCCCAGGCCTCGGCACGGCAACGGTCCGGCCGCTGCGGCCGGGTCGCCGATGGTATCTGCATCCGGTTGTACTCTGAGGAAGACTTCGAATCCCGGCCCGCCTTCACCGAACCCGAGATCCTGCGCACCAACCTTGCTGCGGTCATTCTGCAGATGACCGCGCTCGGACTCGGCGACATCGAGAAATTCCCCTTTGTGGAGCCGCCAGAGCGGCGCGCTATTCGCGACGGCATCGCCCTGCTCGAAGAACTCGGCGCCCTGACGCGCGACGAAGCCGCTCTGACATTGACGCCGCTCGGGCGGGAAATGGCCCAGCTGCCGGTCGATCCGAGGATGGCTCGGATGCTGGTAGAAGCACAGCGCAACGGCTGCCTGGCCGACATGCTGATCATCGTCGCGGCACTGTCGATCCAAGATGTCCGGGAACGACCCGCTGAGCAGCAGCAGGCCGCCGATACCTCGCACGCCCGATTCACCATCGAAGGCTCGGACTTCCTGACCTACTTGCGCCTGTGGGATTATCTCGGTGGGCAACGCGCGTCGTTGTCGTCCAATCAGTTTCGGCGCTTATGCCGCGAAGAGTTCCTGCACTACCTGAGAATCCGAGAGTGGCAGGACCTGCACGGGCAACTGCGCACGATCACCAAAGGACTCGGCTGGTCGGTGCGGACGCGGCAACGAGCCGAGGGCACCGCGCAGTGCCCGGCCGACGCCTCGCGACCGGAGCGCGGAGCAGTAGGAAGAACGCACCAGGGCAAGCCTGCGCGCAGCCGGGACAACAGACAGCACGGTGGGAAAAGCGACCGGTCCGGCACCGACGCGGTAACGGACGACGGTACCGCCTGGGACGCTACCGCGATCCATCAGGCACTGCTGGCAGGCATGCTGTCGCATATCGGAGTCAGGGAGGCGGAGTCCAGGGAGTTCCTCGGCGCCCGCAACGCCAAGTTCATGATCTTCCCTGGTTCGTCGCTGGCGAAAAAACCGCCGCGCTGGGTCATGGCCGCCGAACTGGTCGAGACCTCGCGCCTATGGGGCCGGATCACCGCGAAGATCGAGCCCGAATGGGCCGAGCGACTGGCAGGTGACCTGGTCAAACGAACCTACGCCGAACCACACTGGTCGGCCCGGCGCGGCACGGCGCGCGCCTACGAACGCGTCACGCTGTATGGCATACCGCTGGTCACCGGCAGACCGGTGGACTACAGCCGGATCGATCCCGAACTGTCGCGCGAACTGTTCATCAGACACGCCCTGGTACAGGGCGAATGGCAAACCCGACACCAATTCTTCCATCGCAATCGCGCACTGCTCGACGATGTCGCTGATCTGGAGCACCGGGCGCGTCGCAGGGACATTCTGGTCGACGACGAGGCACTGTACGAGTTCTACGACAAACGTCTGCCCGCCGGTATCATCTCGGTACGACATTTCGACAGCTGGTGGCGCACCGCACGACGCACTGATCCCGCGCTGCTGGATTTCTCGACAACCACTGTGATCAATGAGGGCGCTGCCGCACTCGACCCGTCGGACTTTCCCGGTTCATGGCGACAAGGCGAGCTCAGTTTCCCGCTCACCTATCAGTTCGAACCAGGCAATGACGATGACGGAGTCACGGTGCGGATCCCGGTGGAACAGCTCGCCCACATCCGTGCCGTCGGCTTCGACTGGCTGGTGCCGGGTATGCGTGCTGAGCTGATCTCCGCGCTGATCAAGTCGTTGCCGAAGACGCTGCGCCGCAGCGTCGTTCCCGCACCCGACTTCGCGGCTGCCGCACTGGCCGTGTTGACCCCGCGCGCAGAGCCGCTGCGTACCGGACTGGCGCGCGAGCTGTCCCGCCTGGGTTCGGTCCCGATCGCACCGACCGACTTCGATCCCTCCGCACTATCCGATCACCTGCGGATAACCTTCGCGGTCATCGACAACGACGGTGCCACGTTGGCTCGCGGCAAGAGCCTCACTGCGCTCAAAAACAAGCTGGCCGAGCACGTGTCCGCGGCGGTCGCCCAGGCTGCCGCCGGAGTAGAACGCCCACCTGCCACTGTATGGAGTTCCGAATCGCTCGGCACTATCGCGCCGACAGTGCGCCGAGAAGTGGCCGGGCAGACCGTTACCGGATATCCCGCTCTGGTCGCCGAGCGCGAAGGAGTGGCGGTCCGGGTGCTCAGCACCCCCGCCGAACAGGCCACCGCGATGCGCTCCGGCACAAAGGCACTACTACTGCACGCCCTGCCGGTGTCGCTCCGCGCCCTCACCTCGGGTCTGTCACCTGCGGATCGGCTTGCGCTGAGCCAGAATCCCTACGACTCGCTGGAGGAGCTGCTCGTGGATTGCCGCGCGGCCGCCGCTGACCAACTCCTCGCCGCCGCAGGCGGTCCGGTGCACGACCCGGTAGAGTTCGACAGGCTCGTCGCCCGGATTCGTCCCGACTTCTCCTCCACCACTGCGCGCGTGCTTCGCTCGGTGGTGCCGGTACTCGCCGTCGCCCACCAGGTTTCGGTCGCACTCCCGCAGATCCGCGAGCGCGACATCGCCGATGACGTGCGTGATCAACTCGATAATCTGGTATTCCGTGGCTTCGTCTCCGAATGGGGCGCGACTAGGCTGCGCGAGCTACCCCGCTATCTGCAAGCGGCGCTGCTGCGTCTGCACGCATTGCCCGGCTCGACGGTGCGCGATCGACAAGGAATGGCTGAACTCGATCGGGTACTGGCTTCCTACGATCGTCTGGTCGATTCGCTGCCGGAGCACCGCAGGCATACCCCCGCGATCACCGATATCTGGTGGATGATCGAGGAACTGCGCATCAGCCTGTTCGCGCAGAAACTCGGCACCTCCTTCCCGGTGTCCGCCAAGCGGATCGAGAAGGCGATCGCGTCAGTCCGGCGCTGAGTCAGTCAGCGGCTGACAGTGCCTCGGCACGCGCTCGGCGCATCTGCTGGATCTCTCGTTCGAAGTCCTCGGCGGAGGTGAACGACCGATAGACCGAAGCGAACCGCAGGTAAGCCACCTCGTCCAGGTCGCGCAACGGCCCGAGGATGGCCAGGCCCACCTCGTGACTGGGCACTTCCGGAGCCCCTTTTGCCCGCACTGTGTCTTCCACCTGCTGCGCGAGCAGGTTCAAGGCATCGTCATCGACTTCCCTGCCTTGACAGGATCGCCGCACACCACGAATAACTTTCTCGCGGCTGAACGGCTCGGTGACCCCGCTCCGTTTGACCACGGACAGGATGGAGGTTTCCACCGTGGTGAACCGCCGCCCACACTGTGGGCACGCGCGACGACGGCGGATGGCCGCACCTTCGTCGGCCTCACGCGAATCCACGACCCGGGAGTCCGGGTGTCGGCAGTACGGGCAATGCATCCGAGAAATCCTTCGTCGATGCGCGTGTCTCGCGGCCGAGCCTCCCACCGATCGCGGTGATCGGCCCGGCGAGCACGTGTATCGAGGTCTATACCCTGGCACCGGGTATTCCGTGTAGGACACGCGGAATACCCGCATAACACTTCGAGGATACCCGTCCGAGTACCCGAATCATCTCACTCACCCCGATCACCGTCCGACAGGCACGCTCATCCAGTGATCCGCCGCTGCGTGGCCAGTTCCCACCAAGAGGACCGGTAACAGTGCCACTGATGCTGAAGAAGGCCATACGCCGAGGACCCTCGACATCGTTCACGCAATGGCGAGCGGGCCACTTCGTCAGCACCGAACCAACGGGTTCCGTTGCGGCGTTATGTTATTTCTGCCGAATCCCGATGTTCGACTCCCCGGTCAGCCCACACGCACAGCCCCTGATCCGCCCGCACCATCCACCACCGCGGGGGCAGATCCACCGGGCGCACCACCCCAGTCACCTGCCCGCACATGCGCCACCGCGATCAGTCCCACTACTACCACGGCGGTGAGCAGCGCAGCGACAGCAAGCGCAGCGAAACCGATCTGCGCGTGCTCGATACGGCGCATCGGATCCACAACACAGGCGCGCCGGGGAACAGAAACCCTCGCATTACTGCCATACGCAACGAATCCACTACCGGGCCGCACATCGCGCGGTCGTCGATCAGCTGCGGATCGATGCTCGGATACCAATGCCAACGACCGCACGCCGGTACGCGGCATCCACTGATCGGTACCGCATCCGAACTCTTCTTCCTCCATACGCAGACCAGCGACACGACGAGCGAACTCCGTGTTCACCACACCGATCGGTGGGATGATGCCGTCGGTAGGCAGGGCGGTCTCGCCGCTCAGTGGGGTGATATTGCTGATCGCAGTGCTCATCGGACAAACCTCCGTGGTAGGTGCTCCGTTGCCGTTCGAGCCGATGCTGTTCGTTCGAACTCGCATCCAGCCGACGTTCGATCAAATGTTCGAAGAACTGGTGTTCGATTTCTACCATGCCCAGTTGGCAAAGTCAGCAGAAACGCCCGACATACGTCGAACAGATGTTTGATACATCGGCGCGGGCGGGATAGATTCGAAGCACCCGGACACAGGGGCCATGCGGACACGCGCCGGGTACCGATCGGCCGGATACAGCAGGAAAGGCGGTTGCGGTGAGGCAGACGGGCGATATGAGCGACGAGACCGGCGGCGGCGCCGACTCGGCGGGTACCGGAGCGGATCTCACCGCACGCCAGCGCAAAATACTCGGGGTGATCCACACATCGGTCAGCGGACGCGGCTACCCCCCGAGCATTCGGGAGATCGGCGACGCCGTAGGGCTCACGTCTACATCCTCGGTCGCCCATCAACTGCGCGCCCTCGAACGCAAGGGCTATCTGCGGCGCGATCCGAATCGGCCACGCGCGGTGGATGTCCGAGGCTTGGATGAAGTGGTGCGATCGGTGACCAACCTACCGGTCGCCGCAGTGGAGCACGCCGAGGACACCGTCGATACCGATCGGCCCGCACCCGCATTCGTCCCAGTGCTCGGACGGATCGCTGCCGGTGGCCCGATCCTGGCCGAACAGGCCATCGAAGAAATCTTCCCGCTGCCGCGCGAACTGGTCGGTGACGGTTCGCTGTTCCTGCTGAAAGTAGTCGGCCAGTCCATGGTCGACGCCGCGATCTGTGACGGCGACTGGGTGGTCGTGCGACAGCAGAACGTCGCCGACAACGGCGACATCGTCGCGGCGATGATCGAGGGCGAAGCCACGGTGAAGACCTTCAAGCGCACCGGCAAGGACATCTGGCTGATGCCGCACAATCCGGTCTTCGAGCCGATCCCCGGCAACGAGGCGCAGATCCTGGGCAAAGTCGTCACGGTCATCCGCAAGATCTGACGCCACCGACCCAGTCGCAGCCGGAAGCGACTACTGCGCGGCGTCCTGCCAAATGATGGATCAGGGGATGTGTCAGGAGAGCTTCAAGCTGCGCCCGACGATCTCCTTCATGATCTCGGTGGTACCGCCGTAGATGGTCTGGATGCGAGCGTCCATGTAGGCCTTGGCGATCGGGTATTCCTTCATATAGCCATAGCCTCCGTGTAGCTGCAGGCAGCGGTTGATCAGATCCAGCTCTTCCTCGGTGCTCCACCATTTGGCCATGGCGGCATCCTCGGCGCTGAGCTTGCCCTCATTGTGCAGTTCGATGAACTTGTCGACCATCAAGCGCACCGCAGTAGTCTTGGTGGCCAGCTCGGCGAGCACGAAACGGGTGTTCTGCAGTGCCCCGATAGGCTTGCCGAACGCCTTACGATCACGGACGTACTGGATGGTCATTTCCAGGCAGGACTCCATTGCCGCGGCTGCCATGACGGCAATCGACAACCGTTCCTGCGGCAGATTGTGCATGAGATGGATAAAGCCCATGCCCTCGGTACCGAGCAGATTCTTGCCGGGCACACGTACATCACTGAAACTGAGTTCTGCGGTGTCCTGGGCCTTGAGCCCGAGCTTGTCCAAGTTACGGCCACGCTCGAAGCCGGGCATGCCACGCTCCACCACGAACAAACTGAAGCCCATCGCCCCCTTGTCGGGATCAGTCTGCGCGACCACGGTCACGAGATCAGCATTGATACCGTTGGTAATGAAAGTCTTGGCGCCGTTGAGAATCCAGTCGTCCCCGTCGCGCACCGCACGAGTCTTGACGCCCTGCAGATCCGAACCCGCGCCTGGCTCGGTCATCGCGATCGCGGTGATGATCTCTCCGGCGCAGAAACCAGGTAGCCAGCGTTGCTTCTGTTCGTCGTTGGCCAGGTCCAGTAAATAAGGCGCGATCACATCATTGTGCAATACGAAGCCGAGACCTGAGTACTGGCCGCGCACCGTCTCCTCGGCGATGATGGCGTTGTAGCGGAAATCCTGCACCCCGCCACCACCGTGCTGCTCCGGTATGGCCATACCGAGGAAGCCTTGTTTGCCTGCCCCCAGCCAGACTGCCCGGTCGACGATGCCCTGCTCTTCCCACTGCGCGTGATGCGGTGCGACGTGCTGATCGAGAAACTTGCGAAACGACTCCCGGAACAACTCGTGTTCCGGCTCGAACAATGTGCGCTCCACACCGACCTCCTAGTGACCACACTGGCCGATCCACACCGACCAGTCATGCCCCATAGGGTACCCGGAATGAGAATCCGCGTTCACTTCTATCCCTGACTGCGGAGCTACCCCAGCAAATGCGGCGTCGGCGAACACGGAGACGACCTCAGGTGACGTACTCGCACAGGATGTGGCGCATCGACCCACATCCGGAAGGCCACTACACCGACCGCGATGCGGTCCGAAAGGGCTGCACGAATTCCGTTCGGTGCCTATGGATTCGGAAGGAGAACAACACCGCGCTCGCACCGGAGTCGAATCCGAAAGCTATCGCCCAGGCCGGAAACCGTAGCAGCTGTCAGCGTTTCAACCAGTTGCGCGCACGACCCGCCAAGGTGCGAGCTTCATCGCGCTCCCGCTCGGTGAAGAGGAATTTCATCTCCTCCTCCAGTGCCTTACGCACCACATCGCGAAGCTCCACCGCGGCAGCGTCCACATCGTCGGCGTCGAGCCAAGGGGCCGGTTCGATCGGAGCGCCTACAGAGAAATAGAAACGCTCCGGCCGCGGGATAACGGTGGGGCCGATACCACGGATCAGCGGAGGAGTCAGATCAGGACTGAGTCCGAGCGCCTCCACCGTCCAGCGCAATGGGCGCAGGAAGGGGTGGTCACCATCGACCACGATGTCGTAGGCGTCGTCGATGCCGATCATCGCGACCGGAACAATCGGAGCTCCCGCCTCGATGGCCATGCGCGCGAAACCGCTGCGCCCTTCCCATTTGAGCATGTACTTCTCATTCTTGCGACGCACCGCCTCCCGACCGCCACCGGGGAAAACGAGGACAGCCTCACCGCGCTGGAGCAAGGCCAGACAATTAGGCCTGGTTCCACGCACCGTGCCCAGGCGGTGCAACAGGTGACGCACACCGGGGACGTTGATCAGTACATTCTCGGCGAGACCGCGGATGATACGACCGCGGCGGCGCAGTATCTCGGGGAACAGCAGTGGAGCATCGATACCGCCCATCAGATTATGATTACCGACCAGCAACACCGGCCCATCGGCAGGAATATTCTCCAGGCCGTAGAAACGCGGGCTCGTCCACGCCCGCAGCGGCGCGAGCACGGCGTCGACAAGCCTCAAGTCGGCGTCGGTCAGCGAAACCGCCAGTGGCGCACCGTCGCTGAGTACTGGATCGATGATGTCCCCAGCACTGGAGTGCCGGGTACCGGAATCGGGGCGCACGTCCGACATAAACCCTCCTGCGTCGATTCGACGACAATAGCGTAACGAAATCGACTACGTGGCACCGAATGCGCGCGACGCATGACAAGAGTGCCGCTACAAACCGATCAAGGTGTCCGGCGCGCCGCGAAGGCGGACGCGAACTCGCATGTCATCGCCCCAGCAGGAAACCATACCGTCCGACATGTCATGGTCAAATGTGAAAACGCCCACATCTCATCGAAAAATCACTGGTAGCGAGCAGCGCCCCGGCCTCCACCCCTACCGGATCATCGAGTCGGCACCGACCCACACCGCTAATGCTCGCCGGTCTCCCGCGCGTGGTTCGCGCCCACATGCGCGTACTCCGCCAGGGCGGCAGCAAGGGCGTGCGGGACGCGAGCGCGAACACGAGTGCCGCTCTCTTCGTGGTGGGAACTCAGGATGCGGCCCTCGGCATGGATACGAGCGATCAGGTCGCCGCGCGTGTACGGCAACAGCGCACCGACTTCCACGTCCAACTCGCCGAGCAATTCGGCGAGCCGCGCCCGAAGTGCGTCCATGCCCTGTCCACGGTGTGCGGAAACGAACGACGCGTCCGGCAGGAGCGCGCGCACATGGGTGAGGTCCGTCGGGCCGATCGCATCGATCTTATTGACTACCAGCAATTCCGGCGGAGCGGGTGCACCGGACTCCTTGATCACGTCCGTGACCACCTCACGCACGGCTTTGATCTGTTCGGCGGGTAGCGCATCGGAGCCGTCCACCACATGCAGCAGCAGATCGGCACCAGTGACCTCCTCCAGAGTGGAGCGGAATGCCTCGACCAGCTGAGTCGGCAGATGTCGAACGAAACCGACCGTGTCGGTGAAGACCACCTCGCGCCCGTCCTCCAGCTGGGCCCGGCGGGTAGTCGGATCGAGAGTGGCGAACAACGCGTCCTGCACCAATACTCCGGAGCCGGTGAGAGAGTTCATCAGGCTCGATTTGCCCGCATTGGTATAGCCGATGATCGCCACGGAAGGGGTACCGCTGGAGTACCGGCGCGCCCGCATGGTGTCGCGAGCGGTTTTCATATCGCGAATCTCACGGCGCAGTTTGGCCATACGCTCACGGATGCGCCGACGATCGGTTTCGATCTTGGTCTCGCCCGGACCGCGCAGACCAACGCCACCGTTGCTGCCCGCACGGCCACCGGCCTGCCGGGACATGGATTCACCCCAACCACGCAGACGCGGCAACATGTAGTCCATCTGGGCCAGCGATACCTGCGCCTTGCCCTCGCGAGAGGTCGCGTGCTGGGCGAAGATATCCAGAATCAGCGCGGTCCGGTCGACCACCTTCACTTTGACGACCTTCTCCAGCGCGGTCAACTGCGCCGGGGTCAGTTCACCGTCGCAGATCACGGTGTCGGCACCGGTTTCGAGCACCACACAGCGCAATTCGTCGGCTTTTCCGGAACCGATGTAAGTGGCGGGGTCGGGGCGATCACGGCGTTGGATCAGCGCCTCCAACACTTCCGATCCCGCAGTCTCGGCCAGCGCTGCCAACTCTGCCATGCTCGCCTCCGCCTGTGTAGCGGTCCCCGCGGTCCAGACACCGACCAGCACGACCCGCTCCAGGCGCAACTGTCGGTACTCGACCTCGGTGATATCGGTCAGTTCGGTGGACAGACCCGCGACGCGGCGCAAAGAGCTGCGATCCGCCAGCTGCAGTTCACCTGCGGTCGGGTCGGCCGACCAGCCCGAACGTTCTCGCCGAGCGGCGTGCTCGGCGAGAACGTCCTCGGTCACGATATCCGCCCCCGTTCCCACAGCCACATCTTCGGCCGACTCGACGGAACGATCGGCCGGGGTGAATTCATACGTCTCTGATTTCCTCATACACCATCCATGCTGCCATGACATCATCGCAGGACGCACCCGATTATCCGGCGGTCACGCGGCGCGCAAGCCATCCCACCAAGAATGGGCGAGCCTGCCGGTCGCCACCAGGACTGATGGTCCGCGCAACCACGCCGCGCCGTACTCCAGCGCGACAGTCAGCTCACCACCTGGCACCCGGACACGAACTCGGCTGGCGTCCTCCTCGATACGGAAGCTATCGACAGCCAGCGCGGCGGCGGCCGCGGCCACAGTTCCCGTTCCACACGAACGTGTTTCGCCGACGCCGCGCTCGTAGACCCGCATGTCGACGGAGCATTCGGCGTCCAGTGCGGTAACGATCTCGACATTCACTCCCTGCGGGAACAGGTCGGGATCGAAACCGGGCGATACAGTCAGATCGAGTTTCCTGAGCGCCTCCACGGACATCCCTGGAGCTACGCAAGCAAGATGCGGGTTACCGACGTCGATGCCGATCCCGGACAACGCCCAGCCCGCGACGGTCGCCGTGGATTCGCCGAGCATTCGTACCTGGCCCATACCGACAGTGACGTCCCCATGGACCGCGCCCCCTGTGTGCACAGTGACCGGGCGCGCACCGGCGCGACTTCCGACGATGTAGCTGTCGCGGGCCTCCAGCCCCGACGCCGCCAAATAGTGAGCGAATACCCGCACGCCGTTGCCGCACATCTCGGCGATCGAGCCGTCGGCGTTGCGATAGTCCATGAACCAGTCCTCAGCGCCGACCCCCTCCGGGATCTCGGCGAGCACGCCCTCGGCATGCAGCGCGCCAGCGCGCGCGACCCGCAGCACACCATCTGCACCCAACCCACGCTGACGATCACACAACGCGCTGACCTGCCCGGGAGCCAGCGACAGCATGGCCATAGGGTCGGGCAGCAGCACAAAGTCATTCTGGGTACCGTGCCCCTTGATGAACTCGATGTCCGGCACGTGCGCTGACTTCCTCTCCTCGTCGCTCGGTCTACGGTCACTTGACGAACGTCCGGCGCTGCCGGGAAATTTCATAGAGCGCTACCGCCGCCGCCGAGGGCGCGCCCAGCGAGCTGGCCGTGCCACCCATCGGAATACGCACCGTGTCGCCACAGGCCTCCCGCCAGGCCGCGCTCATCCCGCTGGTCTCGTTACCCACGACCAGAATGGTCGCGTCGGTGAAGTCGTGGTCATAGACGGCACGGCGGCCGTGCTCGTCGGTGCCGACGACTCGAGTCGGAATGCCACGGCGCACCTGCCGGTCGCGGAACTCGAGCACCTGCGCCGGCCCGGCGGCGCGGATCACCGGCACCGCGAACAGCGAACCGGTCGAGGCGCGCACAGCTTGCGGATCGTATTGGTCGGCACCGTGCCCGGTGACGATGACACCGTCTGCACCGAAAGCATCGGCCGAGCGGATCAGCGTCCCCAGATTGCCCGGCGAGTTAGGACGATCGAATACCATGAGCACCGGCGCGCGCTCCCCTGGCTCACCCAGCTCGAAGGACTCCAGCTCCGGCTGCCGCGAAAGCGCGACGGCCACCAATTCCGGGACACCCCTGGATTTTTCGCCGAGCTCAGCCATAAGTTCGGGCACCATCCCGATCTGCGGCACCCCGCTGGTATCCAACAGCCCACGCGCCCAGCTCGACAACTCCGGGCGGCCGAGGCGATACAACAGCGTCTCCAGCGGCCAGTCGTTGGCTACAGCCTGGGTAATCGGACGAACCCCCTGGACCAGGAACCGACCGTCCCGGCGACGTTTGGCGCGATTGTGCAAATACGCTCGCCACACCTGAACGGAGGCATTACGCGTGCGCGCATGGGGGATCACCGCGGAGTCCGTTCCCTCTCTTCGAGCATGGCCAGCACCCGCTCCGCCAGATCGGGCACGGCGCCGTCTACCCACAACACCCGGGGGTCGCGCCGGAACCAGGAGCGCTGCCTGCGAACATAGCGCCTGGTGCCGATCAGGGTGCGCTCCTGCGCGTGGCTCAGGTCGTATTCGTTGTCCAGGTAGGACAAGATTTGTGCGTAACCGATGGCGCGCCGCGCCGTGACGCCCGTACGCAGACCACGCTCGACCAAGTCGCGCACCTCTTCGACCAGACCACCGGCGAACATCGCCGCGGTGCGTCGCTCGATGCGGGTGTCCAATGCGGCGATCTCCCGGTCGACACCGATCACGACCGCTCCCCAGCGCGGTCGCCCGATCACCGGCGCCGAGGCGGCGAACGGGCGACCGGTCAGTTCCACGACCTCCAACGCGCGCACCATACGGCGTCCGTCAGTGGGCAAGATGGTCTGCGCGGCCACCGGATCGACCGCACGCAGCGCCGTGTGCACAACCGCGACCCCCTCCTCTGCCAGTACTGCTTCCCAGCGCGCCCGCACAGCGGGGTCGGTGGCCGGGAATTCCCACTGGTCCAGTAACGACTGGATGTACATCATCGAACCGCCGACGATGACCGGTACCCGTCCACGCTCCATGATCGCGGCGACGTCGGCGCTCGCGGACGTCTGGTAGGCCGCGACGGACGCCGTTTCGGTGACCTCGAGCACATCGAGCTGGTGGTGCGGAATGCCGCGCCGTTGTGGCACGGACAGCTTCGCAGTGCCCACATCCATACCGCGGTAGAGCTGCATCGCATCGATGTTCACGATCTCACCGCCGAGTCGTGCGGCCAGCTCCACGGCAAGATCGGATTTGCCCGCGGCGGTCGGGCCTATCACCGCGATCGGGGTGATACCAGCATCCGTCACGGGGTATCGCCTCCCGCTCGACGCCATAAGCTCACGTGATAGCCGACCCCGAACGGCGCGTCCCGGTAACTTGTCTCGACCACCGGATCAGCGCGGAACAGCCCCGCCAGCACTTGGTAAGCAGGGCGGCCCGCGAGCTCCAATTCAACGCACAATTCCGGATCGAGCGCTCGAAGCCAGGCGCGGTCGCCCGTGCTGAGAGCTAGGTCGAGATCGTCCTGCACCGTTCGGGCGCGTTCGTCGAAGTAACCGGGGGCCGCGGCAGACAAAGTCGCCACACCATCCGCCACCACCAGCACGCCACAGGGTACCGCGGTGCCGTCCATATCGACACGCAACGTCGCCCCGAGTTCATAGCAGTACTGTGGTGACGCGTCCGCGGACACGATGTGCGCCACAGCGGTGACGCTGGGCGCGGCCTGCCCGCGCAGCCATCCCGCAACCAACGCGTCGAGCGGTAGCTCCGGATCTGCTCTGGCCGCCCCGACGACCGCCGCCTCGGAGAAGCCGACTCTGATATCGGCGCCGAATCCACGGAACGTCCCGACAGTCTCCGGACCGAGCGTGCCACCGATGGCGCTGGTACCGATCACCAGCCATTTCTCGGTCATGCCTGCGAAGGTGCGCACAGTAGCTAGCACGGCGGTCCGCAGCGCGGCACGCGGATCGGGACCGCCTGTTCCCGCCGCATCCAGTGCGCCGCCGCATAACTCGGGAACCAGGACGGGCGGTGCGGGAACAAGGGCGGCGATGGCGAACACGTCGTAACCGTAACTGTTACCGAGCGCACTGGTCCTTCCCGGCTTCGAGTGTCTCTGCCGCAAATACTGTCGGGATTGATAATGTTCGAAGAGCTACAACCCAGGTCAGCGAGGGTTGGATCCCCGGGATTTCTCGCGGGAAGGCAAGGATCAATGGTCACAACGGCTCGAACCGGGTTGAATGGGATGAGCTAGTGCGTAGCCAGGCAGCCGTGACGCGCGGCAGGGACGAGGAGAAATGACCGACAGCAACGGAACCGCGAAAGCCGGCCCCGGCAAGATGCCGCGCACTTCCGGTGCCCCGAAACCCGGCAGCTCGATTCAACCGCCCAAGCCGCACGCGGTCAAACCCGCTCCGGGCCCGGCTCAACAACACCCGCATCCCGTCGTCGTGCCCACCGTCTCCGATCCCAGTCGGTGGGGCCGGGTCGACGAGGACGGCACCGCGTGGGTGAAGACCTCCGAGGGCGAACGCCAGGTCGGCTCCTGGCAGGCAGGCGACGCCGCTGAAGGGTTAGCGCATTTCGGTCGCCGCTTCGACGACCTGGCCACCCAGGTCGCCCTGTTGGAGGCGAGGCTGGCCGCCGGCACGGACGCACGCAAGACCAAGGCCGCGGCCGTCGCCCTGGCCGAATCGCTGCCGACCGCCGCCGTGATCGGTGATATCGATGGCCTCGCCAGGCGCCTGCGGGTCATCGCCGAGCACTCCGAAGAAGCGGCGGCGCACGCCAAAGAAGAAAAAGAGCGCGCCCGCCATGAGCACACAGAGCGTAAGGAGGCATTGGCCGCCGAGGCGGAGCTGATCGCCGCTGAGTCCACTCAGTGGAAAGCCGCAGGTGATCGGCTGCGCGAGATCCTCGAGGAGTGGAAATCCATCCGCGGGGTGGATCGCAAGGTCGACGATGCACTGTGGCGGCGCTATTCGAAGGCGCGGGAGGCGTTCAACCGCCGCCGCGGCGCACATTTCGCCGAGCTGGATCGCGAGCGGGCAGCCGCGAAAGCGCGTAAGGAAGAATTATGCGAGCGGGCCGAGGAACTGTCCGGTTCCACCGATTGGGTGGCCACTGCGGGCTTCTTCCGTGAACTCCTCGTGGAATGGAAAGCCGCTGGGCGAGCACCGCGCGAGGCCGACGAGTCGCTGTGGCGGCGCTTCAAGAGCGCGCAAGATGTCTTCTTCGCCGCACGCAACGCCGCGGTCTCCGAGCGGGACGCCGAGTTCGAGCAGAACGCGACCGCGAAGGAGGATCTTTTGAGCGCCTACGCCCATATCGATCCCTCCGCTGACCTGGAAGCGGCGCGTGGCGCGCTCCGTGAGCTCCAGGACAAGTGGGACGCCATCGGCAGAGTGCCCCGCGAACGCGTACAAGAATTGGAAGGCAGGCTGCGCGCCATCGAGAAACGGGTGCGCGAGGCCGCCGATGCGCAGTGGCGACGCACCGACCCCGAGGCAGTGGCCCGTGCCGCCCAATTCAGGGAGCGCGTGAATCAGTTCGAGGAGCAGGCCGCCAAGGCACGGGCCGCGGGCAATGCCCGCGACGCGGAGAAGGCACTGGAACAGGCCAGGCAATGGCGCGAGTGGGCCGAAGCCGCAGAAGGCGCGGTCAGCAACCGCTGATGCCGGGTGACGACCGGTAGCGGGCCTCTTCCAGACGGAAAAGACCTGCTGTCAGCTGCGCTGGGCCGGAATCAGGATTCGCCGGTGAACCGACGTCGATCGTGCTGCTCCGCAGCCGCCGCAGCGTTACGACGCTGCTCTTCGGCGGCCAGGTGCAACGCGGTACGACTCCACACCACGCGGATCCAATGAAAGGTGAGCACGATCGCCACAATGGTGCCGAGGATCAAGCCGATGCCGGGACCAGCACCCCGGTAATCGCCCAGACCAGGGGTTTGGCGATGCCAGATCGACAGGACACCGAACACGCTGGCGACGGCACTACCGGCCACAGCGATCCAGGCCAGCACCCAACGCCGGGTCATCAGAGCTAGCGCCGAGAATCCGATACCGAAGACCATGAGGAACCATACGAAGATCCGCGAAGGAAGCCCGATATGCTCTATACGAGTGACATCGGTGTTCAGCAGCACATCGAAGCCACGCGCCGCGCCCGCATGCGGCAGTGCCAGCGACACCAGCAGCAGGGATACCGCGCCCGCCACGACAATGGCGCGCATGCCCGGATCGATCTCGCTGGCGATCCTGCGCTCGACGGCATCGAGATCAGCACGGAATTGTTCGAAATCACTGGTGCTCTCGACCGAGTTCACTGAATCCTCGTTTCGTTCGTTGTCTGTGCCGAAACTCATGGAGTCCCCCGCCGAGGTTCCCGCGGACATAGCCTGCTCGTCGGCACGGGGCACGGAGTCGGCTTTTCCCGCGCCGCGGGTCGCGTCGCTGTCGTCATCCGGGTCGGTATTCATACGTCGCATCCGGTCGAACAGCCCGCAGCCACCGGTTCCGAGGCGGGCGCACCGATACCGGGCAACCCGAGCCCCACACCGATCGGCGCGGTCGTCGGCGTGATGCCCCGCTCATGGGCGTCACCGGCGCTGGTACGGCGGTGGGTTCCGACCCCGGCGTCGGCAATAAGGTAATGCGGGGCCGCGCCGGTGATATTCACCGTGACCAGATCGCCGGGACGGATCGGCTCGATGTCACCACCAGGACGGAAATGCACCAGTCTGCCGTCACGAGCACGGCCGCTCATCCTGGCGGTCGTGACGTTCTTCTTACCCGCGCCTTCGGCCACGAGCAGTTCCACCTCACTACCGATCAGCTCCTGGTTGGCAGACAGGCAGATCTCCTCCTGCAGCGCGATCAATCGATCGTACCGATCCTGTACCACGGCCTTTGGCAGCTGTCCGGGCATATCAGCGGCGGGAGTACCGGGTCGCTTGGAATACTGAAAAGTGAAAGCGCTGGTGAAGCGCACCCGGCGGACCACGTCCAAGGTTTCCTGGAAGTCTTCCTCGGTCTCACCGGGAAAGCCCACGATGATGTCGGTGGTGATCGCCGCGTGCGGCATCGCGGCGCGCACCTTGTCGATGATCCCGAGATAGCGGACCTTACGGTAGGAGCGGCGCATTGCCTTGAGTACCCGGTCCGACCCGGACTGCAGCGGCATGTGCAGCTGCGGGCAGATATTCGGAGTCGCCGCCATTGCCTCGATCACGTCGTCGGTGAATTCGGCAGGGTGCGGTGAAGTGAAGCGAACCCGCTCCAAACCATCGATACTGCCGCACGCGCGCAACAACTTGGCGAACGCGCCACGGTCGCGAGGTTGGTCCGGGTCGACGAACGAAGCACCGTAGGAATTCACGTTCTGGCCGAGCAACGTCACTTCGAGCACCCCCTGTTCGACCAGCGCTCGGACCTCGGCCAGCACGTCGCCGGGGCGGCGGTCGACCTCCTTGCCGCGCAACGAGGGGACGATACAGAAAGTGCATGTGTTGTTGCAGCCGACCGAAATGGACACCCATCCCGCGTAGGCGGACTCGCGCCGAGCAGGCAGAGTGGACGGGAACGCCTCCAGCGACTCCTGGATCTCCACTTGGGCTGCCTGATTGTGCCGAGCCCGCTCCAACAGCGTCGGCAGCGAACCGAGGTTGTGCGTGCCGAAAACCACATCCACCCACGGTGCCTTGCGCACCACGGTATCGCGGTCCTTCTGCGCCAGGCAGCCACCGACGGCGATCTGCATACCAGGAGTGCTCGCCTTGATCGGGGCCAGATGGCCGAGCGTGCCGTAGAGCTTGTTGTCAGCGTTCTCGCGCACAGCGCAGGTGTTGAACACAATGAGGTCGGCCATCGCGCCTGGCGCGGCCTTCACATATCCCGCGTCCTCCAGCAGACCCGATAGACGTTCGGAATCGTGCACGTTCATCTGGCAACCGAAGGTGCGGACCTCGTAACTGCGTGCTGCGCCCTTGGCGGGCGCGGGAGTCAACACTGCCTGTCCGATCGAATCCACTCGTTCAGGGTACGGGGCCGCATCCGGCGGGCGTCGCGGGTATCGACGCAGGCTCTGAGCAGTCTATTAACGCCCCGAAACCGCGAACAAAAGTTTACACTCATGCGTCAAATCGGCGAGTCGAGTCGGCGTGTCGCGAAAACTAGGGCAAATCCCAGTTTTTTGCCTAAGGTCGATGACCATGACCGACGACGAAGAGCCCGATACAACCGCGGACGCTTCCACCGCAGACGTCGGCGCAGCTACCAGCGTGCCGCCGATGATCTCGATGCGTAATGTACATAAATACTTCGGCGACCTGCATGTACTCGAGGACATCACCCTGGAGGTCCCCCGAGGACAGGTCGTCATTGTTCTGGGTCCCTCGGGTTCCGGTAAATCTACTCTGTGCCGCACCATCAACCGGCTGGAGCCGATCGACTCCGGCGATATCGCCGTCGATGGTGTCCCACTTCCCGCCGAAGGTCGAGCGCTGGCCGCACTGCGCGCCGATGTCGGGATGGTGTTCCAGTCGTTCAACCTGTTCGCGCACAAGACGATCGTGGAGAACGTCATGCTCGCACCGATGAAGGTGCGCAGGACCAAGAAAGACGCGGCGCATACCCGTGCCATAGAATTGCTCGACCGAGTCGGCATCGCCAATCAGGCCGACAAATACCCGGCCCAGCTCTCAGGCGGGCAACAACAGCGCGTCGCGATCGCTCGCGCGCTGGCGATGAGCCCGAAAGTGATGCTGTTCGACGAGCCGACCTCCGCGCTGGACCCGGAGATGGTCAACGAGGTACTCGAGGTCATGGTGTCGCTGGCCAAGGACGGGATGACCATGTTGGTTGTCACGCATGAGATGGGATTCGCCCGCCGCGCCGGAGACCGAGTGCTCTTCATGGCAGACGGCCAAGTGGTAGAAGACGCGCCGCCGGATATCTTCTTCACTGCCCCGAAATCCGAGCGCGCCAAGGATTTCTTGGGCAAGATTTTGAGCCACTGACCTACCGGCCCCAGCTGTGAGTTCACCACCGATAGGAAGAGAAGAAAACTGATGAGGATCAACCGTGCCCTGCGATTCCGAGTCGGGGCGATCGCCCTGGCCCTCACCACCGCCATAGTCACCGGGTGCGGTAGTGGTGATAATAAATCCGCGCTGGAGCACGCCAAGGAAGGCCGGCTCACCATCGGCGTCAAGTTCGACCAGCCTGGTTTGGCCCTGCGCAACAAAGACGGCTCCCTCAGTGGCTTCGATATCGATGTGGCCGAATACATCGCGGGCAAGCTCGGCGTCGAGCCGGGGAACATCACCTGGAAGGAAGCTCCTTCCGGCCAGCGCGAGACGCTGATCGAAAACGGTCAGGTCGACTACATCGTCGCGACGTACTCGATCACTGACCAACGCAAGGAGCGGGTCGATTTCGCGGGTCCATACTATGTCGCAGGACAATCGCTGCTGGTACGAGCCGACAACACCACTATCAACGGCCCGGAGGATCTGAAGGGCAAGAAAGTCTGCTCGGTGAAGGGCTCCACGCCCGCGCAGAATATCGAGAAGAACTTCCCCGACGCCCAGTTGCAGACCAATGACACCTACTCGCTCTGTCTCGAGGGTCTGCGCGCGGGGGCGTGGGATGCGGTGACCACCGACGACATCATCCTGGCGGGCTACGCCGCGCAGAGCAACGGCGCCTTCAAAGTAGTCGGGAAACCGTTCACCACGGAGAACTATGGCGTCGGGCTGAAGAAGGGCGACCAGGAACTCCGCAACAAGATCAACGACGCGATCGAAGAGATGATCACCGACGGCTCCTGGAACAAGGCCTTCGAATCGACGGTCGGCCTCTCGGGATACCACGCCCCACAACCGCCGACCGTGGATCGGTACTGAATTCGCATCGTCTTCGACACGGGCGGCCCGGCTCCGACCGGGCCGGGCCGCCCGTAATGCTTTCCCTGACCATCGAAACCCGATCGGAGGGACACGTCCACCGTGTTCGACCTGTTTTCGAGGTATGACACCGAAATCCTCGAAGCCTTCTGGGTAACCATCGAACTGACCGTGCTGTCGGCTATCGGCGCGTTGATCCTGGGCACTGTGGTAGCCACACTGCGCGTATCCCCTGTGCCGATCGCACGCTTGGCCGCTACCGCCTATGTCACAATCTTTCGCAATACTCCGCTCACACTGATCATCGTATTCATGTCGCTGGGCCTCTACACCACAATGGGTTGGCGACTCGCAGGCGAAGGCCCGAATTCTGTGGCACAGAACAACTTCCGCTTCGCGGTCGTCGGCCTGAGCATCTACACCGCCGCGTTCGTCTGTGAATCACTGCGCGCGGGCATCAACACCGTGCCGATAGGCCAGTCCGAAGCGGGCCGCTCGCTCGGATTCGGCTTCCTGCAGAACCTGCGATTGGTCGTATTACCACAAGCTTTTCGCTCGGTCATCGCGCCTTTGGGCAGTGTGCTGATCGCGCTGACCAAGAATTCGACTATCGCCTCGGCCATCGGTGTCGCCGAAGCGGCGACCCTGATGGCGAAAATGACCGAGACCGAGGCCGCGATTCTGGCGATCGGCACGATCTTCGCGCTCGGATTCGTGCTCCTGACCCTGCCTACCGGCTTGTTCTTCGGCTGGTTGGCCAAGCGATATGAGGTGGTCCGATGAGCACGGGTGCTTCGGTTCTGTTCGACGCACCGGGCCCGAAGGCACGGTGGCGCAACAATATCTACTCGATCCTGGTCGTAATCGCCGTGGTCACGGCAGCGTGGACGCTCTATCGCGGTTTCGCTGACAAGGGGCAGTTCACCGCCGAAAAATGGAAGCCGTTCCTGGATACCGAAGTCTGGTCGACCTACCTGCTCCCCGGACTTCGGGGCACGATTGTCGCCGCGCTGCTGTCGATCGTGTTCGCGCTGATCCTCGGCATGATCTTCGGCGTCTTACGGCTGTCGGATCATCGGATCGTGCGCTGGACGGCAGGCACGATCGTCGAGGTCGCACGCGCGATCCCCGTGCTGATCCTGATGATCTTCCTGTTCGCGGTGTTCTCCGACTACAACCTGTTCAGGTCCGAAGACCTCGCACTCGCCGCAGTGGTCACCGCGCTGACCATCTACAATGGCTCTGTCATCGCGGAAATCGTGCGGGCAGGTATCCGATCGCTCCCTAAAGGGCAGACCGAGGCGGCCGTCGCACTCGGTATGCGCAAGGGACAGTTGATGCGGCTGATCCTGCTACCACAGGCCATTACGGCAATGTTGCCCGCGTTGATCTCACAGATGGTGGTCGCGCTCAAGGATTCGGCACTGGGCTACCAGATCACCTATGTGGAAATCGTGCGCTCAGGACAGCAACTCGGTGCGGCCCAGCAGAACACCGTCCCGTCACTGATCGTCATCGCTATCCTTATGATCGCCCTCAACAGCACGCTGACCTTGGTGGCGACCAAGCTGGAGCAACGGCTACGGACACGCAAGCGCGGTAAGAAGGGAGGCACCGTCGTCGCAGCGGACTCCGTCATCACCGATAGCGCGCCCGGTGTCGATATCGCCAAGCCGTGAGTGTCGACCCAGCCGGAGTTCGTCGCGGCATGGTTCAGTCGATGGGGTCGACAGGCTCGCCGGATACACCGTAATCGGCCAAGGCGGCACCGACCACTCGGTAGATCATGTGCTGGTCATAGCCGCGGCGGGCGAGCATACCGGCAAGGCGACGAAAAGCCCTGTCCCGGTTGAGATCCCGGGGTAGGGAGCGCAGCTTACGGCCGATCAGCTCAGTGGCGCGGGATTCCTCTTCGGCATCGGTGAGAGCGGCCAGGGCGGGCGCGGCATCCGACTGCGCGACGCCTTTATGCCGGAGTTCCCGAGCAAGCGCCTGCCTGCCCTTGCCGGAGAGCCGGTGGTGGGAGTGCACCCATTGCTCCGCGAAAGCGGCGTCGTCCACGAGACCCACTTCGGCCAAACGATCGAGGGCCTGCGCGCTCACCTCAGGTGCGTACCCTTTGGCGGTCAGACGTTGGACCAGCTCGGCGCGGCTGTGCGCACGAACGCTGAGCAGGCGAAGACACACCTGCTTCGCCTGCTCGACCGTTCCGCCATCGACCCGCTCCGCACCACCCACAGCCCCAGCATCTGGAGCTGTCGATCGGGCCGCAAGCCGTTCGAAACCTGGCGATAGCGCGTTCGGGCGCTTACTCGTGCCACGGCTGGGACGGGGCTCGGCCGAACGCACTCGCTGCGGATCGGGCGCGTTCGGCCGAGCTCCCAGGATGTCCGGCGCAACCGAGTCACTTTCGTCGCTCCGGACCAGCTCAATTCTCTGTTCACCGGTCTTGTTCCTGGGCGACCGACCAGAGGTGGGCAGGATTTCTTCCAACCGAAGCCGCATTTCCTGCACAGGGTCGGACCGCGACCCTCCGAACCTGGCCGGACCTGGTTCGGGCGACTGCCTGTTGTTCATCGGCTCAGAAATCAGCGGGGACCTCGCCGCTGCCATCGGCCGTCACATCGGCCCCGATGCCGAGCTTCTCCTTGATCTTCTTCTCGATCTCGTCACGGACGTCGACATTCTCCAACAAGGACCTACGGGCGTTCTCTTTGCCTTGACCGAGCTGATCACCCTCGTAGGTGTACCAGGAGCCGGACTTACGGATGAAGCCGTGTTCGACACCCATGTCGATGAGCGAGCCCTCTTTGGAGATGCCGTGTCCGTAGAGGATGTCGAATTCCGCTTGTTTGAACGGCGGCGAAACCTTGTTCTTCACGACCTTCACGCGGGTGCGATTGCCCACAGCGTCGCTACCATCCTTGAGCGTCTCGATGCGGCGCACGTCCAGACGTACCGAGGCATAGAACTTCAAGGCCTTGCCGCCGGTAGTGGTCTCCGGCGAGCCGAACATCACACCGATCTTCTCGCGCAGCTGGTTGATGAAGATCGCGGTGGTTCCAGAGTTGTTCAGCGCGCTGGTCATCTTACGCAGGGCTTGGCTCATCAGGCGGGCCTGCAAACCGACGTGACTGTCACCCATCTCGCCCTCGATCTCGGCCCGAGGCACCAGCGCTGCCACCGAGTCGATGACGATGATGTCGATGGCGCCGGAGCGCACAAGCATGTCGGCGATCTCCAGTGCCTGCTCACCGGTATCAGGCTGGGAAACCAACAACGCATCGGTATCGACGCCCAGCTTGCGGGCATAATCCGGGTCGAGGGCGTGCTCGGCGTCGATGAACGCCGCCACTCCTCCCGCGGCTTGCGCGTTGGCTACGGCGTGCAGTGCGACAGTGGTCTTACCCGAGGATTCCGGACCGTAGATCTCGACAATGCGGCCGCGTGGCAGACCACCGATCCCCAACGCCACGTCGAGCGCGATCGAACCGGTGGGGATCACCGAAACGGGCTGGCGCACCTCCTCGCCGAGGCGCATGACAGCACCCTTACCGAAGCTCTTCTCCACCTGGGCCAGCGCGAGTTCGAGCGCCTTGTCCCGGTCGTACGCCTGTGGTGCCATGTCCTGATCCCCTCTTCGACGGTTAAGCCTCATGCTGTGGTTGGCGCCTACAGTAGAGCGGGGCACCGACAAGTTCTGAAGACCAGACTAGACGAACAGGTGTTCGAGTCAAGCGACACGCTATGCGCAAAGGATATGAGTCGCGACAGGCTCACAGCTCAGCACAATACGCCGAGCAGCCGGTAGTCCTCCAGGCGAGCCTCATCTGGTTCGGAACCCCCATGAACAGCGAAAAGGGCAGCTATCCGGCTTTGCCGAAGTGACCGCGCACATCGTGCACAGCCGACGCCAGATCGCGGTAGGGTCGGCTGCCCGAACCCATCGGCACCGAGGACAATCTCCCCTCCAGAACACTCCGTAGGGTGAAATCACCGTGCGCTACCAACAGATTCTTCTGTTTCGGGCATTGCGCCGGTAAGCGCGCGAGGACCTCCGCCGGGGACGGCCCTCGGTCGATACCGTCGAAATCAGCCAGATCCACAAGGCATTCGATTACTCGGCGCCGCGCGCGTGTCAAGGCCATATCGAGGCGCGCGGTGATCGGAATACTGCGCAGCCTCTCAGTATCGAACCTATGACGGTACCCGCCGAGCTGGGCTGCCGCGTGCCGGAGCCCGCGCACACAACTGGACTGCCCGTGACCGCGAGCATCAGCTGCGCGATCGAGATGATCCAGCACCTCATCGTAGCGTTCCAGCCGCATCAACTCTATGTCTATGCCGGTCGGTTGGAACCCGCGAAATCGACCGGTGTGCGGGCGCCGACCTGGCAGTCAGCCGCTGCGGATCGTGCGGAATGATCCGCACGCGCTCGCCGAACCCGGACAACGACCCGTCCTGGACGACTCGCTCGGGGACTCTCACCAGCGCACCTTGGGCACATCGAACTCCGCGCACAAGGCGCGCCATACCTCTCGGGGATCGGTTCCCGCAGCTATAGCGTCGGAACCGGTGCGCCCACCCAATGCCGGAATTACATGGTCGGCCAGCAACGCATCACCCCGGACCACACCGAACTCGGTGTGCAACAGTTCATGAAACTCGGTCAACCGCACCGTGCCGAATGTACTCCCCTGCCACGCATCCCGAAGTCAGTGGCACACCGTGAAGTAGGCTGCTGAGCAAGGCCGCAACCGATAGCACTCACCCACCACTGATCAGGGATGAGCGGGCTGGAGAAGTCGATGGCAGATGGCGACAGGGTCCGGCAAGTCGGTCGGGCTCGCGGCCACTCGGGCAGCCTCGGTATAGCCGGGGTCAGCGAGGATCCGCAGGACGGCGGCGCGCAGAGCGGCAGGCGACGAGGGCCGCACAAGGATCGAGCTACCTTGGCGAGCAGCGCGGTTGGCCAGTTCCCATTGGTCGCCTCCACCGGGGACTGTGACGATGGGAACGCCTGCGGACAAAGTTTTGGCGAGCAGGCCGTGACCACCGCCACCCACCACGACAGAGGCGTGGGTAAGCAGTTCGTCCTGGCGACCCAGCCCTGCCGTCGCCCAGGGCGGGAGATCCGTGGGCGGGGTGGCCAACGTCGAGATCGCCACGCGAAGACCGGTAGCCTCCAGGGCTTCCAGGACGGTCTCGGCCATGCCCGCCACACCGATGTGCGCGGTCGAGGGAGCGACCACGACCAACGGTCCATCTCCGGGCGGAAGTTCCAGGATCTCTTCGGTCGGCTCCCATAGCAGCGGGCCGATGACATGGGCGGATTCCGGCCAATCCGGGCGCGGCACCTCGAGCGCAGGCAAGGTGGCGATCAGGCGGGCGGCAGGACCTGGATCAGTGGCCGGGAGACCGATGCTTGCACGTGCCCGCTCCCGCTGATGGCGACCGTGCCGAATGGCGCGGGCGGTCATAGCGCGCAACACACTGTCACGTAACACCCCCCGCAATCCCTCTCCTGGAGCGAGTCCGCTTCCGACGGGCGGTAACGCTTTCGACGGCAAGTACAGCGGATGAGGGGACAACTCCACCCACGGCACGCCCAGCCGCTCCGCGGCCATCCCGCCGCCTGCGGTCAATACATCGGAAACCACCAGCTCGGGCAACATGGCACTCAAGTCGGGCAGGATCTCGGTAGAAATGTGCGCAGCCCGCTCGTGGATGCGCCTGCCCGCGTCGGTGTCATCGTCCGCAGGCCGCGGCGCCAGCCCCTTGAGCCTGCGTACCCCGATTCCAGCCGCGAGTGCGGCGTCGAACCAGTGCGGTCCGGTGAACAGCACCGGCTCGTCACCGGCCGCCAGGAATCTCAAGCACAACGCGATAGCAGGAAAGGCATGCCCAGGATCGGGACCTGCGACGACAGCGACTCGCACTCGTTCAGCCTGCCATACCGGCGGCGCGGCAGATCGCTCCCCCGCCGCGACGCGGCTGATGCCCGGTGCGCGCCGACGGCCATACGGTACTACCGTCGGTCGGCACAGTCCGCTCCTCCGCTACAGTTTGCTCACCGTCGAGTCGCCCGAGCCCGACACCGCCTTGTACAGCAGATAAAGCCCGAACACGATCGCGCTGATGACCAGGATCGGGAAAAGCCCTTTGAGCAGTGCGCCGATGACGGCCAGCGCGATCCAGACGACCGCGACGATGCCGATGATCTTCCACAACATTGATGCCTCCCTCGGGTCCACGTGTGCTCTCCCGAGCATGACATCCGAACCGGTACGAATCAGCAAGCACACCGCGATATCCGGGTGAAGATCAGGGTTCACCCCGATCTCCCCGGCACAGACACTCGGCACCGCACCTGCGGTACGACACTCCGGTCATCGGACCTGGCGCTCGTCCGGATCGATGTAGAGACTCACCACATCGGCTCGGCTCACCGTTCGGGCCGGAATACACACCGGGTCTTGGTGTAAATGCTGGGCATGCATTCATTGCAGTGGGTGCAAGCTGATCGCGTCCCTGGATCGGACCGAATCCGGTGCAGTAGATTCGGCTCACGTAGCAGCGCCCGGCCCATAGCCACAAAATCGAAACCCTCCGCCATCGCCAGCCGCATGGTATCCAGATCGGTCACGCCACCCAGCAGGATCAGTGGCATCGACAACTCACGGCGGAACTGACGCGCCCGCTCGAGCAGATATGCCTCCCGATAAGGGTACTGTTTCAGAAAAACACGGCCCACGATCCGGAAACCCCACCGGGCCGGGACAGGAAGGACTTTCGCGAACGCTCGCCGCGGCGGGTCGCCGTGAAACAACAGCATCGGGTTCAGCAGCGAACTGCCTGCGGTCAGTTCGAGAGCGTGGCAGGCGCCGTCCGCCTCCAGCCACGCGGCCACCTGCAACGACTCCGGCACCGTCAACCCGCCTGGTACACCGTCTTCAGTATTCAGCTTTGCCGTGACCGCAAGTCGATCGCCCACGGCTTCTCGGACAGCGCAGGCGATTTCCCGGGCCAGCCGCGCACGCTTGGCAGGCGAACCACCATAGCTGTCTGTGCGCCTGTTCAACCGTGGACTCAGAAACGCACTCACCAAATAGTTGTGACCGAAATGAATTTCGATTGCGTCGAACCCGGATTGCTCAGCCAGCCGCGCTGCATTGGCATGCGCGGCGATGATCTGTCGGAGTCCGATCTCATCAGGGACTTTCGTGAAGCGCATGCCCAGCGGACTGAATATCCGGCTCGGCGCCAGCGCGGCGGCGCCATTAGAGGCCGCATTGGCCACAGGGCCTGCGTGGCCGATCTGCGCACAGACCGCTGCTCCTTCGGCATGCACGGCATCGGTCAGCTTCCGGAGTCCCGGTACGGCCTCCGGTCGCATCCAGATCTGATGCCGGTCGGTTCGCCCACCAGACGTGACCGCGCAATAGGCGACCGTCGTCATCGCGACCCCACCCGCCGCCTGTTCCCGATGAAATGCGATCAGATCATCAGTGACCAACGCATCAGGTGTACGGCCCTCGAAAGTCGCAGCCTTGATCACTCTGTTGCGCAGCGTGATCGGCCCCAGTTCGGCTGGGGCGAATACCTCTGGCGGGTTCATGATCTGCCTTCCGCCGGGGCGGTCAGTCCAGCCACCACGAAACCCCGAAGCGCGTCAACCGCTTGGTCGGTCATATCTCGCTCCTCAGCTGCCACCGCGCCGAACCGCATGATGATCAGATCGAAGGCCAGCATCCACCGGCGCAGGCCGTCTTGCTCACCGATCTCTGGCAATAGACCGCTCCACGAATCGAGCCGGAACCATCGCTGGGTCCACACCATCCGATGCCTGCCAAGCACCAACGAGGCCAACAACCGCAGGTGTAGGCGGCCGACCGGGTCGGCAGCCAGGTCGACAAAAGGTTCGATCACCGCGTCGACCACCGCGGACACCGAACCGTGCGCAGTGGTCACCTCAATGAGCCGCTCCGCCCACAGTGGACCGAGTCGATCCTCGAGTAACGCTACGACCAGGGCTTGCTTCGATCCGAAATGGTAATGCACCGCTGCTGGATTCACCCCCGCCGCCGCACAGATCCCCCGTATGGACACCTCGTCGTAGGGCTCGGTCAGCAGTAACCGTTCAGCCGCGGCCAGCAAACGCGCACGGGTGCCCGCCGACGCGGCGACACTCTTTCCCATACAGAAAGTGAAACACATACCAAATAACGTTTCAATCATTGATTGACAGCGCAGGTGCGGCCATATCGCTCACCAAAGTTCTCTTGATCAATCGCTGCCACACCACCGAACGGGTGACGAACGATCCGGTGATGCTCATCCAATGGTGGCGCTACCGGTCTCGACCCGTAGAACGCATAGGGTGGGGAGGCAGTCGATACCGATGGAGAAAAGTGCTGTTCGTGCTATCTCGCCTGCTCACCCGCCTGGGTTTGTTGCGGCGCTGGGCGACGCCGATCGTGATCATCGTCTTCGTCTTCCTCACCAGCTGGCCGCTACTGGCCTGGGCCGAGCCCGCGGGCAGCGAACTGGTACAGCCGGCCAATTACTGGTGGTACTTCGTGGTCACCGCGTCCACCGTGGGGTACGGCGACTTATATCCGCAGAGCGGAATGGGCCACGTCGTGGGCTGTTATGTGATTATCGGCGGCATCGTGACGCTGACCACTGTATTCACCAAACTGGCCGCGATATTGGAGGCCGCGAGGGGACGACACATGCAAGGAGCGACCACCACCTCTGCCACCGGACACACTGTTGTGCTCGGCTACTGTCCCGGCCGCACTGAGCGAATCGTCGGCGAGGTACTGGCAGACAACGGCCACCGGATGGTGCTTTGCGCATGGGACGAGGCTGGCACCCATCCCATGCCAGAACGGCACGAGGTGGAATTCGTCCGAGGAGAGCTGACCGACAAGGCCTTGCTCCGGCGCGCCGGCGTGCACCGGGCGCGTGCGGTGTTGGTAGATGCCCGTGACGACAACGAGGCATTGGCGATCTCGGTGGTTGTCACTCACCTCAACCGCACCGCGCATATCGTTGTCTCGCTTCGCGACCTCGGCCGCGCTGATCTGGTCGGATATGTGGACAGTCGTATCCGATGCGTGCAGTGGCATGCGCCGCGAATGGTCACCGAGGAACTGACCTCGCCCGGCATCACCGAAGTCTATGCCGAGCTGATGACCCATGGCGGCGCCAACACCTATTCAGTCGCCTTACCGGAGGCGGTCGGCCCAGTAACGATGGAGCAGTGTCGGATCGCGCTCGGCAGACAACACGGTGCGACCGTACTCGCGATCCGATCGGACAATGAGCTCATGGTCAACCCAGACTGGCGCACAATGTTGCCGCCAGGCAGCACGCTGTACTACATCGCTCCACAGCGTTTGACGAACGAGCAAATCCAGCTGGCCCTGCGCCGAGATCGAACAGCACAGGGCGCATCGCGCTGACGTACAACCGGTCGGCTATCCGAGCAACCCTTCTGGATGGCGGTCGCGAGACACACATAGCTATCGACCGTGAGGCGCGTCCGCCCCTCGAACGGTTCCGGTTCGGCACACACGATCGGACTCTGATCGCCGGATCAGACCTCTGACCGTGTTATCCACCTGCGCGCGCATCGCGCGGTGTAGCGTCAGAAGCTGCGGCAGCGCGTCGGTACGTGATCGAAGCAGGTCACAGCTGCGTGGACAGAAGAATTGGCCACGGGATCACCAACGCGTCGTGACCGCGGTCCGCACTAGCGATACCTGACCTCGACGGTTACGGACCGGAGCCCATGAATCAGCAACTGTTGAGTTCAGATGTCGATGACACGCCGACACCCATATCAGCGGCCGCGCTGCACGCTCTGGGGACTGTATCGGTCCGGTTCTTCACTGCGCATGGCGAAACCGACATCCTGCGCATTGCCGCGGAGTCGGTGTCGGCTGTCGGAAGTTGTCACGCGCTGGGCTGCTACCGCTCATCCACTGACGACTACCTGCTCTGCCCACAGACACAAGCTCCGCCTGCGGGCCTCGACGCGCAGCTGCGCGCGCAACATGGGGAAGGGCATATCCGGCTGCCCGGCCTACGGTGGGGATGGGCGCTTCCCTTACGCAACCGCTCGGACACAATGGGCACACTGGTCGTCGGCGCCGATCATGAGCCGACGCACGAGGAAGTCCTCGCGCTCACTGTGCTCGCCCAGCTCACGGGCACCGCATTGGCGAACTCCACACTGTGTGAACAGACCGAAACTTGCGCCATCGGTCCGGCTCCCGTAGGCGAACAATCGGCCACTGTGCCGTCGCGTGAGCGCCACGCCCGCGTGCGCGAAGCACTCTGCCACGCCGTCTCCCACGGAACCGGTGCGCAGGGCATCACCGATGCCCTGGCTCAGCTGACCAGTTTCCCGGTCGTCGCCGAAGATCCTTCCGGCAAGCTACGAGCCTGGTCCGGACCAGGACGGCCGGATCCCTATCCGAAAGCCCGATCCCCACAGCGTGAACACTTGCTGAGCCTCCTGGCCACCGACAACACGCCGCTGCGCATCCGCGATCGGATCGTCATCTCCGTACGGCCGGGTGCCGAGTTCCTAGGAACACTCGCGCTGATCGCCCCTGAGGGGCAGGTGAACGACGATCAGGTCTTCGCCCTCACCTACGCGGGCACAATGCTCGCCCGAGAGCTGGTACACCAAGAGCTGGTCGAGGCCTTGCTCTCGGGCATCGATGACGACAGCGCTTTCGCCCGCGCCGAGGCACTGGGCCACGATCTACACGGCGAGCATTACGTAGTACTCGCCTACAGCGACGACAGCGCGGTCGCAGATGCGGTCAGCAGGGCGATGACCGAACTCGACTTGCACGTCATTCAGGGACGCTATGCGGATATGGTCGTCCTGATCACCGACCGTCGCCCGGACCCCGTCATCGTGGACCAAGCCATCCGCGAACATCTCGACGTCGCACCGGTGACTATCGGCATCAGCGGCCGTTGTACGCAACCGAGCGATCTCACCCGATCTTTCGACGAGGCACGTCGCGCGATCGACATCCGGCTGCAGTCGCGAATGCCCGACGGCACACCAACAACCACCAAGCAGGGCTTCTATCGCCTGCTCGCTGCTGCCCGAACGAATGGCCAGGTCGAACAGTTCATCCGCGAGTGGCTCGGCGCCTTGCTCGACTACGATCGGGTCCGCCGTGCTGATCTGGTACATACACTGAGTCAGTACCTTGAATGCGGCGGCAATTACGATGCCTCCGCCGCTACATTGCATATTCACCGAAGCACCCTGCGTTACCGCCTGGGGCGGATCCGTGAACTCACCGGATTCGATCTGCGCGACGTCGACACCCGGTTCAACCTGCAGGCCGCGACGCGCGCATGGCAATTCCTGTCGGCCGGCCACGCCGTCCGCCCCAAAGAAGTGATCAGCAGTCTCCGAGGTAACCCACAGCGACCGCGGTCGAGGGCCTGATCACCGACCCGTGCCGCGCCCACAGTGCGACACGGGTCGGGCCCGGAGCGGACTCTGCCTGGCGCGCCCATCCAGCGAGGGTGTGCGCACCAAGCGGCCGCGCACACCACCCTCGCCGGCTGATATCGACGAACCCGTCCGCACCTGTCGAATAGCCTGGCACGGCGGGTCCAGACGAACATCAGGACTGCTGGCGCCCGGGTTCCTGCACTTCTTCGGCGATTCTTTCTCGATAAGGCGTACCGAGATCTGCCGAGTCAACGTACGCATCGGTGATGGGCTCGCGTTCGATGTGCATCCGACCGCCGGTGACAAGCGTCCGGAGCCTCTCGTCTTCACGCCCCGAAGACCCACCCAGCTGGGCCGTATCGATGTCATCGTGCTCCACACCGTTATCCCAGCGCTTCCGCGAACGCATCATCCTGGTATCGGCGTGGGAGTGTGGACCCGACAGCGGATGCTTGTCGTGCTCCTCCAAGGCGGGCTGATCTGGGTCGATCTGATAGTGATCGAACAACTCCTGTTCTGCCTGTGGGCTGATCTGCCCAGCACGATCCAGCTGGGGTGCGGTCTTCACTACTTCCTTCGCGACCTTCACCTGTAATGTGGCGGAGTCAGTGCGATGCTCGGCTCCAGCCAGCGGGACCAACGCATCGGGACTGAACAAGCCTGTGGACACCGCGACCCAGGTAGGCAATCCGGAATTATTGTCGATGTAGACCCGTTTGACCTTGCCGATCTTGACGCCTCCTGGGTCATAGACAGAGCTGCCGATGAGCATTTCCAGCATTTCGGTCATGGATTTCCTCCGCAGTTCGTTCGGTGCGATGCGCAGCCCGACAGAACGCGGCTGTACACCGCGAGCTGAAAGCGATTCAGTCACTTGTCGATGGGCCGGTCTCTTCGAGCCCGGCAACGAGGTGTTGTGTGCTGTGCTCTTGTCGCACCGGATCCTCAATGGATTCACACGCCAGATACCTGCTGATATCCAGCTGCTGCGTGTCCTGGTCGAGCAGCAATCGACGGTAGGAAACATCAAGCATGACGTACTCCTGCCCTGTAGTGCATGTTTCCGGCCTGAACCGGATCGAGTCGATCAGCTACAGGATGGCAACTACCCCTGAATCAGAGAAACAAACCGAGATAGCCACAAATTCGAGCAGCACAAAATTCGAGTAGGTGGCCGAGGACGACCAACGCACCTCGGTTCGCACCCACGAATAGCGGACCACGTCAGCCACAGGAGCCACCATCGTGCTCGTAACGGAGACTCCGATGTCCCGTCGACGATGCCGCGTATAAGCCATACTTCTGATCGGCAGGCGAATGTACTCTGATCTAGAACACGCAGCGGTGTCGAGTGACGACACGGAAAGGAAGATCGATCGATGCGGGCGCACCCTCTGGTACATAGTCATACACCGAAACGCACGTAACGGCACGGACCTGATGCAACACACCAACGAGTTGGCGCAAGAACTCGCAGCAGCGGCACGGCGGCACAGCACAGCCATCGCAGGGATCGTCAGCTCCGCCGCACGCAAAACTTCCTGGGAGATGCTGGATCTCGTGGCCGAGAGCCGTGAACTGATAGGCGCGGCATTCCGCGCCAGGGTCGAAGAGTTTCGCCGCCGCGATCGACCCCGGTAAGCCGGAAAGATCAGAGCGGTGACCGCGCTGCGGCCGCCGATCGGTCAGCGATCTCGGTGAGCGCCTGCGCCCAGCCGTCCAGCCGATCCGAGGCGTGCCGGAGATCGGCGACAATAGTGTCGAAGTTGTACCGCGCCACGATATTCTCCGGAATCGCGAGCACCCGGCCGGCCGCGATGACAATGTGCTCATACTCGGCGACCCCGACATCGAGCCGACCGAGCACATGTCGCACATTCTCGGTGAATGCCACCGCTGCAGGAGAATTCGAGCGCTGCATCGCGGCGAGACCCTGCTCCATCGCAGTGATATCGGCGGCAAGAGCATGCAACGCCGCTGCGCCCGAACCGGCTGTCTCCAACATGTCGGCCAGTTCGTTCTCCGGTAGTCGGCGCGAGTGAGCGATCTGCGCACCCAACCCATGCAATGCCTTCTCCGCCTGTATCAGTCGCGCGATCGGCGGTCGAGTATTCGACCACAGCGGCGGCTGCTTCCGTGGCATGAATGCCGCTTGCGGCAGCGGCGTACCCCGCATGCGCAGATAGCGATGGGTACTGAGCGCCGCACCGGTCACGAGCGCAACGGCACCGCCTCCCATCATGACCAAGGCCCATGCTGGTGCCGAAACAACCATGAGCCCAACGGTTCCCGCAGTAGTGAGACCGGAAACAGCGCCGAGCTGGAAACTGCGGCGGCGAGCCCTGCGGCGACGGCGCAGCTCTCGTTCTCGCGGATCGGCCCAGCGCCGTACCGCGACCAACACGTTCTCCCCTGCTTCGCGAAGGCTGTCCGGCATACTACCCGGCCGCGGCGCAAGTGCGGCTTGTGTCCGAATCATCGCCGATCCCCGCGGGCGCATCGTTTCGAGGTGTCGCTTACGAAAAACACTGCCGCTCATATTCTCTCTCCCACGCGTCACGCACCTGGATCAGGCCGGGCATCGACGTGCCGACCGGGCTGGCCTCTGCCGCCGCCTCACTCGGTCGACCAGTCTCCACCGACACGTCCTCATCGTGCTCGCGCCCGCACTACTGCTGCGCAGCCTGCCCCTTGTTCATCTGTGGCTGCGCCGGATTGGGCTGCGCCTGATCAAGAGTCGGCTGAGCGCCACCAGTGGGCAATTGGTCACCTCGCATAGACGCCCGGATCTGCTCCAGCTTACTGTGCCCGGCCATCTGGATGCTGGCCTGCTGCACCTCCAGCATGCGGCCCTGCACCGAGTTCTGCGCGAGTTCGGCGGCACCAAGCGCATTGGCGTAACGGCGCTCGATCTTCTCCCGCACCGCGTCCAGGCTCGGCGTACTGCCTGGCGCGGACAACGTCGAATCCATCTGCTGTAGCGATGCGGAAACCTGCTCCTGCATCTTGGCCTGCTCCAGCTGACTGAGCAACTTGGTGCGTTCGGCGACCTTCTGCTGCAGCAACATGGCGTTCTGCTCCACGGCCTTCTTCGCCTGGGCAGCTGCTTGCAGCGACTGGTCATGCAGGACCTTCAGGTCCTCGACGGACTGTTCCGCGGTGACCAGTTGCGCGGCGAACGCCTCCGCCGCATTGGTGTACTGGATCGCCTTCCCCGTATCGCCCGCCACAGTAGCTTGGTCGGCGAGCACAACGGCCTGGCGTGCGTTGGCGTTGAGCTTCTCGACCTCGTCCAGTTGCCGGTTCAGCTTCATCTCCAGCTGACGCTGGTTGCCGATAACCGATGCGGCTTGCTGCGAAAGAGCCTGGTGCTGCCGCTGGGCTTCCTCGATAGCCTGCTGAATCTGAACCTTCGGATCCGCGTTCTCCTCGATTTTGGAATCGAAGAGGGCCATCAGATACTTCCAGGCCTTGACGAACGGATTAGCCATCGATTGATCCCGCCTCCATCTGACATGCCGCGCTCCGGCGCGGCTCCCGTGCGCGACCGTCACCCACGGGATATGTGCCTATCCTCCACCATGCGACACCAGAACCGAGCGAACCCGGCCCAACAGACGCCTACCGCGAATCTATCCACTTTCCGCACCGATCCACAGTGTCGCCATAGCGGCCACGACGCGTTCCCGGTCACACGTCCTTTACCAAGACCAGTGTCTCCGATCTCGGCGCAGGAATAACGATTCTGGTGTCCTCGGCCAGCGACAACGCTCGCAAGCGAGCATTCCCCACCGGCTCAATGGCCTGCGCAGGCGCGGCGGTAGCAGGAACAGCAGCGGCAGCATGCGCAGTGGCGGATAATCCTTCCGCGTCCGCCATGATCGTGCTCACATCCCACAGCACCCGCGTCAGCGGTAGATCCAGCGCCTCACAGATGGCGGCAAGCAGTTCGCTCGAGGCTTCCTTACGGCCTCGCTCGACTTCGGAGAGATACCCCAGGCTCACCCTCGCCGATGTGGACACCTCACGCAATGTCCGGTGCTGGGCGAGACGCGCACGCCGCAGACTGTCCCCGATCGCCTCTCGCAGCAGCGTCATCTCGTTCTCCTTCGCTCCCGGTCGCCGGGCCGACGCGATTCGTGACCCCACGCATGCCGTCTTTCTCGCACAACGTCGGAACCGGGCCAGTTGGTTCCCGCCGGAGCATCTCAATCACTCCGCCCGGCACCGCCGGCCAGACCTGTTCCTGCCTTTGTCACCCGCTCCAGTAATACGCGCACTGCCGCGTGTGCTGTGCCGATTCTGATCGTCCACCGGTCACCGGGCAGTCGCAACCGAATCACCTCGGTATCCCCAGGCCAGGCAAGACCGAGGAAGACAGTGCCCACCGGATGCCCATCCTGCTCCTCTGGGCCCGCGACTCCAGTCAGCCCCACACCCCAGTCCGCACCACATCTCGTGCGAGCACCGACGGCCAGCTGCTCGGCAGTACTCGCGGCCACCGGACCATCGGTTGCGAGCACCATGGCATCCACATCCGCGAGACTGCGTTTGAGATCCGTGGCGTATACGATCAACCCACCACGCAACACAGCACTGGCCCCTGGGACACAGGCGACAGTTGCGGCGAATAGTCCAGCAGTCAGCGATTCCGCGGTAGCCATGGTTTGTCGCGCTGTCGCCAAAGCTCGTACGAGCTCAGCGGCGGGCACGCCTACAACGAGTGGATCACTCATCCGCCGTGCACCCGGCCCGACCCACCCGCGAACCACACCCTGGCCGCCTGACCCACATAGTCCAGTCCTGTGGCCATTGTCAGTACGACGGCCAGGTACATCACCCCCATCCCGACCTCGGTATATATGCCCGATAGCGGCAACAACAGCATAGCGACAGCCAGCGCCTGCACCAGTGTCTTGAGCTTGCCTCCGCGCCCGGCGGGAATCACCCCGCGCCGCGCCACCACCAGCCGCAGCAGCGTCACACCGATCTCCCGCCCACAGATGACGATCGTGATCCACCAAGGCAGATCGCCTAGCACGGACAAGCCGATCACTGCCGCGCCGATCAGCGCTTTGTCCGCGATCGGGTCGGCGAGTTTACCGAAATCGGTGACCAGACCATATTTGCGCGCCAGTTGCCCATCGAACCGGTCGGTGATCGAGGCGAGGCCGAACAGTGCGACGGCGACGATCCGCCAGCTGGTCTGATGACCGCCACCCATGAACAGCGCGACGATGAACAAAGGCACGATCGCGATACGCAACATGGTGAGCAGGTTCGCGATGTTCAGCAACGGCGCCCCGACCTCTGCCTTGGCGATCGCGAAATCAGGACGGATCGGGGCAGGCGTGCTCCAGGGACGATCTGCCTCGTCGGGTTGCACGCTCATGCTGTATCTCCTCCCGCATGAGCGGAGCAGCCCTGCGCGGTCACACCACGCTGCCACCTCCGAGCTCGACCGCTCATGCTGTATCTCCTCCCGCATGAGCGGGGCGGCCCTGCGTGGTCACACCGCACTGCCGCCTCCGGGCCTGATCACGCCCACCCCTTCCGCATCCGCGGTCGGCTGAGCCATGGCCGTCTCGTCATCCCGGCGCGATGCGGTGGGGGGAGGCGGGTGGATCTGCGGCACACATTCAGACTATCGGTAGCTGGGCAAGCTACTGTGCACCCCATGACTTCCCGGGGACCGCTAGATGGTTCGACAGGTGACGCACGCTCCGGCTCGGCAGCGGCTGCGCAGTCCCGTGTTCCAGTGGTCCGACGTGCCCGCACCTCCGATGTGCCCGCGATCAAGGATTTGGTCGATACCTACGCAGGCCGCATCCTGCTGGAGAAGAGCCTGGTCACGCTCTATGAGGCAGTCCAGGAGTTCTGGGTCGCCGAACTGAACGGGCGCATCGTCGGCTGCGGCGCGCTACACGTGCTGTGGGCCGACCTCGGTGAGGTGCGCACCGTCTCGGTCCATCCTGACGTCAAGGGTACCGGCGTGGGCGGACTCATCGTGCGGCGACTGATCGCAGTGGCTCGTCACCTCGAGTTGCGGCGGCTGTTCGTGCTGACCTTCGAAGTGGAGTTCTTCGGCAGACACGGATTCGCCGAGATCGATGGTACCCCGGTCACCGCTGAGGTCTACGCGGAAATGTGCCGCTCCTACGACACCGGTGTAGCAGAGTTCCTCGACCTGAGCTTTGTGAAGCCCAACACCCTGGGGAACACTCGAATGCTGCTGACACTCTGAGCCCACCCACCACCCCGCTGCGTCCACCCCGCCAGAAAGCTACCCATGCCGATCTTCGCCGTACACTACCGCTACTCCGAAGCGACCAGCCGAAACCGCGACGCGCACCGACCCCACCACCGGGCCTGGCTGGCCTGCCTGCTCGAGTCCGGCACATTACTGTCCAGCGGACCGTATCCGGACGGGTCCGGCGCGCTGCTCATCTTCCAGGCGGAGAGCACGGTTCAGTTGACGGATCTGCTCACGCAGGACCCGTTTGCCGGACAGAATCTGATCGACGAAGTCCGCGTGGTCGAATGGGCTCCGGTATTGGGTGCCTTCACATCTCGAACTGCCGATATCCACGCATCGAACTCCTGAAGCCGCACGCGGTCACTCGCACCTGTATATCCCAAATCTCCGTTGTACCGGAAAATCTGGACAAAAGCGAAATTCATACGGTTAAGATTGGCTCGGCTGCTCGGGCACGCCCGAGCAGCGATGATACGTGAACCAGGGATTCGGGCCTGCCCACGCTGTCGACGGGCCGAATCCCGGTTCAAGCGAAAGGAAACCCCTATGAATGGTGTCGATATCGGCGCACTGGTTGCCCAGATTCTCGCATTTCTCGGCAACGGCTCTTCTATCAACTATACGCCAGGCGCCTGAGCGACCACGGAAGGAATTCGGACGATGAACACCGGAAGCGCGGGCTTCACCGCACTGCTCGAAGCCCTGGCCATGATGATCAGCAACGGCTCTTCCATCTCGGTAACCCCTGGGAAGTAAAAGTCGAGCGGGGTCGGGGTCGGCGTGCAGCCGGCTCCGACCTATCCGTCGAATCGGCCCCGAGAAACAGCGGCGTACACGACTTCCGCCAACTGCTTCGGTTCAGACCACATCGGCCAGTGGGCGGATCGACCAGTTCCACGTTGGCTCCGACATCTCACTACAGGTAGGCGCCACATCGCTGGCGCCCAGCTAGCAGACCAGCTCGACCGCAATGCCGATGCAATGCGCTGACAACGGAATGCCAAGACACGCAGTCGAATAACCACGCAGTCGAGTAACTCGGAAACGAACCAGGTCCTGTTGACGGACCTGCTCGCCATGGTTCCGTCACGACAGTTCCTCGACGTCGCTGCCGGTTTCTTCGGTAAACCGGTTCGGCGAAGCGGAGTCAGAGGTAGCGGTGACAGTTCCCGCTCGACTGGCGCTGCGCTCTTCCTGGTTCCGGGTGGCGAGCAGAGACCAGGCGACAGACGCGGCAATCGTGGCGGTGATGACGCCGAGGGTGAGTGGGATAGGCAGCTTGCCGACCGGTGTTTCGGACAGGATCAGCTTGATGCCGGCGAAGGCAAGCAGGATGGCGAGTCCATAGTGCAGATAGGCGAAGCGACGCAGCAGCCCGGCGAGACAGAAGTACAGACTGCGCAGCCCAAGGACAGCGAAAGCGTTGGCGGTCCACACCAAGAAGGTGTCGGTGGTGATGGCGAGGATCGCGGCGACGGAGTCGACGGCGAAGATCAGATCGGTGGCCTCCACCGCGACCAGCGCCACGAACAGCAGGGTGGCCACTCGCCGACCGGTGATCTCGACGAAGAACTTGTCACCATGGAAACGTGCGTCGGTCGGGATGACTTTCATCATCGAGCGGACCACGATGTTGCGGTCGGGATGAACCTCTTCGTCCTTGGAAACAGCCATCTTGTAGCCGGTCCAGATCAGGAACCCGCCGAAGAGATAGGCGGTCCAGAAGAACAACTGCAACAGTTCGGCGCCGACAAAGATGAACACCAGCCGGGCAGCCAGCGCTCCGATGACACCCCAGAACAGCACTTTGTGCTGGTAGGCATCCGGAACAGCGAAGAAGGAGAAGACCAACGCGAATACGAAGACGTTGTCGATGGACAGCGCCTTTTCGATCAAGTACCCGGCATAGTAGGTGGAAGCCACGTCGCCGCCCTGCCACACCAGCAGAACCAGTCCGAAGGCAAGACCGATGGCGATCCAGATACCGCTCCACATCGCCGCTTCACGGAAGCCGATCACGTGGTTGTCGCGATGGGCGATCAGATCGATAGCGAGCATGGCGGCGATCACAAGGACAATCGCGGCCCATACCCACAATGGGACAGTGGACGACAGCTCATTCATTGACGATCGACTTTCATAGAGCAAGATCCGAGGTGGTCCTAGAGGTCTTATCGCCGGGCTGGAGTCCGTGTCCGCCCCCTCTTCGGCGCGGTCTGAATGGAGTCCAGGGGCGTATCCAGCTTCGCCGACCCACAAATATACGTCAAGTGTTACGCGAAAAATTTTTCACCATTAATGCATGACATGAAGTTGAACATGCGAATCACGTTTCATACAATTGACTTGATGAGTACGCCCTCCACCAGTGGCGATCGCTGGACCTTCCTGACCAACCACGCGCGGGTCTTGCTCCGCATCGCAGACGAGCCGGACGTACGCCTGCGCGATGTCGCCACAGGAATCGGCATCACCGAACGAGCCGTCCAGCTCATCGTCGCAGACCTCGAAGCCGCTGGGTATCTCACCCGCATCCGAGTGGGGCGCCGCAACCGTTACACTATCGACCCCACTGTCGCCCTACGCCATCCCGCCGAAGCAGACCATCCCGTAGGCGACCTCATCAGCACCTTCCTCCACCGCGAGAACAGCCCCGCTACCCCCGAAACAACAGCGCGCGGCTGAGCTGTACCGACGTCCACACCCTCGACCGGACCCCTCGGTCATGAGAGGGACCCGGTATCCGCAACCAACTGCCTTTGGGCTGTCTGCTTCGGACGCGCGAGAACTGAACCAGACCGGCCGGCATTCACCCGCATTGATGCATTCACCATGGAAATGTGGTACACAACACTGGTCTTGGGTGTTACTTTACTTTCCGAACGAGCCGAAATCACGGAAGGACAGGGGCTATGATCGGGTCGGTGCGGCGACAGAAGTCGCTGAGCAGTGCCCGGCAGTCACACACCCTTGCCGTGCTACCTACCTCGCCCACCCTCGCCGGGCGTATGAGGCGGAGCGGCCCCTGAACGTGTCCTGTGGGCAGATCGTGTGGAAAGGGGCCACTCCACGGCCAATCGCGGCGAATAGCGGCGAAACTCCAAGGAGTGACCCCTTTCTCGTATCAGTTGGAATACGCCCCCGACCAGGGAGAGCGCCGGTCTCCGCAACAGGTGGTCGAGGATTCGGCTCCACCGTCCACGACAGAAATCGCAAGCACGAACCCGACCGATCCCTCGTAGCCCAATCGGTAGAGGCGCCGGATCTAGATTCCGGGAGATGCGAGTTCGAATCTCGCCGAGGGAACCATCACCAGAGAGCGAGCCACTCACACCAGGACTCGGTCACTCGCGACATGTGCTCGCGGGCCGTGAATCACGCTGACACAGTACGGTAGTAGTGAATACGAGCCGAATCACTCCGGTGACTCAGCCGAGTCACCGCCACGAATCGACCACAACAACCCATCCAGCTCGTCAGGTTTGACGAGTACTTCCCTGGCCTTGGAGCCTTCGCTCGGGCCCACCACGCCCCGCGTCTCCATGAGATCCATCAACCGCCCGGCCTTCGCGAAACCGACACGCAGCTTGCGCTGCAACATAGAAGTGGACCCGAACTGTGAGGACACCACGAGCTCTACCGCTTGCAAGAAAATATCGAGATCGTCGCCGATATCGGGATCGACATCCTTCTTCTCGCCGGATTTGGCCGTGGTCACCCCCTCTCGGTATTCGGGCTCAGCTTGATTCTTGGTGAAGTCGACTACGCCGTGGATCTCCTCGTCGCTGATGAACGCACCCTGCAAACGGATCGGCTTGCCCGCACCCATCGGCAGGAACAATCCATCGCCCATACCGATCAGTTTTTCGGCGCCGGGCTGGTCGAGAATCACCCTGGAGTCGGTCAGCGACGAAGTGGCGAAGGCCAACCGGGAAGGCACGTTGGTCTTGATCAAACCGGTCACTACGTCTACCGACGGCCGCTGGGTGGCCAGCACCAAGTGAATACCCGCCGCACGGGCCTTTTGCGTGATGCGAACGATGGCGTCTTCCACATCGCGTGGCGCGGTCATCATCAGATCGGCCAGTTCGTCGACAATGGCCAGGATGTACGGATAGGGTCGGTACACCCGCTCACTGCCCAACGGGGCGGTGATCACACCCGACTTCACTTTCTTGTTGAAGTCGTCGATATGTCGCACCTTGTTTGCCTGCATATCCTGGTAGCGCTGCTCCATCTCTTCGACCAGCCAAGCCAACGCGGCCGCAGCCTTCTTCGGCTGCGTGATGATCGGCGTGATCAGGTGTGGAATGCCCTCATAGGGCGTCAGTTCCACCATCTTCGGGTCGATCAGGATCATCCGGACCTCATCTGGTGTCGCACGCTGTAGCAGCGACACCAGCATCGAATTCACGAAGCTCGACTTACCCGAGCCGGTGGAGCCCGCGACCAGCAGATGCGGCATCTTGGCCAGATTCGCCGAGACGAACTCGCCCTCGATGTTCTTGCCCAGGCCGATCACCAGCGGATGATGGTCATTACGGGTGGACGGCGCCTTGAGCACATCAGCCAGCCGGACCAGTTCGCGGTCAGCGTTGGGCACCTCGATGCCAACGGCGGACTTGCCAGGAATCGGTGCGAGTAACCGAACATTCTCTGTCGCGACGGCATAGGCGATATTGCGAGCCAAGGCGGTGATCTTTTCCACTTTCACGCCAGGCCCTAATTCCACCTCGTATCGGGTGACGGTCGGTCCGCGCACGAACCCAGTGACTGCCGCGTCGATCTTGAACTGCACCAGCACCTCGGTGATCGCCTCGATCATCGACTCGTTGGCGGCACTACGCTTCTTCGGTGGGTCGCCGTCAGTGAGCAACGACAGCGGCGGCAGCGTGTAATCGCCTTCGACTTCACGATCGGTGACGAACTCCAACTGCTGTGGTGGCGGAGTCTGGTCTTCGACTGTTACGGCCGGACGCTTCGGCTTAGGACGCTTCGGCTTCGGACGCGGAGCGGCCTGCTGTCCGGCCACGATCGGCTTGGCATCACGCAGCGGCGGTTCGCCGAGCATTTCAGTGGCTGCCTCGGAGTCGCCGAACTCATCGGGCGGATAATTCTCGGCAGGCGTGCGACCGCGCCGCCCAGTACTGGAGCGATGCACCGGGAAGCCGTCAGCGTCGTAGCCGACCGAGTCGTAGTCCTCGTACTCGCCGTATTCGCTGCCGCCCCGCTCGGTACCGAAGTATCGCCGCAGCACGGCGGGCACCTCGCGCACAGTTGTCCCGGTCATCAGCAGTACACCGAAGACAATGGCCAGCAACAGGATCGGGACCGACAACCAAGCGGTCAGACCATCGGTCAGCGGACCACCCGCTACCGAACCGACGAAACCGGCGGCGCGGGAACGGCTGTGCGCATCAGTGGGGGCGCCAGCCGCGATATGCCACAGGCCTAGTATCGGCAAACCGATCAGCAGTCCACCGAGGACCAGGCGAGGCCGGATCTCCGGGCGCGGTTCGGTACGCATCAGCACGACGGCGATCCCGGAAGCCACGAACGGCAGCCCGGCAGAGGCCGATCCGGATATCGCGCGAATGATATCGCCGACCCAGTGCCCGACCGGGCCACCCGCCGACCACCACACCGCCGCCGCGATCACGGCGCTGAATGCGATCAGAGCCAACGCAATGCCATCACGCCGATGTCCGTGTTCGATCTCCTTGGCCCGGCTCAATGCTCGGGTACTCGCACCGAGCCCGCGGGCCAGCACAGTCCAACCGGTGGAGATGGCGCGCCCGAGCACCGGGAGCGGCGCGGTATTCGAGGTACGACGCGCCGGACGCCGGGTCGGCGTGGTCCGTTTGCGAGGCGCCGATGTCGCGCGGGGTGTCGTCGCACGGGGCGCGGCCGAGCGCGATCGCGCTGTGGTAGTTCTCCCCCGCGTCGATCCCGCCCGCGCCCGAGTCGTCGTGGTGCCGCGGGACTTACCTGCCATGACCATCAGGCTAGCCGTAATCACCCCATCCGGACCATCCGCAACACTGGTATCGCTGGTCTCAGCGGTGCGGAACAATGGTCACCGCGGGTAGGTCGCTACCTCGTTCCGATACCGGATCATGCTGCTGCGGCGTATCTCGAAGGTCGGCAACAGGATCACCCCTCCACCACCGCGAAGACATCCGTTACCGCGGCCCAGCTCTCGCGCGATCGCCGAATCAGATGGAGCGGTCCAGGCCGAGCACCGCGCGCACCGCCTCGGGGGAACCGGTGGCCTCCAACCGGACCTCGTCCCGGCCGAAGGCATGCAACAGCAGTTCCGACGGCATCCCGGTCAGTCTTACAGTGGAGCCGGATACCGAGCGCACCACCGCATGCCTGCTATCCGGAGTCGCCAGCTCGACCCTGACCGGCGCTTTACGGTACGCCATCGATCCGATTCTGCGCACCAGCGACCACAACGCATCCTCATCGGCCTTGGTCAGTTCGCGTGGCTGCCAACCCGGTTCGGCACGGCGCACATCCTCATGGTGGACGAACATTTCCGCACGATTCGCCACCGCGTCGATCGGCCACAGTGGCGACCACCACGGGGGACCGGAATGCACCTGATCCAGCAGCGAAAGGAATGGTTTTCCCGCCACCTCGGCCTGTACCCGGTCGAGATACCCAGCGAAAAGCGGCAACAGGATGCCTGGTGCGGCGTCGGGCCGCCGTTCCCGCACCACCAGATGCGCGGCGAGATCCCGCACCGTCCAGGCGCCGCAGAGTGTCGGCGCATCCGGCCCTGCGGCACGCATCGCCTCGACGAGCCCTCGACGTTCCCGCTGCGCCATTGTCATCCCTCGAACATACCGGCTGGCCAACCGCACGGCACAACACGCGCCGGGCAGCGCGCACCGTGCCACTCCCATGCTCTGCGCGGCAGGCCGCTTACTACCGCGAGAGCAAGCTGCGGGTATCCCACGAACGGAACGCAATACCATTGCTCTGCAGCATGATTCATCACACGGAAAGCACAATGGCGGCAGCGCGCTGCGACCAGCGTCATCGGCCGCACTACTCGATGGTCTCGTTACGGTGGGGAGTCAGACACCGATGACAGTAGGCACGATCATCGGGCGCCTACGGTAGGTCTCGGCTACCCAGCGGCCGACTACCCGGCGCACGCCCTGCGCAATCCTATGGGTATCGGTGACACCTTCGCCCGCGAGCCGCAGCAATTCCGCTTCCACCAATTCCGCCGCATCGAGAAGGGCGGCCGGATCATCGGAGAAACCGCGTCCACTCAGCTCGGGTGCGCTCACCGCCTTACCAGTAGTCTCATCGATCGCGACCGTGATCGCGATGAAACCGCCTTCGCCGAGTACCAGCCGATCCGACAGTGTCGACTCACCGACATCACCTACCGAAAGTCCATCGACGTACACATGCCCCACCGGCACCCGCCCGACGATCGAGGCGATGCCGTCGACCAGATCGACCACCACCCCATCCTCGGCGAGCACCACCCGCTCCTCCGGAACGCCGGTCGCCACAGCCAAGGCCGCGTTCGCGCGCAAATGGCGCCACTCACCGTGCACCGGCATCGCGTTGGTCGGGCGCACCGCGTTGTACAAGTACAGCAATTCTCCCGCGGATGCGTGCCCCGAAACGTGCACCTTGGCGTTCTGCTGGGTGATCACCGCGGCACCTAACCTGGCCAAACCGTTGACCACCGCGAACACCGAGTTCTCGTTGCCTGGAATAAGCGAGGAGGCCAGCACCACGAGATCGTCGGCACGGATGTTGATCTGCCGATGCTCGCCGCGCGCCATCCGAGACAGCGCCGACAACGGCTCGCCCTGCGAACCGGTCGAGATCAGCACCAGGCGGTGACCGGGCAGGGTCGCGGCGACATCGAGATCGACTACCACTCCTTCCGGCACGGTCAGATAACCCAGGTCCTGTGCGATCTGCATATTCCGGACCATCGAGCGACCGATGAAACACACCCGCCGCCCGTACTTCTGGGCTACATCGACCACCTGCTGGATTCGGTGCACATGACTGGCGAACGACGCGACGATCACTCGACCGCTCGCTTTGCCGATCACCGTGTCCAGCGCGCCACCGATCTCCCGCTCCGGCGTGACGAAACCGGGGACCTCGGCATTGGTCGAGTCCACCAGGAACAAGTCGACGCCCTCGTCACCGAGCCGGGAGAACCCGGCCAGATCGGTGAGCCGACGATCCAGCGGAAGCTGATCGAGCTTGATATCACCGGTGTGCAGAACGACACCGGCAGGCGTACGGATCGCAACGGCGATCGCGTCCGGTATGGAGTGGTTGACCGCGAAGTATTCGCAACCGAACGGACCGTGTGTGGTGTGCTGTCCTTCGGACACCTCCACCAACTTCGGATGCTGGCGGTGCTCCCGGCATTTGGCGGCGACCAGCGCGAGGGTGAACTTCGAGCCGACGACCGGGATGTCGGGGCGTAGCCGCAACAGGAACGGCACCGCGCCGATGTGGTCTTCATGCCCGTGAGTGAGCACGAGCGCGACCACGTCGTCCATCCGATGCTCTATGGGCCGGAAGTCCGGCAGGATCAGATCGACGCCAGGTTGCTGGTCCTCCGGGAACAGCACTCCGCAATCGACGATCAGCAACTTGCCGCCGTATTCGAAAACGGTCATGTTGCGACCGATCTCACCGATGCCACCGAGCGCGAAAACGCGTAGACCGTTTTCAGGCAGCGCGGGAGGAACGCCGAGACGATCGTGTACGGCGATCGGATTCGCGGGCGGAGCAGGTGTTTCGCCCCGCCGGAGACCGGATTGCGCGCGTCCGCGGTTCGCTCGCCGAGACGGTGTGTCTCTCGTCCGAGAGTTCTGCCTCGTTCGCGACGGCCTCTGCTGCGCGGCGGGCGCACCGGATTCCACCGCTACCGGAGCCACAGAGGTCGCGGCCTCGGGCGGTTCGACCGACGTCGGCCGCGCGATCGGTACTGGTACCTCGGGTGCCCCGGCGGGACGAGACGCACTGCGGCGGGAACGACGGGCTGATGACTCGTTCACGAAAGCACCCCAGCCGTCCGCAGGTCGTCGGTCAGCGCCGCCAGTTGCTCAGCGGTGGGCATCAACTGCGGCAATCTCGGTTCGCCGACCTCGACACCGAGCAGTCGCAATCCGCCCTTGCTCATCGCGACACCACCCAGCCTGGCCATCGCGGCATGTAACGGCAGCAACGTGGTGTTGATCTCGCGAGCGCGCACTACGTCGCCGGCGGTATAGGCCTCCAGCAACGCACGCAGTCGCTCGGGCGCGAGATGACCGATAACACTGATGAATCCGACCGCGCCGACCGACAGCCAGGGCAGGTTGATCGCGTCGTCGCCGGAGTAGAAGGCCAGTCCGGTGCTCGCGATGAGTTCGGCGCCCATGTTCAGATCACCTTTGGCGTCCTTCACCGCGACGATGCGCGGGTGCTCAGCCAGCGCGCGGATGGTGTCGCCGGCGATCGGAACCACCGATCGGCTCGGGATGTCGTAGAGGGTCACCGGCAGATCAGTGGCATCGGCGATGGCGGTGAAATGCGCGATCAGTCCCTCTTGCGTAGGCCGGGAGTAGTACGGCGTCACGACGAGCAATCCGTGCGCACCGACACGCTGCGCATTACGCGCGAGTTCGATCGAGTGTCCGGTGTCGTAGGTGCCTGCACCAGCGATCACGGTTACGCGATTGCCCACAGCGTCGACAATGGCGCGCAGCAGATCGGTCTTCTCCGATTCGGTCGTGGTCGGCGATTCCCCGGTGGTTCCGGAGATCGCGAGCAAGTCTACGCCGCGGTCGGCCAAGTGGGTCGCGAGCTCGACACCGGCATCGACGTCGAGCTTGCCCTCAGCACTGAAGGGGGTCACCATCGCGACACCTACTGTGCCGGACGCACGCAGCTCCGTTGCCGTCGATTCACCGTTCGTCATGGTCAGAAAGGCTACCCGGTCCGCGTTCCACCCTCGACACCCTTGTCGGCGTTCGGATCGCAACTGGCATATTTCCCCAATCGCGACTCCATTATGACATCGCGACCACGCCTTGCACGACGTCAACGATGACATCACAATGGTGTCATGGATTTGACCCGCTACACCACTCGGCTACAGGAGAGTCTGATCGCCGCCGCAGCGATCGGCGATGAAAAAACCCAGGCCACAGCAGCGGCTCTGGCCACAGCGACGGAAGGACCGGCCCGGTTGGTGCTGCTCGCCGCGCTATCCGATCTGGCCGCGGAGATCAGCTCGACGCTCGGTGATCGCACCGTACATGTATCGGTCGACGGCACCGATGCCTCGGTCGATGTACGCAAACACACATCGACCGAGGAACCCCCGACGGTCGAGGAAATGACTGGAGACATCAGCCGAGTCACGCTCCGGCTGGTCGAGCAGATGAAGGCCCGCGCGGAAGAGGCTGCCGCGCAGAGCGGTCAGTCGCTGAACTCCTGGCTGTCCAGTGCTGTGTACGGTGCGCTACGGGACCAGATGCGCGGGCCTGGGCCGAAACGAGACATTTGAGGCCACCGTGCTACAGCAACGCGGCGAGGTTGCCACGGTCGCCGACCACCACGTCATCGAGTTCGAGCCAATCGGCCAGTTCGCGTAGCGCGCCGATGAGCGCGGCCGCGGTGGCCGGGGTGTCGTGGCCTGGTTCGGCGAACGCGGCAGGTACCGACAACCGGCCGGTCGTCCGGTCCGCACGCAGATCGGCGCGTCCGACGAGTTCGCCATCGAGCAGAAGCGGAAAGACGTAGTAGCCGTGTACCCGTTTGTGCTCCGGAGTATAGATCTCGATGCGGTAGTGGAAATCGAAAATCCGCTCCGTGCGCGCCCGGAAGAAGATCAGCGGATCGAATGGGCACAGCAGCGCGGCGCCTTCGACGCGACGCGGCGTGGTCGCGCCTGCCCGCAGGTAGGCCGGCTTCGCCCAGCCCGCCACCGCCACCGGAATGAGCTCCCCCGCGTCCACCAGATCAGCGATGGCCGGCTCGGTCTGAGAGCGTCGCAAGCGGTAGTAGTCGCGCAGATCGGCCTCCGTGGCGATACCGTGCGCTGTGGCAGCCCGGAGCACCAGCTCACGTATCGCCTCCTGCTCGGGAACGGCGCGCGCAAGCACCTCCGGTGGGATCACCCGCTCCGCCAAGTCGTAGTGCCTGGCGAACCCGACTCGCGTGGCCACAGACAACACCCCGGCGGCGAAGAGCTGCTCGCAGATCAGCTTCGTGTCGCTGAGATTCCACCAAGAGCCCCCCCGCCGAGGCTTGTCCAGCTCCAGATGACGCTCCACCGCACCAGCGGTAGCCGCTCCCACCTCGGTGATCACATCGAGGATGTCCTTACCCAAAGTCGGATTACGCTCCAGCACCGTGCGCATACCGGGCCAACGCCCATGCTCGTACTCCCGCATGCGCCAACGCAGCAACGGCCAGTCCTCGACCGGGATAAGCGCGGCCTCATGCGCCCAGTACTCCACCAGCACACGCGAGCGCCGCGCTCCATCGCGCCACGCGGCCTGGTCGAGCGCGGCGCGATCGTAGGATCCGATCCGACTGAATATCGGCACGTAGTGTGCCCGAACTACCGCCGACACCGAATCCAGTTGTAACAGTTGAGTTCTGTCCAGTACCCCGAGCACCGATCGCCGCGTCACCCGCGTCGGCCTGCGTGCCCCGAAACCCTGCGCCGCCAAAGCTGTTCGCCGCGCAGCCGCCACACCCATCTTCCGCATGCCCGAACCATGTCACAACGCACCGACAGCCTTGCCGCGACTGGATAGTGCCGACACTATGCGCCAGACTCACCCTGACCAAGCATCGACAGGTCGCTCGATCGTGGCTAGATCAGTGGCAGTTCCGCATCATCGGTTGCCAGCTCACTCCGCCATCAGTTGCGCGGCCACCGTGGCCCCTAGCTCCCAGCACGCTTCGAGGTCACTTGCGACCGGCTTGCCCGACACCACCACGTAACCAGCGGCCTGCACCCACCCCAGCCCGGTCGTGATGGAGGTGACACTCCGCTCCGCTCCCTCGGTGCCCTCGTTTCCGTGCAGGTAGAGGCCGAATGGGCGACCGCGTGTCGAATCGAGGCAGGGGTAATAGAACGTGTCGAAGGCGTGCTTGAGCGCACCGCTCATATATCCCAGATTCACCGGGCTCCCCAGCAGGTACCCGTCGGCGGCCAGCACGTCGGACGCGGTGACGGCCAGTGCGGCGCAGCGCACGACCTCCACACCTCCGACCTCGGGGGCGTTGGCCCCGGAGACAACGGCTTCGAACATCGCCTGTGTATACGGGGAGGGGGTGTGATGGATGAGTAGCAACCGTGCCACGGTGCGATAGTATCGGCTGTCCGGACCACGCGGTTGGTCAGGTGTTGTCGCGCTCGTGCCGTTCCAGCGCGACCGCGCGACGCATGGTCTCACGGGCTCTGGCCCGATCTCCTGCGTAGTCGTAGGCGCGAGCGAGGCGGTAGGACACGCGCCAGTTGTCCGGATCGGCCTTCCACTCGGCCTCGACGACGGCGAATAGTTCGTCGGCAGCCGCGCGTTCGATGCGGCCGGACCGGCGGCGCGGCAACTGCGCGATGTCGAGTTCGAGGCCTTCGTCATGAATGCGCCGCGCTAGACGCTGATGCGCCAGTGCCGCGCGGACGGTGGTCACGATGATCCAGACCCCGAGGAATGGCAGGATCAACACACCTGCGCCGATGAGGATTCCCGTCACCTCACCAGATCCCATCAGGATGAACGCGACGCGGCCGAGTAGTACGAAGTAGCAGCAAAGTACCACGAGGAGCGTCGCGAGCATCGCGACGACCTTGACGACTCGCGCGCCACCGTTCGAATCGACCGGTTCGGACTCGCTCACAGGTCGTCCAGACTCACTCACAGGTCGAGGAACGGGTCGAGGCCGATAGTGAGACCAGGACGGTTCGCGATCTCACGTACGCCGAGCAGTACACCGGGAGCGAAAGAGGAACGGTCGATCGAATCGTGTCGGATAGTGAAAGTCTCACCATGGGTGCCGAACATCACTTCCTGGTGCGCGACCAGTCCGGCCAGCCGCACCGAATGCACTCGCACCCCATCCACGTCGGCGCCACGGGCACCCGCCAGCTCAGTGGTCGTCGCGTCAGGACTGTCACGCAGCCCCGCCTTGTCTCTGGCCGCGGCGATCAGACCCGCAGTTCGGTAAGCGGTACCGGATGGCGCATCCGCTTTGTTCGGATGATGCAGCTCGATAACTTCGACCGACTCGAAGAACCGGGCGGCCTGCTCAGCGAAACGCATCGACAGCACCGCTCCGATAGCGAAGTTGGGGGCGATCAGCACGCCGACTTCCTGACGTCCCGCCAGCCAATCCCGCACCTGTGCCAGGCGGTCCTCATCGAATCCGGTGGTACCCACTACCGCGTGAATGCCACGCTCCACCAGGAACCGCAGATTGCCCATCACCACGTCAGGGTGGGTGAAGTCGACAACCACCTGAGTGTTCGCCGCAGTGAACAGGTCGAGTGAATCGTCCTTGTCGACCTGCGCGACCAACTCCAGGTCGTCCGCGGCGGTCACTGCCGCACAGATGGCCTGCCCGACTTTGCCACGCGCTCCGAGCACTCCGACCCGAATAGTCACCGCATCTCCTCGTTCCGTTTCGGTCGCAATCAGCCTAGTAGGCGCTGCCGGCCGAGATCCGTCCACCGCCCGCACCTGGTCGAGCGCAGCTGACCGACTACTTCACTCTTGGGGCGAGTGGAGTGTTTCGGCGGCGCCAGAGCGCTCTTCGGCCACCATTCGACTACCGTCGATAATTCGCGAGAACGACCTAGCGAGTCGGCCTCGTCAGTCGAAGACGATCATCTGTCGCAGGGCATGTCCTGCGGCGAGTTCGTCCATGGCACGGTTGATCTCATCGAGACCGACATGCCCCGAAACAAGCCGCTCCACTGGCAACCGTCCCGACCGCCACATACGGACATATTCGGGAATATCGCGGGTAGGCACAGCGGAACCGAGGTAGCTGCCGACGATCGAACGACCCTGCGCGACCAACGCCAATGGCGAGATACTTGCCATGGCATCGGGTGCGGGCAATCCGACGGTGACCGTAGTACCGCCGGGCGCGGTCGCGGCGATCGCGGTCTCGAAGGCGCGAATGTTGCCCGCGGCTTCGACCACCACGTCGGCCTGTACGCCGAGCTCGGCGATCTCGGAAGGCGTGTACACCGTGTCGGCACCCAGTTCCCTTGCGAGGGTCAGCTTGTCGGGCACGGTATCGACGGCGATGACCTCGTGGCCCGCCACTGCGAGCGAGACCGCGACCAGGACCGCCGCCATGCCGACACCACCGAGACCGATGACCATGATCCGATCCCCGGCGCCCGGCTTCGCTGAATTCAACAGGGCGCCACCGCCGGTCAATACCGCGCAGCCGAGCACAGCCGCGATCTCGGGAGGCACACCGTCGTCGATCGGGACCACCGATCTGCGATCCACCACCGCATACGTGGCGAAAGCGGACACGCCCAGATGGTGGTGTATTTCGGTGCCGTCGCGGAGCAATCGCCTTCCCCCACCGAGCAGTTCGCCCGCATTGTTGGCGATGCTACCGGGCACACAGGGCGTGCGGCCCCCCGCCGCACAGCCCACGCATTCGCCACAACGGGGCAGGAAAGTCATCACGACACGCTGCCCGACCGCGATATCGCCCGCACAGGGGCCGACCCCCTCGACCCGCCCCGCCGCTTCGTGTCCCAGCAGCATCGGCACCGGGCGCACTCGGTTGCCATCCACAACGGACAGATCGGAATGGCATAGTCCCGCCGCTTCGATCCGAACCAGCAACTCCCCCGGTCCGGGGTCACACAGATCCAAGTCACACACCGTAATCGGCATCGATTCGGCGTACGGCGCCTGTGCCGCGATCCGCTCCAGGACCGCACCGCGGATTTTCATTCCGCCCACGTTACCGTGCCGAAAGTACCATGCCTACCGCAGTAGGTATTCGTACTCGGCCTCGCTTCGCACCACACCACGGAATGGACCGATGAACTGGGCTGGACAGCAGCCGCAGGACCGAGGTCCAGCCGTGCCGAGCGAGGAGCGGTTTCACGATCTGTACCTGTGATCCAACCGATTGCGGGGCTCTAGCCGATTGTGGAGCGGATGACGGGATTCGAACCCGCGACCCTCACCTTGGCAAGGTGATGCGCTACCAGCTGCGCTACATCCGCATTCGCACCGTGATGCTGTCCTCGACGCGACATAGAACATTAGCCGACACTCGGCCGGAAAAGCCAATCGCCGTTATCCGGGCTGGTCCTGTTATCCGGACTGATCTCGACGATTGTTCCGGCCACAGGGAGCCTCCTGGCCGGGCGAAGGCACCCTCGGCGGTTATCCGAGCACCCTTGTCGATGTGGAGCGACAATCAGCTCAGCACCAGCCGCCGGACGGCAGCGGGCAGCTCACGAGTGCGTTTGTACGGCCCGGTAACCGATGCGGCGAAGGGCCGCGCCAGCAATGTACGCGCGACTTCTACTACTTCGTCAGTGGTGACGGCGTCGATGCGCGCCAAGGTCTCCGAGACGCTGCGGTGGTTACCGTAGCTGAGTTCGCTCCGGCCGAGCCGGTTCATTCGCGAAGCGGAATCCTCCAGGCCCAGCACCAAACCACCGCGCAACGAACCTTTGGCCCGGGTGCATTCGGTCACACTGATGCCATCCGCGGCCACCTCCTCCAGCACGCCGCGCGCAAGTGCCGCCACTGTACCGAGGTTTTCCGGCTGACAGCCGATGTACACCGAGAATGCACCAGTATCTGCGAAAGTATCGACACCGGAATACACAGAATAGGCCAGTCCGCGCTCTTCTCGGATACGTTGGAACAGACGTGAACTCAACCCGCCGCCGATCACCGTGTTGAGCACCGACAGCGGCCAGCGCTGCTGCCCCTCGTGCCGACCGAAAGCCCGCACCCCGAAGACCAGGTGCGCCTGTTCGCTGTCACGGTGGCTCCAGTGCAGCACCGGCGCGGCCCGCGGGCGGAACCGGCCCTCGCGACGCCGCGCGGGTGTCCCGACGGGGTCCAGCCGGTCGGCGAAAGCGCGGTGCACCAATTCCACAGTGTGATCGTGCTCCACATTGCCCGCGACTGCGACGACCATCCGGTCCGGGCGGTAGCGCCGCACATGGAACGACCGCAACTGGCTAGCCCTCATGGCCTCGATCGAATCGGCAGAGCCGATCACTGGTCGCCCAATCGGGTGATCGCCGAACAACGCGGTCAAGAACGCGTCGCCGACCAGATCCTCGGGGTCGTCGTCGCGCATGGCGATCTCCTCCAACACTACTTGCCGCTCCACGTCGACATCCGAGGACCGACACAGGCCGTTGAGCACTACGTCGGAAACCATATCGACGGCCAGCGGCAGATCCTCGTCGAGAACATGCGCGTAGTAGCAGGTCTGCTCCTTGGCAGTGAACGCGTTGAGCTCGCCACCGACGGCGTCCATAGCCTCGGCGATATCGCGTGCCGACCGCGTCGAGGTCGCCTTGAACAGCAGATGCTCCAGAAAATGCGCGGCACCCGCGACAGTCGGCCCCTCGTCACGCGAACCGACTCCCACCCAGATGCCGATCGATGCCGACCTGACCCCAGGCAACTGCTCGGTAACCACGCGCAATCCGCCAGGCAACACGGTGCGCCGCACTCCGCTGTCGGTGTCTGTGCTCAGCTCGAGTGACGAACCCCCCTGCCCAATGCCGAGCAGAGAGGTTGTCGTCGTTTTCTTCGTCACCGAGACAGGTACTACTCGGTCCCGGCCGAGCCGGCATCGGCAGTGTCGACCGCGTCGACCGAATCAGCACCGGGCTCTTCGGCGTTCTCGTCGACCGGCACCAGCGAGATCTTGCCGCGGTTGTCGATATCGGCGATCTCCACCCGCAACTTGTCACCGACGTTGACCACATCCTCGACCTTCGCCACGCGCTTGCCGTTGCCGAGCTTGGAAATGTGCACCAAACCGTCGCGACCCGGCAGCAACGAGACGAAGGCTCCGAAGGCGGTGGTCTTGACCACCGTGCCGAGGAAGCGCTCGCCGACTTTCGGCAGCTGCGGGTTGGCGATAGCGTTGATCGCATCGATCGCGGCCTGGGCCGAAGGACCGTCGGTCGCGCCGACGAAGACGGTGCCGTCGTCCTCGATCGAAATGTTGGCGCCGGTGTCCTCGGTGATCTGGTTGATCACCTTACCCTTGGGTCCGATCACTTCGCCGATCTTGTCGACCGGGATCTTGATCGCGGTGACGCGCGGCGCGTATGGGCTCATCTCGTCCGGGGTCGCGATGGCCTCGGCCATTACATCCAGGATGGTGGTGCGCGCGTCGCGCGCCTGGCTCAACGCACCGGCCAGCACCTGCGAGGGGATGCCGTCCAGCTTGGTGTCCAACTGCAGCGCGGTGACGAACTCGCGGGTGCCCGCGACCTTGAAGTCCATATCGCCGAAGGCATCCTCGGCGCCGAGGATGTCGGTCAGCGCGACATAGCGGACCTCGTCCTCGCCCTTGTCATTGGTGATGGTGTCCGACACCAGCCCCATGGCGATACCGGCGACCGGCGCCTTCAGTGGCACTCCGGCATTCAGCAGCGACAGAGTGGAGGCACACACCGAACCCATCGATGTGGAACCGTTCGAGCCGAGAGCCTCGGACACCTGGCGGATAGCGTAAGGGAAGTCTTCCTGGCTGGGCAGCACCGGAACCAGCGCCCGCTCTGCCAGCGCACCGTGACCGATCTCGCGACGCTTGGGCGAACCGACCCGGCCGGTCTCACCAGTAGAGAACGGCGGGAAGTTGTAGTGGTGCATGTAGCGCTTGCTGGTCTCCGGGCCGAGCGAGTCGACCTGCTGCGCCATCTTCACCATGTCCAGTGTGGTGACACCGAGGATCTGAGTCTCACCGCGCTCGAACAGCGCCGAGCCGTGCGCGCGCGGCACTACCGCGACCTCGGCCGAAAGCGCACGGATATCCGCCAGACCACGGCCATCGATCCGGAAACCATCGGACAGGATGCGCCGGCGCACCAGCTTCTTGGTGACCGAGCGGAACGCCGCGCCCAGCTCCTTCTCACGCCCGGCGAAATCGTCACCGAGACGATCGAGTACAGCGAGCTTGATCTCGTCGATCTTCTCCTCGCGCTCCTGCTTGCCCGCGATGCTCAACGCCTCACCCAGTTCACGTTCGGCGGTGCCTTCGACCGCCTCGTACACATCCTGGCCATACGGCGGGAAGAGCGGGAACTCCTCGGTGGGCTTGGCGGCCAGCTCGGCGAGGTCATGTTGCGCGCGGCACAGGCGGGCGATGAACGGCTTGGCGGCCTCCAGGCCCTCGGCCACGATCGCCTCCGTCGGCGCTTGCGCGCCCCCCTCGACCAACGCGATGACATTCTCGGTTGCCTCGGCCTCGACCATCATGATGGCCACATCGCCGGATTCGACCACACGGCCCGCGACGACCATGTCGAACACGGCGTCTTCCAGCTGCTCGATAGTCGGGAACGCCACCCATTGACCGGAGATCAATGCGACACGCACCCCGCCGACCGGACCGGAGAAGGGCAGACCCGCAATCTGGGTGGACGCGGACGCGGCATTGATCGCCACCACGTCGTAGAGATCCTTCGGATCCAGGCTCAACACGGTGACCACGACCTGGATCTCGTTGCGCAGTCCGTCGACGAACGACGGACGCAGCGGACGGTCGATCAGCCGACAGGTCAGAATCGCGTCGGTAGTAGGGCGGCCTTCACGGCGGAAGAACGATCCGGGGATACGTCCCGCGGCGTACATCCGTTCCTCGACGTCCACCGTCAGCGGGAAGAAGTCGAACTGGTCCTTGGGCTGCTTACCCGCGGCGGTGGCCGAAAGCAGCATGGTCTCGTCGTCCAGATAGGCGGCGACCGAGCCCGCGGCCTGCCGGGCCAGCCGTCCGGTCTCGAACCGGACGACGCGGGTACCGAAGCTGCCGTTGTCGATCAATGCGACGGATTCGAAAACACCGGGTTCGACCTCGATCGCCGAGGTCTTGCGTTCGGTTGTTTCGGTCATCTCTTCTCTCTCAACCTCTCGTCTTCGCCGACTCGAGCGCCTGTCGGGCAGGCGCGATCCGGCTGTCGTCAGCCGCACCGGGCACGGGCACGCGGTAGCCTTCCCGGCCCACACGTGCACACCCGGCCGGATCCCCTTGGAAACGGCGACGCGGAGGCGGTCATCGATCGAAGCCCGACGACGCGAAGTCGCTGTCGAAAGGCCACTACCGAAGACCGACGCCACGCGGTCGGGTGCATACGGCTGTGCACTGTTGTCGTGCTGCGGGAAAGATCCCTCCCCTGACGCACGAATAGCCAACGAGGAGATTGTACGTCTCCTCGTTGGCCGAGCTGCCCGCTGCCTCGGTTCACCGAGATCCGGTGGACCTCCGTCGCTCGGACAGCCACTGCGACACGCGGTGGGCCCGACTTCGTCGACAGCGAGCTCACCGCCGAGCGCACCCAACCGATCTCGCCCGCGCTAACGCGAGCAGTCACACAGCAACGCCTACGCGGCGCCGCCGGCACGGCGAAGCGAAACCGATCATCGTCGAAGACCGAGGCGCTCGATCAGGGAGCGGTAGCGGTTGATGTCCTTGTCCTGCAGGTACTTCGACAGCCGCTTACGGCGACCGATCAGCGCCATCAGACCGTGGCGGGTGTGATGGTCGTGCTTGTGCTTCTTCAAATGCTCGGTGATATCGGCGATCCGCTTGGACAGCAGCGCGATCTGCGCCTCCGGCGACCCGGTGTCCTTCTCGTGCAGACCGTATTCGGCCAGAATCGCCGACTTCTGTTCAGTGGTCAGTGCCATGGGGCGTCCACTCCTGTTTCTCAGTTCCGCGCGCGAATGTCCGGTTGCCCGGCGTGGGCGCCACCGCGGACCGCAGCAGACCCGAGGATCCACCATACCGGACCTGATACTCCTGCCGAAATCACAACGGATGTCCTTGACCGGCCCGGTCGATCAGGCCGTACCGCGCGTCGACCGGACCGGTCGATCGGGCATGCTGGGTGCGGACGCCACCTGATGCGGCGGCCTGCTCGCACGAGCTCTCGACACTCACCGTTCGCCCGCGGCGGTCAGGATCTTGCGTGCGGTACTCACATCACGGCCCATGGTTTCGATGAGCTCGTCCACCGAATGGAACTTGCGTTGACCGCGTACATGCTCCACGAAATCGACCGCGACGTGCTGGCCATAAAGATCGGCCTCACTGTCGAGCACATACGCCTCGACCGTGCGGGCGCGCCCGGAGAAGGTCGGGTTGGTGCCGACCGAGATGGCAGCCATCGCCCGCTCACCCGGAGTGACGGTACCGATGCGGGGACCAGGACCGAGGACGGTGAACCAGCCCGCGTATACACCGTCGGCTGGAATCGCGGCATGTATCGGCGGAGCGATATTCGCGGTAGGGAATCCGAGTTGCTTGCCACGACCGTCACCGTGCACCACCACCCCCTCGACCCGATGCGGGCGACCGAGTGCCTCTGCCGCGGCCGTCATATCGCCTGCGTCGACGCAGGAGCGGATGTACGTAGAGGAGAAAGTCACCGCGTGTTCACCGAGCAGGGTCACCCCGTCGACTTCGAAGCCGAAGCGCCGGCCGAGTTCACGCATGGTCTCGACCGTGCCCGCGGCCTTCTTTCCGAAGGTGAAATTGTCACCGACTACCACCTCGACCACGTGCAACCGCTCGACCAACAGATCGTGGACATAACGCGCGGCGGTCAGCTTCATGAATTCATGGGTGAAGGGTATGACGCAGAACACGTCGACACCCAATTCCTCGGCCAACTCGGCGCGACGAGGCAGCGTAGTCAACTGCGCCGGATGCGAGCCGGGACGGACCACTTCCATCGGGTGTGGGTCGAAGGTCATCAGCACCGCGGGCACACCACGGGCAGCCGCGGACTTCACGGCCCTGCTGATCAGCTGCGCGTGGCCACGGTGCACGCCGTCGAACACACCGATCGTGAGGACGCAGCGCCCCCAGTCCGCGGGCACTTCGTCGAGGCTTCGCCATCTCTGCACAGTGCGCAGCCTACGCACTTCAGGTAGCGAGCAGTACACTGGCGTGCTGATGCCGCACAACACTTCCCGTACTGGGCCGCTTCAGCCGCTCTGATAGCGGCGGGTACAGGAATCGGCCCCGTGGACCGCTGCGCCGCAACGTTTGCGCCATCCCTGACGCAGGCGCCGACCTGCTGTTCCGCCGGCACCACGCCACTCGCAGGTGAATTCGCGCGAGCGGAACGTCTGGATGTGTATATCAGCGTTATTGTGCTTAAGCTCGAGTATGTGCCCGGTAAACGTGACATAGCCACACGACGTGAGCTGGTCGGCACCGCTGTGCCAGATGAAGCCCGAGGCAGCACCGCGACGATCGCGCCGGTGCTCTCTTCGGTCGCCCAGGACTATCTGAAGGTGATCTGGACCGCGCAGGAGTGGTCCGAGGACAGAGTGTCCACCAAGTTGGTCGCGGAACGGATCGGCGTGTCCGCCTCGACCGTCTCCGAAGCAGTGCGCAAGCTGGCAGACCAAGGGCTGGTAGAGCACGCGCGTTACGGCGCGATCACACTGACATCCGAGGGGCGACGTGCCGCCGTCGCGATGGTGCGCAGGCACCGGCTGATCGAGACTTTCCTGGTGAACGTACTCGGTTACGGCTGGGACGAGGTACACGACGAGGCCGAGATATTGGAGCACGCGGTCTCCGAATTGTTGATGGCGCGTATCGACGCCAAACTCGGCTATCCCGATCGAGATCCACACGGCGACCCGATCCCCTCGGTGGACGGCGCGGTGCCCACCCCACCCGCCAGGCAACTGAGTGGTTTCACTGCGGGCGAATCCGGCCGCGTCGCCCGCATCTCCGACGCTGACCCGGATATGCTGCGCTACTTCGACTCCGTCGGCATCGCCTTGGACACCGCCATCACTGTCGTCGAACGCCGCGATTTCGCGGGCACCATCGCTGTCCGTATCGGCACCACCGAGACGTCCACGGACCTGGGCAATCCCGCCGCCGAAGCCATCTGGCTCATTTCCTGAGCGATTGGAACACCCCAGTCGGTCAACCGGGGTCGACAGTCGTGGGGCGGCGGGTGAGTTCGGCAGCACGGGCAGCGATAGCGCTGCCGAATTCGGCGGTGGTGGCGCCGCCGCCGAGATCCGGGGTACGGACCTCACCCGCGGCAAGCACATCACAGACTGCCTGATCTACCGCGGCGGCCGCAGCGGACTCACCGAGGTGCTCCAGCAACATCGCGCCTGCGAGAATCTCGGCGACCGGATTCGCTATTCCCTGGCCCGCGATATCAGGGGCGCTGCCGTGCACAGCTTCGAACATCGAAGGACCGGTGCGCTCAGGATCTATATTGCCCGATGGCGCCAGACCGAGACCGCCGGTGACCGCAGCGGCGAGATCGGAGAGGATGTCGCCGAACAGATTCGAGCCGACGATCACATCGAGTCGGTCCGGGTTCAGCACCAACTCGGCAGCCAACGCGTCGACATGCATCTGCCGGGTCCGTACCTGCGGATACTCGACCGCGATGCGTTCGAAGACGCTGTCCCAGTATGGCATCGAGTGGATGATCCCGTTCGACTTGGTCGCCGAACACAGCCGCCCGGACCGCTCGGCGGCCCGCTCGAAGGCGTAGCGGATGATCCGCTCACATCCAGTACGGGTGAATACCGATTCCTGGAGCACGAATTCGTCGGGACGGCCCTCGTTGTGTATACCGCCGATCCGGGAATACTCACCCTCGGAGTTCTCCCGCACAATGAGAATATCCAAGTCGACCGCGGTCCGTCCGCGCAGTGCCGACTCCGTCCCCGGCAGCAGGCGTACCGGACGCAGGTTGACGTACTGACCAAAAGCTCGGCGCAACGGAATCAGCAGGCCCCACAGCGAAACATGGTCGGGCACTCCGGGAAAACCGACCGCGCCGAGCAGGATCGCGTCGAAACCCGCGAGCTGCTCGATGCCGTCGGGCGGCATCATCGCCCCGGTGCGCGTGTAGTTCTCACAAGACCAATCGAATTCGGTCCATGCCAAGTCGGGGAGCACGGTATCGAGCACACGTACCGCCTGCGCGGTGACATCGACTCCGATCCCGTCACCCGGAATAGTGGCGAGGCGATATCCACTCACCGGAACTCCTTCACAGTCGCACTCCGATGTATTTGATCTCCAAGAATTCGTCGATACCGGTCGTTCCGCCCTCACGCCCGAGCCCGGATTCCTTGACGCCACCGAACGGCGCGGCCGGATTGGACACCACTCCCTGGTTGAGTCCCACCATCCCGGTCTCCATCGCCTCGCACACCCGCAGGCCACGCCGGAGATTCTCGGTGAAAACGTAGCTCACCAACCCATACGGGGTGTCGTTGGCTCGCCGGATCGCCTCGTCCTCGGTATCGAAAACGCCGATCGCCGCGACCGGACCGAAGATCTCGGTGTGGTGCAGCTCGGCGTCATCGGGCACATCCACCAGAACAGTCGCGGGATAGAAGGTGCCGGGGCCGTCCGATGCGGTGCCACCGGTGAGCACAGTGGCGCCGCGCGCACGCGCGTCATCGACCAAGTGCTGCACCTTCGCGACGGCGTCCGCATCGATCAGCGGGCCGACCACCGTGCCCGGCTCGGTACCCCGCCCCATCGGCAGGGCCGCCATCCGGGCGGCAAGCCGCTGTGCGAACATCTCGGCGATGCCGCGCTGGACGAGGAAACGGTTGGCAGCGGTGCACGCCTGGCCGATATTGCGCATCTTCGCCTCGAGCGCACCTGCTACCGCTTCATCGAGATCGGCGTCGTCGAATACCACCAGCGGAGCATTACCACCGAGTTCCATCGAAGTTCGCATCACTGTCCGCGCGCACTGCTCCAGCAGGAGCTTGCCGACCTCGGTCGACCCAGTGAAAGACAGTTTGCGCGAGCGCTCGTCGCGGATCAGCGGTGTCATCAATGCCGCGGGGTCGGTGGTCGTGACTACGTTGACCGCCCCGGCGGGCAGCCCGGCCGCAGCCATTACCTCGGCCAGCGCCAGCATGGTCAGCGGGGTCTGCTCAGCAGGTTTCACTACGCAGGCGCAGCCGGCGGCAATCGCGGGCGCGATCTTACGTGCGCCCATTGCCATAGGAAAGTTCCATGGCGTGATAAGTAAACTCGGGCCGACCGGCTGCTTGGTCACCAGAAAGCGTGCGCCCCCGGTCGGCGCGGGCATGTAACCACCGTCGATGCGTACAGCCTCCTCGGCGAACCAACGGAAGAACTCCGCAGCATAGACGATCTCACGGCAAGCCTCATCGAGTGGTTTACCCATCTCTAGGGTCATGATCAGGCCGAGCCGCTCGGTCTCGGCCAACAATGCGCGATGCACACGCATGAGCAGATCGCCACGCTCTCGCGGCGGCATACGAGCCAAGATCGGTTGCGCCGCACACGCTGCGTCCAGGGCGGAAAGTCCATCCGACGGATCCGCGTCGGCCACCGTGCACAGCAGCACACCGGTCGCCGGATCGACAACCGGGAATGTTCGGGCGGTCTCCCGCCACTCACCATCAATGAACAAACCGCGCGGCACCGTGCCGATCGCGGTCCGTTCGGCTGTACTCAGGGTGCTATCGGCGAGCATCGGCGGTGACTCCTCTCCACACAGCGCAACAATCGGCCATTGCTGCGATCTGTGCGGTCATGTTATTCATATTGTCAACAATCCGACAATAGGCGATCATGTCAGGCAATCGCGTCGAACGATCGCGTCGGCATCTCATCCCTCTTGCCCGGGAGGCGAACCACTATGACCGAGTTATCGCCCGTTCTGAAACAGGCCACGCCGGTGACTGTCGATCACGGCGCAGGGTGTTATCTCTACGACACCGACGGTCGCCGCTATCTGGATTTCACCGCAGGGATCGGCGTGACCAGCACCGGGCACTGCCACCCTCGAGTGGTCGAGGCAGCACAGGCACAGATCGCCTCGCTGATCCACGGCCAGTACACAACCGTGCTGCACCAGCCATTGCTGAAGCTGACCGAACGGCTCGGCGCAGTACTCCCGGAGGGACTGGACACCCTGTTCTTCGCCAACTCTGGCAGCGAGGCGATCGAGGCGGCGCTACGGCTGGTACGCCAAGCTACCGGTCGGCCGAGCGTCATCGTCTTCCACGGCGGTTTCCACGGCCGCACCGTCGCGGCCGCGACCATGACGACCTCCGGCACCCGGTTCTCAGCCGGGTTCAGCCCGCTCATGTCGGGCGTACATGTCGCCCCCTTCCCCACTGCTTTCCGTTACGGCTGGAGTGAGCAGGAGGCCACCACTTTCGCGCTCCGGGAACTCGACTACCTCTTCGCCACACTCACCTCCCCCGCCGAGACGGCAGCATTCATCGTAGAGCCGGTACTCGGCGAGGGCGGCTACATCCCTGGGAACACCGAATTCTTCCAAGGCCTGCGCGAGCGTGCGGATCGTCACGGCATTCTATTGGTCTTCGACGAGATCCAGACCGGCTTCGGGCGCACCGGAAAGTTCTTCGGGCATCAGCACTTCGGCGTGCGGCCCGATGTGATCACCATCGCGAAAGGGCTGGCCAGCGGGTTCCCGCTCTCAGGTATAGCGGCATCGCGGGAACTCATGGCACGGGCGTGGCCCGGATCCCAAGGCGGCACCTACGGTGGTAATGCGGTATCGTGCGCGGCAGCTGTCGCCACGCTCGAGGTCATCGAGTCCGAAGGGCTGGTCGACAACGCCGCGGCCAGGGGTAGGCAACTACTGAGCGGTCTGCGGGACAGCGCGGGCAAAGCGATCGGCGACGTCCGCGGCCTCGGACTGCTCGCGGGCGCCGAATTCATCACCGCTACCGGCGAACCGGATCCCGCCACCGCCACGGCCGCTCAGCACGCCGCAGTTGCCAAAGGACTGTTGTTGCTGACCTGTGGCGCACATATGAACGTAGTGCGAATGATCCCGCCACTGATCGTAACCGAGACCCAGATCGAGGACGCACTCGCGATCTGGTCCGAGGTCCTGGCCGAGTTGTAATATCCGGCGACCCCGCCGGTGTCGTTATCCGGCGACCCCGCCGGTGTCCCGACCCACCCCTGCTCCCCCGGCGAGCACTGATCAGGAAGCCAGTCCACATGGCCCGCTATATCACCATCACTCTCACCGAAGCCGAGGTGACCTGTCGCGCCCGCCTGCTCGACGCGGAAGCACCCCGTACCTGTGCGGCAGTGTGGGACGCACTACCGCAGGTCGGCGCCGCATTCCATGCCAAGTACGCTCGCAACGAGGTATACACCCTGCTCCCGCGAATCAGCGCGGCGCCGCATCGGGAGAATCCGACAGTCACGCCGATCCCCGGCGATGTGTGCCTATTCGATTTCGAGCCGTGGGAGATCGGCAATCCGGCCTACGGCTACGAGCCGGGCTCCGCGGCCGAGCATGCGCACGGGGCTACCGACCTCGCACTCTTCTACGATCGTAACAATTTACTGATCAATGGTGACCTGGGGTGGGTACCAGGCAATGTCTTCGCCACCGTCGAAGAAGGGCTGGCCGAGATGGCCTCGGCCTGCAATGCCTTGTGGTTACACGGAGTCCGAGGCGAGACACTCGCCTTCGCACGCGCCTGAATCCAACGGACCGACAGTCCGTGCGGCACAGGGCGTCCGAGGTTCAGGATGCCAGCACGAACTCGGCGTAGCGAGCCACCGCCAGCACCAGATCGTCGGAATGGCGTGGACCGATGATCTGCAGTCCCACAGGAAGACCGGCATGGGTGGTGCCGACCGGGATGCTGATCGCAGGCTGCTGGGTGAGGTTGAACGGATAGGTGAACGGCGTCCACTCCGGCCAACTGCGCATGTCGCTGCCCGGCGGTACATCATGGCCCGCCTCGAATGCGGGAATCGGCATCGTCGGGGTGATCAGAACGTCGTAATCGGTATGGAATGCGCCCATCGTGATGCCGATGCGCGCCGCCTCGTTACGCGCAGTCAGGTAATCAACGGCGCTGATGGTTTCACCGCGTTCCCACAGCATGCGCAGCGCGGGTTCGACCCGCCCGCGCGTACCCTCCGGGAAACCGGACAACATGGTGGCCGCACCTGCGGCCCAGAACAGCTCGAATGCCTCGCGCGGATCGTCGAAGCCCGGATCTGCGGCGTCGACCCGCAGTTCGGCCTCGGCGAGCCGCACCACCGCCGCGTCCACAATCGCGGCGACCTCAGGATCGACCTCGACATAACCGAGTGTCGGCGAATACGCCACCCGCAGCCCACGCACATCGCGGTGCATCTCGGCACGGAACGTGGTGACCGTTGGAGCCAGCGCGGTCGGGTCGCGAGGATCGGGCAGCGACAGGATATCCATCAGCAGCGCCGCCTCCTCGACAGTGCGAGACATCGGGCCCGCGTGCGCCAACGGACCGAACGGACTGGCCGGATACATCGGAATCCGGCCATAGGTGGGTTTGAAACCGACGATCCCGCAGAAGGCGGCCGGGATACGCACGCTGCCACCGCCATCGGTGCCCACCGAGACCGGGCCCATACCCGCCGCGACGGCCGCGGCGCTGCCGCCGGAGGACCCGCCCGCAGTGGTGGCCGGGTCGGCCGGGTTGCGCGTGATTCCGGTCAGCGGGCTGTCGGTGACCGCCTTCCACGCGATCTCCGGGGTAGTGGTCTTGCCGAGGAACACCATGCCGTCCTCACGCAGCCGCGCCACTGCGGGACTGTCCACCAACCACGGCCCGACCGGGTCGATCGAGACGGAGCCACGCCGGGTGGACCAACCCTCGGTCAGGAAGATGTCCTTGATCGAGATCGGCACGCCGTCGAGCAGGCCGCGGGCACGTCCGGACTGCCAGCGCGCCTCGGATTCCTTCGCCAGCACCAACGCGCGGTCGGGATCAACGAGGCAGAACGCGTTGATCGTGCTGTCCCGGTCGGTGATCGCCCGCAGGATCGCCTCGGTCGCTTCGACCGGCGACAGGACACCCACGGAGTAGGCGGAGACCAACTCGACCGCTGTCATCACGGTCGGATCAGTGGGATGGTTCATATCGGAGTGACTCATGAATGGGCTCCTTCAACTGGGCACGTACCCCAGCCTTTTATCGACCACGTTGTCCAACGGACGTCCGGCAATCCACTTGTCGAAGTTCTCGGCGAACACTGTGACGATCTCGCTACGCCATCCGATGAAATCAGCGGAATTGTGCGGCGTGATCCGAACATTCGGCAGATCCCACAGCGAGTGACCGACCGGAAGCGGCTCCGGGTCCACCACGTCCAGCGCCGCTCCCGCGATCGCCCCGGCGCGCAAAGCGTCGACGAGATCGTCGGTTACGACGAGTTCCCCGCGACCGACATTGATAAACCTGGCGGAAGACGACATCACGGCAAAAGCCTTGGTGTCGAACATATTTCTGGTCTGTTCGGTCAATGGAGCGATGGCGATGACGTAATCGGCCCCGGCCAGTTCGGAGTACAGATCGGTGGTGACAGTCCCGAAATCCGGGTCCATATCCCTGGCACGCCTGCCAACCGCCCGCACCGACATCCCTACCGCGCGCAACAGACGGGCGATACAGCGGCCGATCGATCCGGTACCCACGATCACCGCTGTCGCCCCCTCGACCCGTTCGGACTCGCGATGGCGCCATTCGTGCCGCTGCTGCAACAGCAACGAGCCGCACGAATCCTTAGCGAAACCGAGAATCTGCCCGAGCACGTATTCGGCCATCGCCGAATCGAAGACACCTCGGGTGTTGGTCACCACCACGTCACTTCTCTGCAACTCGGGAAACATCGCCGAGTCGACACCGGTAGAGCCCATGTGCAGCCAGCGCAGCCGGTCGGCCGCATGCCATGCGCCGGGCAAAGCGCGGGTGCCGAAGTCGTAGACGAACAACACATCCGCCCCACGCAAGGCGCTCGCAAGCCCGTTCGCCTCGGTATAGCGAACGATCGCACTGTCTGCCACACGGACCATGTCCGCACCGTCGGGCACACTGTCACTATGCAGGACGGTGACGATCGGGCCCTGATTCACATTGACACAGTAAGATCACATCGTATGATTGTCAACAATCCGAGCGGGTTCGGAGGTAGTCCCGGCTGAGCACGAGAGGGGCCGTAGTGGATCTGAGCTTTCCTGACCTCGACGGGCCCGTTGCGCAGCGAGGCATCGGCATCATCGCTCCGTTCGATCTCGCACTCGAACGCGAGCTGTGGCGCTGGGCTCCCTTGGAGGTGAGCCTGCACCTGGCCCGCACCCCCTACGAACCGGTCCCGGTGTCACTCGAGATGGCCGAGCTGGTATCCGCTGCCGCGCACCTGACCGCGGCCACCCGTAACGTGCTGCACGTGGAACCCGAAGTAGTCGCCTACCTGTGCACTTCAGGCAGCTTCATCAAAGGCCTGGCCCACGAAAGGTCACTGCGCGAAACCATTTGCCAGGCCGGGGCCCAGACTGCGGTCACCACATCGGGTGCGCTGGTCGAGGCGATCCAGCACCTCAACCTGACTCGGATCTCAGTACTCACTCCCTATGACGAGATCCTCACGCACAAGCTGCACGACTTCCTCGCCGAAGCCGGATGTGCGGTAGTGCGCTCAGATCATCTCGGATTGGGTGGCGGCATATGGAAAGTCGGCTACCGCACCATCGCCGAACGCATCGTCGGCGCCGATGCCCCCGACGCGCAGGCCATCTTCGTCAGCTGCACCAACCTGCCTACCTACGACGTCATCGAGCCGCTGGAAAAGGCGCTCGGCAAACCCGTGCTCACCGCCAACCAGCTCACCATGTGGTCCTGTCTCGGAAGGATGAAATTACCGATGATGGGGCCAGGAAAGTGGTTGCTCAACGTTTTCTGAAAGTCTGGTTTCCCGAAGGTCCCAAAGAGAAAGGACACCATATGCGCGCACCCACCGTCGGCTTCATCTATCCCGATCACGCGGCCGAAGACGACTACCCACTCGCGGCGACGGCACTCGACGCGCATCTACCGGTGGTTCATATCTACGGCACTGATCTGCACGCCGTCCCCGAGCTGCTCGATCTGGGCAACCCCGAGAAACTACGCGACGGCGCGGCGCTGCTTGCCCCGCATCGCCCCGAGGCGATCGTCTGGGCCTGCACCTCAGGCAGTTTCGTCTACGGCCCCGCAGGCGCCCGCGAACAGGTGCACGCGCTGTCCACTGCGGCGGGCGTGCCCGCGACCAGCACCAGTTTCGCTTTCACCGACGCAGTGCACGCGCTCGGCCTGCACACCGTCGCGGTCGCGGCCAGCTATCCTGACGAGGTCGCCCGGCTGTTCGTGGGATTCCTCGCCGATGCGGACATCGACGTCATCTCGATGTCCAGTGCGGGTATCGACACCGCCGCGGAAGTCGGCACCCTTACCCCGGCCCAGGTCCTGCAGCTGGCGATAGACAACGACCACCCCGAAGCGCAAGCGCTGCTCATTCCCGACACCGCCATGCACACTCTCGCAGTGCTGCCCGACTTGGAGGCCAGACTGGGCAAACCAGTGCTGACAGCCAATCAGGTCACCATCTGGACAGGCCTGCGATTGGCTGGCGTCGAACCGACCGCACCTGCGCTCGGCACTCTGTTCGCACACAGGAAGACCGATGTCCTTCGTTGACTTCGAGCCAGTGAATCGGCAATCGACCGCGGAGATGATTGCCGATCGGCTCCGCGAGGCGGTCATGCACGGCAATCTCGCACCTGGTACCCAGCTCGGCGAAACCGATCTGGCCGCGCAATTCGCGGTGTCGCGCGGGCCGGTGCGCGAGGCGATGCAGCGCCTGATATCCGAAGGCTTATTGCACAGTATCCGCCACCGCGGCATCTTCGTCGTCGAACTGGCTCTCGACGACGTCATCGATATCTACCGTGCCAGAACTGTGCTGGAAGGCGGTGCGCTCGAACTGATCCTCGACGGCCGCCGTGCCCTCGCCTACAAGGCCCTGGAACCCAGCGTCGAGGAGATGCTCGCATACGCCGACAAGGGGGACGCGGTAGGCGTATCCAACGCCGACCAAGCCTTCCATCAGACCTTGGTGGAGAGCGCGGCCAGCCCTCGGCTGGTACGTGCGGCCCGCACCCTGTTGATCGAGACCCGGATGTGCCTGGGCGCCTTACAGACCACCTACCCTGATCTGAGCGAACAGGCCCGCGAACACATCGACCTCCGGGAGGCGATCGCCACTGCTCCGTCGGTCCGGGTACGGACCCTGCTCATCGAACACATGGACGACGCAGTGAACCGCCTCCGCCAGCAGGTCGGCGGCTGAGCGGCAACCTCTCCTCGATAGCCTCCACTCCGAAAGCCGATGAAAGCCGCCACGCGTTTCTAGAGGTTGGATGGGCGCACCACCATGACCGACGCTGCCCGTCGGTCGCTTTCCCGCAGCAGCGCGATCACACGCCCAGCCGGGTCGACAGCGGCGTAGACAACAGGTATCCCGACAGGTTCGAGCCAGCGTCCGTTGCGCAGGTCATCGGTCTGTTTCTCGTCGATATCTCGGCACGGGAACGCGATGCGCACCGCAGCGTCGATATCGAGGCTCAGCGGCGACCCATCTGATTCCACGATGGCGGACAGCTCATCCACGGTGCGGGCATGGTCGAGGGTGAACGGACCGACTCTGGTTCGGCGCAACGCGGTCAGATGACCACCTACACCGAGCGCAGCGCCCAGGTCACGGGCCAACGCCCGCACATAGGTACCCGAGGAACACTCGACCAGCACATCCAGATCGAGAAAATCTCCGACCTCACGACGCGCGAGCACATCGAAACACGACACCGTCACCGGACGAGCGGCCAGCTGAACGTCTTCACCAGCACGGTAGCGGGCGTAGGCACGTACACCGTTCACCTTGATCGCGCTCACTGTGGCAGGGACTTGATCGATGTCACCGGTCGATTCGGCGACATGTCTGGCGATATCGGAGTCGGTGAGGTGGCGGGCCGGGGTGGTAGAAAGTACCTCACCCTCGGCGTCGTCGGTATCGGTCGCCTGGCCGAGACGGATTGTCGCGGTGTATGCCTTGGTCGTCAGAGTGAGCAGACCGAGCAGCTTGGTCGCGCGCTCCACACCGAGCACCAGCACACCGGTGGCCATCGGGTCCAGCGTTCCCGCATGTCCGACCTTCTTGGTGTGCAGCAGTTTGCGGCACTTCGCGACGACATCGTGGCTGGTCCGGCCAGCGGGCTTGTCGATAATGAGCAGACCGCCTAGACCGTCCATCAGATGTGCGCGATCGCGGTCAGGATGTATCCATCGACGATCTGCCAACGGCCCTCGAACGAACGCAAGGGAACCCCGCCGTCCGCGGTCTGGCCCGGCACCAGCAACCTGCTGTGGAAACTCCCGTACCCGGAAGCGGCAGCGCGGTCCTCGATCTCGAAAGTGATGTGCGCATCCTCGAAACCCAGCCAGCGCATCGTCAAGGGAAACCACGCCTTGTAGGTGGCCTCTTTGGCGCAGAACAGCAGCCGGTCCAGGTGCAGCTCGGAGTCGGTGGCTTTCAGCCACTGTCGCTCTTGAGGCAGGCTTACCGAGTCGAGTACGCCGTCGGGAAGCGTGGCGTGCGGCTCGGCATCGATGCCGATGGAACGAAACCTCAGCTTATGGCCGAGCGCGGCGGCCCGATAACCGTCGCAGTGGGTCAGACTGCCGACGATCCCGCGTGGCCACACCGGAGCGCCCTGCTCTCCCTTGCCGATCGCGACCGGCGGTTCGCCGAGTTGTTCGAGCGCCAGCCTGGCACAGTGCCTGGCACCGATGAAATCACGACGCCGCTTTTCCACCGACTTGGCGATGAGGTGCTCCTCTGCCGGATACGGCCGCAGATCCTCCGGATAAGCCAGCAGCTCGGCCGAGGCCACACCCGCGGGCAGAATGTTCTCGATCATCACTTACGAGCCTAGTCCAGTACCATCGGCCGGAATACGACGCCACCACCCCACTCGGCTCGCGCAGGCGGAAACTATGCTTGCCCGTGCCGCCGCTGCGCCTTACTACGCATGACGGCGGCAGCGGCTTCCATTTCCGGGGTCACCCTGAAATGACCGCCCCACTTGTTCAGCGTGCCCGGTGGATATAGCGGAGTCGGCAGGATCTGCCGCAACAGTCGGTCGGGCAATCCGCGGCGCTGCCATTCGCGCGGGTAGCCGATCGATACCTCCTCGAACCGGACGCCATCGTAGTGTGATGTGCGCGGGATGTGCAGATGACCGTAGACCGAGCAGACCACGTTGTACCGGGTGTGCCAGTCCGCGGTCAGTTCAGTACCGCACCACAGCGCGAACTCCGGATAGAACAACACCTCGGTCGGCTGACGGACCAGCGGGAAGTGATTGATCAATACGACCGGGGTGCCGGGTGCGAGCGCATCGAGCCTGCGCTTGGTCGCCTGCACGCGAGCATGGCACCACGCCTCCTTGGTCGCGTATGGCTCCGACGAGAGCAGGAACTCATCGGTCGCCACCACATTACGCTTTCTGGCGATGGCCAGTCCCTCTGTCTTGTCGGTGGCACCCGCAGGCAGGAACGAATAGTCGTACAACAGGAACATCGGCACCAGCGTCACCGGTCCGCCGTACTCTTGTGCGCCGGCGCCCTCCCACACCGGGAACGGGTCTTCTGGTGTGAGCACGTCCAGATCGCGACACAGCGCGACCAAGTAGTCGTAGCGCGCCACCCCGGACATCTGCACCGGATCCTTCGCCGTAGTCCACAGCTCATGATTGCCAGGAACCCAGATAACCTTGGCGAACCTGCTACGCAGCAGTTTCAGCGCCCATCGGATGTCCTCGGTTTTCTCCCCCACGTCTCCGGCCACGATAAGCCAGTCTTCCGGCGAGTCCGCCGTGATCTGCTCGACAATCGGCCGATTCCCCTGGTGCCCGACGTGAATATCACTGACCGCCATCAACTTGGGTATCATCACACCTACCTTGACATATCTTTTCCGATCCGCGCATACCAGCGGCCGAGTGCCACTCATCCCGGTATCTCGGTACCGGGGCGGGTCCACCGGCCCGAAAGCGCTCGCCGAGTGACCGCGATCAGCCGCAACATCATGAACGCGGCCAAGCCGGACCAGATTCCGCCCACTCCCCAGCCGAATGCCAGCGACAACCAAACGGCGGGCAGGAAACCCAACAGCGCCGCGGCGAGCGTGGTGGTACGCAAGTAGGCGGCGTCACCCGCACCGAGCAGAACACCGTCCAAGGCGAAGACAACCCCTGCCACCGGAATCAAAGCGACGAAGAACCACCACACCACATGAGTATGGTCGAGCACCTCTTGGTCGTCAGTGAACAGTAATGGGACGACTGCGGCCCCCATCGCGAAAAAAGCGGCGAGAACGAGGCTGAAGAGCTCCGACCACAAGGTTACCCGTCGGGCGATGCCGCGGGCGCCCGTGGCATCGCCCGCACCGAGCGCGGCACCGATAAGCGTCTGCGCGGCGATGGCCAACGCATCCAAGGCGAGCGCGAGAAAATTCCACAGCTGCAGGACCATCTGATGCGCGGCCACCGAAGCGGCACCGAAGCGAGCGGCGACCGCCGCTGCCGAGACGAAGCAGGCCTGGAATGCAGCGCTACGGACAATGAGGTCACGCCCGAGTACGAGCTGCGCACGGATGAGCGACCATCGCGGAAGCAGCGAGACTCGTTCACGGATCAGTGCGGTCGCGAACAGAACCGCGGTGACGAGCTGTCCGGCGAGATTCGCCACCGCCGAACCAGGCAGCTCCAGACGTGGCGCGCCGAGAAGCCCATGCACCAGCATCGGACAGAGGACGGCCGAGACCATGAGCCCGGCAATTACATAGATCAGCGGACGGCGTGTGTGCTGGATACCGCGCAACCATCCGTTGCCTGCCATGGCGATCAGGATCAGCGGCACACCGAAAAGCGCGATGCGTACCCAGGCCAATGCTTCCTCCGCGATATCGCCGCCACCGGCGATGGCGGTGGTCAACGGCACGGCGAACATCTGAGCCAACAGCAGAATCGCGGCGCCGACCACGATGGCGATCCAGGTCGCCTGCACTCCTTCGGTGACCGCGCCCAAGCGGTCCCCCACGCCGTGGCGTCGAGCCGAGCGCGCAGTCGTGCCATAAGACAGGAAGGTCAGTTGTGAACTCGTCTGGGCCAAAATCAGTCCACCGACCGCGAGGCCTGCCAGCGCGAGCGCGTCGAGCCGACCGACAACGGCGATATCGAACAGCAGATAAAGCGGTTCGGCGACCAGTACGCCGAGCGTCGGCACCGCAAGCCCGAAAATACGCCTCGGCCCAACCTCGGCAACCTGGCGAGTGCCGGATATCCGCACCTCGGCTACCTGCGATGCCCGAACTGCGATTTCCATTTCACCGGAGTCATCCGCTGTCATGAGCGCCTACCGCACCAGGCTCGCCCAAGTCTCTCCTGCACTCGGCGCGACGCAGGTCGAGAACGGCGGGCAGGCACGGAGTCGACCGCAGCCCACACTGGTGATTCGAGTCGACGTCCAGCCATAGCGGTCATGGCGACCGTTTCATGTCGGTCGGCGCCGTGGATCCCGCTCACCCTAGCGCGGCCACCAGCGCACCGACCACGTCGTCGGGCGTGCCGTAAGCGGTGTACCCGGCGGCGAAGCGGTGCCCACCACCCCCAAGTCCCGCGGCCACCTCCGACACATCCACCCCGTAGCCCGATCTTGACCCGACAGCGCGCGAGCGAAGCGACACCGTCCACCGGTCCGATGCGGTACGGGATTGCTTGAACACCGCTGCGACCCCTGCCTCTGCGGTCGTGCGCACGACATCGATCACGCTCTCGGCCTCCTCTGGGCACACCTCTCCGGCGTCGTCGTGACGCACGAATACGTATACCAGCCCGACGCCACCGCACACTTCCGGCACGAGCTGCGCCGTAGCGAGCACTCGAGACAACACCGGCAACCAGTCGAACGGGTGAGTATCCAAAAAAATGCGACTGATCTCGACACCGTCGATTCCGGTAGCCAGCAATCGCTCGGCCAGCTCATGGGTACCCGAACGCACCCACCGAAACGAACCGGTATCGGTGACCAGGCCGGCGTAGAGGCAGTGCGCGATATCCGGATCTATCGGCACGCCCCACCTATCGAGTAGCCGCGTGATCAGGCTCGTTGTGGACTCTGCGCCAGGATCGACCACGTTGATCGAACCAAAGAGCGTGTTCGATTGATGGTGGTCGATCACTATCGTTGTCGCGGCGCCGACCAAGCGGTCGGCAAGCGCACCTAGCCGACTCGCGCTACCACAGTCCACCGCGACGAGCAGATCCACCGCAGCACGCACTTCGGTTGGTGCCACCACATGCTGCAGCCCCGGCAGCGAACGTATCGGCACCGGCAACTCGGCTGGTTCGGCGAATGACACCTGTACCGGAATACCGCGCTGGTGCAGGACCAGAGCCAGCGCCAGGCCACTTCCTATAGTGTCCGCGTCGGGCTGCACATGGCAAAGGATCGTCACCGAGCGCGCAGCATCCAGAGCCGCCACGGCGGCAGCAAGACCCGCCGTTTCCCGTATCGCCGTCATCAGTACCTGACGTCACTCATCGGCGGCGCGTTCGACCTTGTAGGGGTCCGCGTCTCCTGCGTGTCTGGCGGTGGCGGCCACCCTGGCGACCGCATCATCCGCGGCCCGTGCCCGAGCGAGCAGCTCCTCCATCTGCCGTGCCGCATCGGGTACCGTATCCAGTACGAACGCCAGGGACGGGGTGAATTTCACCCCGGTACCCGCCCCCACCTTCGAACGCAATACCCCCCTGGCCTTCTCCAGGCCTGCGGCCGCGCCATCGTAATCCGGCTCGACATCGAGAGTTTCACCCATCACGGTGTAGTACACCGTCGCCTCCCGAAGATCACCAGTGACCTTGGCGTCGGTAATGGTCACGAAACGCAGCCGCGGATCTTTCACTTCGTATTCGATCGCGGTCGCCACAATCGAGGAAATCCGCTTGGCGAGTCGGCGTGCCCTGGCTTGATCCACCATGGCCGTTTCCTCCTCACTACTCACTTTGTTCAACAGCCACGGAAACGTGGCGGCGCCGCGGCCGAGATCGCGCAACGATGCCGATCACTGCCGCCGCGCTCAGTCTTCGGGGCCGAAAATCCGGCGGCGCACCGCCAGCAACTGTAACTCCGGGCGAGCCGCGACGTGTCGTTCACATTTGTCCAGCACCTCGGTCAGGTGGTCCATCCCTGCGCTGACCATGGCCACACCCAGCAGCGAACGGCGGTACAGCTCATGCCCTCCGCCCTCGGCAGCACTCACACCGAAGCGCTGTAGCTCTGCCACAATCGGCCGGATCACCGAGCGCTTCTGCTTCAGTGAATGCACATCACCGAGCAATACATCGAACTCCAGTGCACCCAGGTACACCCGTACCCCTCCGATTATCTCGGACGAACGGCCCGGACGCCGCAGCGTCCGGGCCTCGTCTCGCTCTCAGTCGCGCGGCTTCTCGCGCAGCTCGTAGGCCTCGATGACGTCGCCTTCCTTGATATCGGAGTAGGTGACCGTCATACCGCACTCGAAGCCCTCACGAACCTCGGTCACGTCGTCCTTCTCTCGGCGCAACGAGGAGATCGTCATCGTCTCGGCAATCACTACATTGTCGCGGAGCAAGCGCGCCTTGGCATTGCGCTTGATCGAGCCCGAGGTGACCATACAACCGGCGATGGTACCGACCTTCGAAGAGCGGAACAGCGCCCTGATCTCGGCCCGGCCCAACTCGACCTCTTCGTAGATCGGCTTGAGCATGCCCTTGAGAGCCTTCTCGATCTCATCGATGGCCTGGTAGATCACCGAGTAATACCGGATATCGACGCCCTCGCGGTTGGCCAGCTCGGTCGCCTTGCCCTCGGCCCGGACATTGAATCCGATGATGATCGCGTTCGATGCGGAAGCGAGGTTGACATTCGTCTCGGTGACACCGCCGACACCACGATCGATGACCCGCAGCCGCACTTCGTCGTCCACCTGGATGCCGAGCAGAGCCTCTTCAAGCGCCTCGACGGTACCGGAATTGTCGCCCTTGAGAATCAGGTTCAGCTCGCTGGTTTCCTTCAGCGCGGCATCCAGATCTTCGAGGCTGATCCGCTTGCGGCTGCGAGCGGCCAGCGCATTGCGTTTACGTGCGTTGCGCCGGTCTGCGATCTGCCGTGCGATCCGGTCCTCGTCGACCACGAGCAGGTTGTCTCCGGCACCCGGCACCGACGTGAAGCCGATGACCTGAACGGGACGCGACGGCAGCGCCGCCTCGACGTCTTCGCCGTGCTCGTCCACCATGCGGCGCACACGACCATAGGCATCGCCCGCCACGATCGAATCACCGACGCGCAGTGTGCCGCGCTGCACCAGCACCGTGGCCACCGGACCGCGGCCGCGGTCGAGATGGGCCTCGATAGCCACACCCTGGGCGTCCATATCCGGGTTCGCGCGCAGATCGAGGGCAGCGTCCGCGGTAAGCAGAACTGCCTCGAGCAATGCCTCGATATTGGTGCCTTGCTTGGCAGAGATGTCGACGAACATGGTGTCGCCACCATATTCCTCGGAGACCAAGCCGTACTCGGTGAGCTGCTGCCGGATCTTCTGCGGGTTGGCACCCTCCTTATCGATCTTGTTGACTGCCACCACGATCGGCACCTCGGCGGCCTGCGCGTGATTGATTGCCTCTACCGTCTGCGGCATGACACCGTCGTCGGCCGCGATCACGAGGATCGCAATGTCGGTGGCCTTCGCGCCACGGGCACGCATAGCGGTGAACGCCTCGTGGCCCGGAGTGTCGATGAAAGTGATGAGCCGATCCTCGGTACCCAAGTGGGTGAGCACCTGGTAGGCGCCGATGTGCTGGGTGATACCGCCTGCTTCGCCTTCTCGGACGTTCGCTTTACGAATGGTGTCCAGCAATCGGGTCTTACCGTGGTCGACGTGGCCCATAACGGTTACCACCGGCGGACGTTGTTCGAGATCTTCCTCGCCACCCTCGTCCTCGCCGTAGGTGAGGTCGAACGACTCCAGCAGCTCGCGGTCCTCGTCCTCGGGGCTGACCACGTGCACCACGTAGTTCATCTCACCACCGAGCAGCTCTAGCGTCTCGTCGTTCACCGACTGTGTCGCGGTGACCATCTCGCCGAGGTTGAACAGCGCTTGTACCAGTGCGGCCGGGTTGGCATCGATCTTCTCCGCGAAGTCCGACAGTGACGCACCTCGGGCGAGCCGGATGATTTCACCGTTGCCACGGGGCAGCCGCACGCCGCCGACAGCGGGGGCTTGCATCGAGTCGTACTCTTGCCGCTTCTGCCGCTTCGATTTACGACCGCGGCGAGGCGCGCCGCCGGGACGGCCGAATGCGCCCGCCGCGCCGCCACGACCGCCCGGACCACCCGGACGACCGCCGCCCCCGCCGGGACGACCGCGAAAGCCACCGGACGGACCGGCACCGGGCGCTCCCGCTCCCGCGGCACCGCCACCGCCACCGCGGTAGCCGCCACCACCGCCGCCACCAGGACGACCGGCACCACCGCCGGGACGCCCAGGACGCCCCGCGCCGGGACCACCGGAACCTCCCGGACGCGCCGCACGCGACGGCATCGCACCGGGGTTCGGCCGCGGCGGCATCGAACCCGGGCTGGGGCGCGGGCCGCCGGGGCGCGGACCACCCTGACCGGGTGTCGGACGCGCACCCTGGGCCGGCCCCGGACGTGCACCGCCTTGCGCTGGACCGGGCCTCGGTCCGCTTTGCGTGGGCCCTGGGCGCGGACCAGGAGTCGGGCGAGACGCGGGGCGTTCCGGAGCCGACGAGTAGGGGTTGTTACCGACACGTGGCTGCTTCGGGCCCGGCCGCGGACCGGGGGTGGCGCCAGGACGCGGGCCCCCCGGCGTCGGGGCGCTGGAACGTTGCTGGCCAGGCCGCTGCTGACCAGGACGCTGCTGACCAGGACGAGGAGCACCTGGTGTAGGACGGGGACCAGACGGCGCGGGCGCGGAACCCGAGGCCGCGGCAGTAGGCGGCGCGGACGAATCCCGCGCGGCGGGTTTGGGCGCGGGAGTGGGGCCAGGCCGCGTCGGACCCGGCTTCGCGACCGAGGGCTCACTGGTGGGCGCGGCCGGTCGGACAGGAGCGGCTTCCTTGGCGGCTGGCGCCGCTGGAGCCTGCGCAGGCGATGGCCCTGGGCGCGGGCCGGGACGTGGACCATTACCCGTGGGTTTCGCGGCCGGACGGGCCGCTGACGGACCGGGCCGCGCACCCGGCTTGCCACCGTTCGATGGAGCGGATTTCGCCGCGAACGACTCACGCAGCCGACGTGCGACGGGAGCTTCCACCGTCGACGACGCCGACTTCACGAACTCGCCCTGCTCCTTGAGCGTTGCGAGTAGTTCCTTGCTCGTGACTCCGAGTTCTTTTGCCAACTCGTGCACGCGGGCCTTGCCTGCCACTGCTCTCCTCACTGAGAGGTCGAGCAGCGCCACCGTCTTGGGGCGGCCCGCACGACCTCGGGTTATCTCCGATGGACGTTCATCGTTGGTACTTCACGGTGTGCTCATGAGTGCTCGTGCCTGTTCTCGAGGTAATACTCCAGGGCCGAGATATCCAGATGTCCGGACACTCGTAGTGCTCTGCCGATCGCTCGGCGCCGCTCTGCCGCGCTCAGACAAGCCGAAAGGGGGTGCAACCAGGCACCCCGTCCAGGAAGTCTGCGCCGCGAATCGGGGACGATCTCGATGACCCGAGAATTATCTCCGGTCACACGATTCCGAGCCACAATCCGCAACAGATCGACGGTCAGTTCGTGCTTCCGACATCCGATACACGTCCGCACAGGAGCTACCCGGCGCCGAGGCGCCGCATCCTGCTCGGTAGCGCGGTCGGGTACAAGAGCCGAAGGATCGGACTGAACCTTGGAACACTCTACCGCTGAAGCGTTCGGATCGCCGAACCCCTCCCCTGCGGAAGTTATCAATATGTCACCCCCGGCGATGTCACTCCGAGTGCTCCGCGACCGGTTCGGGTCAACTACGGTGTACCTCCGTCCGAACGGAACCGCCCACGTCGGGTGCGGCGTCGCTGCGGATATCGATGCGCCAACCGGTCAATCGCGCAGCGAGACGGGCATTCTGCCCCTCCTTGCCGATGGCCAGCGAAAGCTGGAAATCCGGAACCACGACGCGAGCCGCGCGTGCCTCGGCATCGACAATTGTGACCGAAACCACTTTGGACGGCGAGAGCGCATTCCCGACAAATGCCGCTGGATCGTCGGCGTAATCGATGATATCGATCTTTTCACCGGCCAGCTCACTCATCACATTGCGCACCCGCTGTCCCATCGGACCTATACAAGCGCCCTTGGCGTTGACTCCGGGCACCATGCTGCGCACTGCGATCTTGGAGCGGTGTCCCGCCTCCCTCGCCACAGCAGTGATCTCCACCGAACCATCGGCGATCTCGGGCACTTCCAACGCGAACAGCCGCCGCACCAGATTCGGGTGTGTGCGCGACAGCGTGATCTGCGGCCCGCGCGGACCGCGGGAGACGCCGACGACGTAGCACTTGATCCGGTCACCGTGCTCGTAGTCCTCGCCCGGCACCTGCTCGGCGGGCGGGATCAGCCCCTCCGCGCCGTGTAGCTCGCTGCCGACGTGCACCACGACGGTGCCACGAGCGTTGGCTCGCGCGTCGCGCTGCACTACGCCACCGACGATATCGCCCTCGTGCGTAGAGAAATCGCCGAAGGACTTCTCGTTCTCCGCATCACGTAGCCGCTGCAACACCACCTGCCTGGCGGTGGTCGCCGCGATCCGACCGAATCCCTCAGGAGTGTCGTCCCATTCGGAGATCACGGTGCCATCGGCATCCAACTCACGCGCCATCACCCGGACCACACCGGTCTTCTGATTGATATCGATGCGTGCGTTGAGCTGATGCCCCTCGGTATGCCGGTAAGCGGTGAGCAGCGCCGACTCGATCGCGGAGATCACGGTCTCGATCGAGATCCCCTTATCCGCGACGATCGCACGTAGGGCTTCGATTTCGATGTTCATTCCACGATCCCTTCGATCGGCGAATCAGACGCTGTTACTGGTTCGGGTTGCGCATTCGGGGTTCCGCGCGGCGGGCCGTGCTCCGCGATGTCGTCGACCGCCACCGCCTCTTCCCGGCCAGGGACAGGCCGCCCCGGCACAACCCCACCGGCGAGTTCCAGTTCCCGCAGGCCGGGCGGGGAGAACTCGACCTGAACTACGGCGCAAGCGATATCGGCGAGCGGAACCGTCACCCGATACGGATTTCGCTTACCGCCGAGTACCAGCACCACCGAAGCACCCGCGAGCGTACCGATCCTGGCCTCGAAAGCAGGTGACCCCACGGGCGAACGTACGCCTTCGCACAGCACGACACGCACCTTCCGACCCTGCGCCCGACGCCAGTGCCGGTCTGCGGTGAGCGGGCTGTCGATACCCGGAGTCGAGACTTCCAGCAGATAGGGCGTCTCACCGAAATCTCCCACGTCGTCCAGCAGAGCCGAGAGCTCCGTACTGAGCACGGTGAGGGAGTCCAGATCGGAAGTGTCGCTGTCCACCGTCACTTGCACCCGAGCCTGCGCATCCGCGTGCTTGCTCGCCGTTGAGATCTCGACACCCTCGAGGTCGAATCCTCGACGTTCGACGAGACCAGCTACGAGCTGGCTCACCCTTTCCTCGGTCGGCATCGGCATATGAGCGGCTCCTGGTTCAATTGTGGCGCGGCGGGAATTTCTCTACCGAAGCTCTAGCGTAACGCGCCACGAGAGTGTAATGGACCACCGGGCAAGGAGTACGCGCGCCACAATCGAAGCCTCGTCCGGTGACGTGCCGGGAATCTGGCACGATAGTCCCGTGCCCATCAGCCTCTTCGCCCCGCCGCGTGCCGGGCACACTTCCGGCATCCTTTCCGCCCATCCCGAGTCCCGCTTCTCGGCTCTGGATCGTCGCACCGCACTACGCCTCGCGGGCCGTGGAACGGCAGGCATCCTCGTCCTCGGCGCGTCGACGGGCTGCGCCACCGAGAACACCGCGCGCGAACCAGATCCACTGGCCGCGCCGGAGACGCTGGCCCGCGCCGACGCCGCTGCCGCGACCGCGGCCATCGCGACCGCACCGGAACGGCATGCCGCACTGAGCACCATCGCGGCCGAGCGCACCGCGCACGCCGACGCCTTACGCACCGAGATCGATCGCGCGATCGGCGTCTACGCCGATGGCACCACACCGACGCAGCACACCAACAGCTCGGATGCGGCCGCCGCCGTTACCGGTGATCTCGTCCCGCCGAGCATCGAAGCATTGCGCGCCCAGTTGACCAAGTCCCAGAAATCAGCTGCCGCCCTCGCTCGCGCCCTGTCCGGGTACCGGGCCGGATTACTCGCCTCGATCGGCGCGGCGTGCGCAACTCACACTGGGGTGTTACTGGCATGACCGAGGCCGAACGCCAAGCGCTGAGCGATGCGCTGAACGCCGAATACAGCGCGGTGTACGCCTACGGCGTGATCGCTGCGTACGCCTCCACCGCGCGCACCGAACTGATCGCCGAGTACGCTGCCGCACATCGCGCCCGGCGCGACGCCATTACCGATACCCTCGCCACAGAGGGCGCATCGATACCACCGCCCGATGCCGCCTACACGGCACCGTTCCCGGTCACCGACCCGGTCTCAGCCGCCCGACTCGCCGTGGCGGTCGAGTCCGACACCGCGGCCGCTTGGCGGTCGGTAGTCGAACGCGCTACATCCGCGACAGTTCGCGGTACCGGCGTCGACGCACTCACCGAAGCTGCCGTCCGGCTGGCCACCTGGCAATCGTTCCTCGGTGTGCACCCACCCACCCTCGCGTTCCCTGGCGAGACCTGACCGTCGCATCGACCCGCGGCACCCGGTCTCCGCTGTGAACTGCAGCAGGGCCTCACCCGGAGATCTCGCCGAGTGGACCACCGAGAACAGCTTCCCTCGACGTCACTCGCCGAAGTGAGCTGTCGGCTCAATCCAGTGGCATCAATCCAGTGGCAGCGGTTCATGACTGTCGAAGTTCGCCATATCCCGTTGCACCGCTGACTGAATGCTCTCCGATGGCTTCACCTGAGCAAGAATCGCCGCGCCCATCCAGCGGCGTAGATATCGCCGCAAGTCCTCTTCACCGCGTGGCGGATTCCCTGGGGAGAGAAAGAATGACTGCATTGTGCGCAAAAGGTATTCGACGAGTTCGTGTAGCGCGGCATCGTCGTACCCGTAGCGCTCCCAATCGACGTCGAAACGTTTGATCATCGTCGCTCCGAAGGTTTGCGCCTCCTCGGAAACGATGCCTTCAGGATGGATGTTCGAATACGTACTGGAAAGCAGAATGCCGAGGTGTGGCGTTCGGCGTACCTCGGCGAGCGTGTAGACCACTCCCCCGGTCAGTGCGTCGACCGGGTCTTCGATACCGCGCACGTGCCGTGCCAGCCGATCGAGAAATCCATCGACCGACGCGATCGCCGCCGCCCGCATCAGCGCGTCCGCGCTGGGAAAGTATCGGTACACCGTCTGCCTGATAACGCCTAGCGACTCCGCGACATCAGCGATGCTGATCTCCGAGCCGGTTCGCCCGATCAGATCGACCGCAGCGGCGACAATGCGCTGAGATGCTTCTTCGTCGTTGCTCGGCGGACTTCCGCGCCACCCACGCCTTCCTGCCACTGCCCGCTTTCCTCGGCTCGAACGATGCCTGCGCTTGCGCGATCTCTGAACGGATAGCTCGCCGACTATCCCGATCAAGAGGGCCTATCCAGATCAAGAGAGCGACCCTATCACAGGACAGTACATCGTCCGAGTACCGGTTACTCCCAGCATCTCGATTGTGATCATACATTTTGCAAGCTATGCGTATGATTACTTTCAGCGCAGCTACGGCGGATCCGAATGAGACCACCGGGCCATACGACTTCGAGAAAAGAGGTGCGGCCAAGTGACCCATCTACAAATGCGGAAGATGCGGTTCGCATTCGCGGACTACGGCGTGCCCTTCCTCTGGAACGAAGAGAATCCTGCGTTCTCCTCGATGGCCAATGCGGTGTCTTTCCTCGCAATCGCCTTCGAGAAAATGGTTGTGAACATGATTCGGGAGGTCAAGCCACTGATCACCGACCGAGAGGTGGCAGAGGAAGCCGATGCGTTCGTACATCAGGAGGGGCAACATTCCACAGCCCACCGCCAACATGTCAATGCCCTGATCAAGCAGTACCCCGGACTACAGGAGACGCTCAACGAAGTGATCGGAGAGTTCGACCGACTCACCGTGAACACTTCCGTCGAGTACCGGCTCGCCTACACCGCAGATCTGGAGGCGACCTTCACCCCCGTGTTCAAGCTGATGCTCGATAACGACGCATTTCTCTTCCGGCCGGGAGACGACCGGGTCGCTTCGCTGTTCATCTGGCACTTCGTCGAAGAAGTCGAACATCGCAGTTCCGCGCTCATCATCTTCGATTCTGTCGTCGGAAGCGATGTGTACCGGATGCGTATGGCGCCATCGATCTTCCGCCATGTGATGCGGGTCATCAGGGTGGCCTGCGAGGGATTCAACACGCATGTACCACTGGAGGATCGGAAGATCGACGCACTGGCGATGTTCGCCTCGTATCGGAGTAAGCAGAAGTTGCGCACGTGGTTTCCGCTGCTGAACACGCAAGACAACGGCCCGATGTCGCGCGCGTTCGACGACCTGCCACGCCGCGAGCAACTCATCGCATTGGTCGGCATCATCCGCAGTCAGCTACCCAAGCACAACCCGGCTCACGAGAAATTACCCGCACTTGCCGACCTGTGGTTCAACCGCTACGAGGCCGGATACGACGTCACACACTGGTATACCGCGGGTACCACCGCTTCGTAGGAGTTCTGAACTGATGGCTGATCACTGCGCACCCACCTTCGAGCGGCTCGCGACCACACTCGGCTTCTCCTGCGACGAGGCCGGTGGACTCGTCGAGGTGCGGAACCCTTTCGCATTGGAGAACTGGACACTGCCGATCCTGGAATTCACGATCATTCTGGGAGCGGTACTCACGCTGATCTACGCGATCACACGTTTGCGTCGTCACGGTGATCCCACCAATCTGGTGCTCTGGTTCGGCGCGACCGCCTATTTGTTCGTTATCGAGCCACCTTTGTACTTCCCGGCAGCCTTCGGCATCGACGCACACGTCGACACGATGTTCGCACACAACGTGTTCACCGTGGATTTCCTGTGGGGTCGGCTTCCGCTGTACATCGTCGCCGCCTATCCGTTCATGGCCACAATGGCTTTCGAGATCGTCAGGATGCTGGGTGTATTCCGCCGGTACGGAGTCGCGCTCGGCGCAGTCTGTGTAGGCTTCGTCCACCACGCCTTCTATGAGATCTTCGACCATCTCGGCCCACAACTGCGCTGGTGGGCGTGGGCTACCGAACATCCGATCAATCAACCGATGTTCGATTCGGTGCCGCTGCCGAGCGTGGTCGTCTTCGGCGCGTTGTGGCCGATATCTCTCGCGTTCTGTGCTCAACTTTTCGTCGGACGCCACGTCGACGCGGGGCGAGCCTTCTCCGGACCGCAGCTGGTGTGGCGGACCGTGGTCATCGGACTGCTCGCTTCCGTGGGAACAGCGGTATTGCCACTTCCAGCAACGCTGTTCGGCATGGGGAGCACCACAGTACGCGGATTCCTCTATGCGGCCGAGCTGGTTGTCGTCACCATCGTCGCCGCGCTGATCCTGACCCGGCAGTGGCAGCGGCTACGACACGGCCAGGCCGACACTCCGCAGTACACGAACAAGCTCATCCAGGTCTACAGCCTGGTTTACCTGGGCGTCATGGCGTTACTCTGGGCGACCGCACTACCGGACTTCTTTACCGCCTCGGATGGTGTGACAAACAACGGCGACCCGGTGGGGAACCTCTGGTATACCCTGGCCTGTTTCGCCGTAGCGATACTCTGCGTGATCGCCACGCTCACCATCCCACGTCGGAAGGCCGGAGAGAGCGGCACTACCACCACGGGCGACCAAGCAGTGGCGCATACGGCGTAGCCCAGGTCCACACAGGGCGGCCGAGTGCCCGAGCACCGGCCGCCCCGAACCGGGAAATCCCACGGAACGGCGAATACTACGGCCGCATCTCGTAGGCGCCGTCGTAAGCCGCTACCTCGGCCCACACCCGGTCGAAGCGCAGACGGTCGGCCACCGGCGGTCGAAGCGCAGAGGCAGCCCAACTCTGTTGGCCCGCAGTGGCCGACGGCTTGCCATACAGCGCGGTGGCGTAACCATTGAAGTCGCGGATCTGGAAGTCGAAGATCTGGTCGATCAGATCCCGGTCCAGCCCGGTAATCGCTGCCTGCTCCAGAATCAGCTGGCCATAGACCACCAAGGAGAACAAGTGGCCGATGGTCAGCATGAAGTCCAGATCCTGCTGCTGCTCGGTATCGGGTGCCGCCGTGGTCAGCAGCGTACGCAGCGCCTGTGCCTGCTCGTAGAACCGGCCCACATTGGGGATGTCGGCATGCTTGTCGTAGCTCGGGGTCCAGTCGGCGAACTGCACCTTGCCCGCACCTCGCGCCGGGCCCTGCCGCCAGAAGAACGCATCGTCAGCCGCGTCCTGCCTGGTACCGATCTCCGGATAGTCCTTCGGGTTGAACAAGTAGTTCGGCATGAACTTCAGAATCTGCCCGACATTCACGTGCACCGTGCCCTCCAATCGGGGCAGGGTGGTGATCAGCCGTTGCACTTCGGCGAAGTAGGTGTTCTTCTCGAATCCCTTGGCGGCCAGCACATCCAGTAGCAACGTCATGACGGTCTCGCCCTCGGAGGTCACCTTCGACTTCGTCATCGGGTTGAACAGCAGGTAGCGGCGATCATCCAGGCTCGCACTACGGAAGTAGTCGACAGCGCGGTCGCTGAACAGCTTCATCGCGATAATGCGCGCGTACGCGTCGACGAAGTTCGTGCGCACGTGCGGGAAGTCGGTGACCGGGTTGCCGTAGAGGATGCGGTTGTCGGCGTGCGTGATCGCCTCGTAGAAGGCGTGCTCGACCATGCCGATGCCACCGTGGCAGAGGTTGAACTTGCCCACGTTGACCGTATTCAGCGCCGCGGAGAACGCCTCGGGGCCAGTGTGCAGGATGTCCTCGGCCCGGACCGGATAGTTCTCCAGACGGAAAGTACTGACGTACATCTGCGCATGCACGACATTGCCGAGCAGACGATAGTTCTCATGGCGGGAATCGGCGACGAACCAGACGTAGGCGTCAGCACCGTCGAGGTCAGCGCGCCGGGAGAACACCGACACCATGCTGGCCACGTTGCCATTGCCGATGTAGTACTTCTCGCCATTGGCGCGGAACAGAATGCCTGCCTCGGCGTCCGCGCTGCCGGGCTCGGTGGGGGTCAGCACCAGATCGGTGTTGTAGATGTCGGCGCCGTGCGACTGTTCGGACAGCGCGAAGGCCATCACCTCGCCCGCGGACAGATCGGCGGCCGCGCGCTTCTTGGCCGCCTCGTTGTCGCTTTGCCAGATCGGGCCGAGACCGAGGATGGTCACCTGCTCGGCATACCAGTACGCCAGGCCATAGAAGCCGAAGATCTCCGACAGCGCGGCATTACGCGCTGCATCCCAGCGCCGGTCCTGGTCACCATCGGCGTATGCCGCGGGAGTCAGGAAGGTGGCGAACAACTTCTCCTTCTTCACGAAGTCGAGGAAGTCGGCCGTCCACACCGCGTTCAGGTCGTCGGCGAGCAGACGCTGTTTGCCCCGGCTTTCGAACCACTCGATGGTGGCGCGCAACAGCCGCCGGGTCTCGGCGTCGAACTGCTGCGGATCATAGCTGGCGGGGTTGAACAACCGCGCGTCGATATTTGTCATGACGGTTAACTTACCAGCGAGTAATCGCAGCGTGTCCCAGGTATACGAAGTACTGGCCGGCAAATTCAGGTTACGATTCCGTAAGTACCGATAGTTCGGTTCCGGTTCGTCGAATATCTCCCGCTGCCGATGGACGGCGCCACGTCGTCGACCTCGTGCTCCACCGCACCGCCGGTCAACTCCCCGCCTACTTCTACGCGCTGGACCTCGGCCGCGAAATCAACAAACCACGCGCGCCGGCGAAGTTGGTCACCGTGCGGTAGACGAAATACCGTTGCCGAGCACGTGCGTGCCCGAATACGAGAGGATTCCGCACTTGCCTGCGTATCCCGTCCGCCGCAGGCTCCTGGACCGAGCCGTCAGAGCCTGCGGCGAACAAGGTCAGTGGCGGACCTTGGCCACCACCATGTCCACTGCCGAGGCGACGGGGAGTTCTTCGGTCTCACCGGCGAACCGATCGCGCAGTTCCACCGTACCCGCGGCCCACCCGCGGCCGATCACCAACACTAGCGGCATACCGAGCAGCTCGGCGTCTTTGAACTTCACCCCCGGTGAGACCGTGCGATCGTCGAAGAGCACATCCACACCCCTGGCATGGAGTCCGGCCACCACATCCTCGGCACCCGCACGAGCCGTGTCGTCCTTGTTCGCGATGACCACATGCACGTCATAGGGCGCGACTGAAGCCGGCCAGCGCAGTCCTTTGTCGTCGTGCTGCTGTTCAGCTATCACCGCGACCATACGCGAGACGCCGATACCGTAGGACCCCATGGTCAACCGTACCGGTTTGCCGTTCTCGCCGAGTACGTCCACCTCGAACGCATCGGTGTATTTGTTGCCGAGCTGGAAGATATGCCCGATCTCGATACCACGTGCCGAAACCAACCGACCGCGTCCATCGGGCGAGGGGTCACCATCACAGACCTCGGCGGCCTCGATGGTGCCGTCAGGCGTGAAGTCCCGGCCCGCGACCAAACCGACAACATGTTTGCCCGGTGCGTCGGCACCGGTGATCCAGCTGGTCCCGCTGACCACGCGCGGATCGACCAGATAACGAACGCCATTGGCTTGCAGCGCCTTCGGACCGATATATCCCTTCACGAGAAACGGGTTCTCGGCGAAGTCCGCATCGGTGAGCAGTTCCACCTCGGCCGGCTCGACCGATGCTCCGAGGCGCTTGTCGTCGACCTCGCGGTCACCAGGAATGCCGATGCCGAGGATCTCGGACTTGCCGTCCGGGTGACGCAGCTTGACCATGACGTTCTTCAAGGTGTCGGCCGCCGTGATCGGACGCCCATAGTGCTCAGCCAAGCCTGCCCCATTGGCCCAGTCCACCAGTGTCGCGATGGTCGGGGTACCAGGGGTGTCGGATACGACGGCCTCAGGTTGTTCCGCGATCGGCAGCGGGTCTGGAGCGGATGTGACCACTGCCTCCACATTGGCCGCGTAGCCGGATTCCAGGCAACGAACGTAGGTGTCCTCACCGACCGGGCTGTCGGCGAGGAATTCCTCCGACGCGCTGCCGCCCATCGCGCCCGAAGTGGCCGCGACGATAACGTACTCGACCCGTAGCCGGTCGAAGATACGCTGATAGGCCCCCCGGTGCGCGGCATAGCTGGCTTTAAGGCCGTCCTCGTCCAGATCGAAAGAGTAGGAGTCCTTCATCACGAATTCACGGCCGCGCAGCAGACCCGCACGTGGGCGCTCCTCGTCTCGGTACTTGGTCTGGATCTGGTACAGCGTGACCGGAAGATCTTTATAGGAGCTGTACTCGCCTTTGACAGTGATCGCGAAGAGTTCCTCGTGGGTCGGGCCGAGTAAATAGTCCGTTCCCTTACGATCCTGCAATCGGAACAGACCGTCCCCGTACTCGGTCCACCGATTGGTGGTCTCGTATGGATCGCGCGGCAACAGCGCGGGGAGCGAGATCTCCTGTGCACCGATCGCATCCATTTCCTCGCGCACAATGCCCTCGACCTTGCGCAGTACACGCAAGCCCAGCGGCAGCCACGAGTAGACGCCAGGGGCGACTCGGCGCACGTAGCCGGCACGGACCAAGAGTTTGTGGCTGGGCACCTCCGCATCAGCGGGATCGTCGCGCAGGGTTCGCAGGAACAGTCGGGAGAGGCGGGTGATCACGGATGCACAGGGTAGTCGCCGACCGGACGCCGGTCACAGCGCATTACCGTATTCGTTCGTGCTGGTGTTGCTCCCTCCTTCCGAAACCAAGTCCGATGGCGGTGCCGGAGCGCCACTTGCCTTGGAGTCACTGGCGATGCCGCAGCTCACCTCGGTGCGCGAGCGGCTGATCGACGAGGTAATACGCTTGGCGGCCGACCCGCAACGCGCGAGCACTGTGCTGGGACTCGGCAAAGGCGCCGCCACCGAGATCGCACGCAATGCCGCATTACGGACTGCGCCGACCCGGCCCGCCCTGGAGCGCTACACCGGTGTGCTCTACGAGGCGCTCGACGCGCGCTCGTTCACGAAGATCCAGCGAGCCAAGGCATACGCTCGGCTCGGTGTCTGCTCAGCCCTGTTCGGCGCGGTTCGCGCCGGCGACCCGATTCCCGCCTACCGGCTCTCCGGAGGCAGCAAACTGCCCGGACTACCGCCCCTTCCCGCGCTGTGGCGCGAAGAGCTGGCTGCGGCGCTGCGCACTGAAGCCGCCGGAGAACTCGTCGTCGACCTGCGCTCGGGCAGCTATCAGCAACTGGGACGGATGTCCGATGCGGTGACCGCGACCGTGCTCACCGAGCACCCGGACGGCTCGCGCACCGTGGTGAGTCATTTCAACAAGCACCACAAAGGCCTGCTCGCTCGGGCACTCGTGCTCACCAGGGCCGAACCGACCGATATCCGCGGGGTGGCGCGGGTGGCGGCCAAAGCCGGGCTACGCACCGAGATCGCCTCCGCTACCCAACTCGTGCTCCTTACCTGAGCGCGCCGGCTGTCCCGTCGACATAGTGAGCTCGTTCAGCTCGGCCGCGAGATTGGCCCGCGCGGCGGATTCGTAGCGGCGTCGGGCAGCCTGGGTGTGGTACACGTATGGCTGCTCGGCGAGCTTCCGCAGTACCGCCGCGCGTCCGGCGCGGAACAACTCGTCCGGAACGTGCTCGTACTCCGCGCGCACAGCCTGGGTATACGCGGCGTAGCCGGAGACATCCGCGGCGAGGACCGCCAAGTCCGCATCGCAGAGCACAGCGCCGTCATGGTCGCCTGGTTCGGGGGCATGGGTCGCGGTGAGTCGGACCAATCTGCCGACCTCACTGATCAGCTCCGGTGTCGCCCCCAGCTCGGACAGCATCGTTTCGGCAAGTTCGGCACTGCGCTCTTCGCTGTCCGGCCTATCGACCGCGTAGACCGCGTCGTGGAAGAAAGCCGCGTAGCGCACAGCGGCGAGATCCACCGCGGCAGCGGCCAGCTCGTCGATGACCTCCAGCATGCTCGCCAGATGACGCACGGTGTGATAGCGACGATGCGGCTCGCTGTAACGCCGTACCAGATCTACACCCACATCTGCGGCCTGCTCCCCTGCCAGCTCGATCCACTGGGTCAACAGGTCTTCCTCCACCACCATCCGCACAGTATCGCGAAGGCCGCGGCACCGGACAAGGTTACGTTCACCATCCGGCGCCCGGCTGCGGTGCGCACGCAACCAGGTCGAGACCGGTTCAGGCTTGCTGGGCCTCTTCCTGCGCGTGCTGCGCCTGTGCCAGCTGCTGTGGGGTGAACCGTAGGGTCAGCGCGACCAGCGCGGCCCCGAACGCGAGCAGTGCACAGACGAGAAGCACCAGGGTGTAGCCACTGCCGAGCGCGGCGATCTCGTCGGGGGTCATCTCGGCGGCTCGCCCAGTGCGCCCACCGAGCGATAGCGTACGAGAGGCGGCGATCGGGGTGAGCAATCCGACGGCGATCGGCGTCGCCAGGTTCATGAACATCTGCCCGACCGCAGCCAGTGGACCGATATCGGTCGGCGGCACACCGACCAGCACGCACAGCGGAGCAAGCACCATAGCGACACCGACTCCGAGACCGATCACGATCAACAACGGCAGCAGTATGGAGACGTAGGTCACCTCGTCGTCGAGGGTGGAGCCGAACAGCAAACCGATGCCGAGTACCATGCCCGCACCCATGAGCAGCCAGCGCGGAGCGATGAACAGCGCCGCTTTAGAGGCCATCGCACCACCGATACCGATGCCGATGGTGAACGGAATGGCCGCGACGCCCGCCTGAAGCGGACCGTACCCGATCACATTCTGCATGAACTGGGCGACAAAGAAGGTCATCGCACCGAGCACCCCACCGGCCAGGAAGATCAGCAGGAAAGTGGCGATACGATCGCGACTGTCGAACAATGACCACGGCAGCAGCGGATCTTCCACCCGGCGCTCCAGGGCCACGAAGACGAGCAACAGCGCGATACCTGCGATCAACGAGCCCATGATGGCCGGATGTCCCCAGCCCAGCTCGGGTCCTTCGGTCGCGCCGAACACGATGGACGCGCAGGCCAGGGTACCGAGCACCGCGCCGGGTATATCCAGCGCCGCTCGGTGATGCTCGGTGTCGGCGAGCTTGTAGAACGCGCCGAGGATGATCAGCGCTCCGATCGGGACGTTGATCAGGAAGATCCACCGCCACGACAACTGGGTCAACGCACCTCCGACCACCAGTCCGCCGACCGAGCCGATACCTACCATCGATCCGACAATCGCGATCGCCTGATTACGTGCCTTGCCCGGTGCGAACGTCGTGGCCACAAGGGCGAAAGCGGTCGGCGCCGCGACAGCAGCGCCCGCGCCCTGAAAGGCGCGCGCCGCGAGCAACATGGCCTCGTTCTGCGCCAGCCCGCACAACAGCGAAGCCACGGTGAATACCGACACCCCGGCGATCAGCATGCGTTTACGGCCGAAGGCATCGCCCAGCCGGCCCCCGAGCAGCATCAGCCCCGCGAAGGTGAGTCCATAGGATGTCACCGTCCACGCGCCACCCGCGCTGGACAGCCCCATCTCTTCTTGCAGCCGAGGCAGCGCGAAGATCACCACTGTGCCGTCGAGCACGACCATGAGCTGTAGCCCGCTCAAGACTAGGACCGCGAGCCCGAAGGCCCGCTGCGTCACTGGGTACTGCATCGTCGCAGCGGGATTCCGAAGCACAGTGAGCCACTGTAATTGATGTCGCCCAACCTCCTTAGCCGAACCTATCCGGGTGAATCGCGACACCCGTATTCACAACGACTCCGGAAGCTCGCGCCCTATCCGGTCGCGAAGCCGGACTCCAGCGCGGAGGAGAATCCCGCGGTCGGGCCGATCACCACGATCGCGGGTGGACGGATGCCCTCCGCGCGCACTCGCGCAGCGATGGTACCGAGGTCGGCACGCAGCACGCGCTGGGTGCGCAGCGTGCCCTCCTGGATGACCGTAGCGGGTGTGTCGGCCTGGCGCCCGCCGGCCAGCAGCGCGGCAGCGAATTGCTCGATCCGCTCCACCGCCATCATCAACACCAACGTGCCACGCAATCGGGCCAGCGCGGGCCAATCCACCAGCGAGTCGGGATGATCCGGCGTAACATGCCCGCTCACCACCACGAACTCATGCGTGACACCGCGGTGCGTCACCGGGATCCCCGCGGCGGCGGGCACAGCGATGGGACTGGTGACGCCGGGCACCACCGTGACCGGCACACCGGCCGCGACGCAAGCCTCCAACTCCTCGTAACCACGCCCGAATACATAGGGGTCGCCGCCCTTGAGCCGCACCACGAACTTTCCCGCCTTCACGCCTTCGATCAGCGCGGCATTGATCGCCTCCTGCACCATCGCCCGCCCATACGGGATCTTCGCAGCATCGACCACTTCGACTTCCGGCCCGAGCTCGGCAAGCAACTCCGGCGGGGCGAGCCGGTCGGCGACCACCAGATTCGCTCTGGCCAACAGCCTCCTGCCGCGCACCGTGATCAGATCGGGATCGCCCGGTCCGCCACCGATCAGCGCGACACCCGGCGTGATCGGCGTGGAGTCGTCGCTGACCACACCGGATTGCAGCGCCTCCAGCAGAGCGGTACGCACTGCCGCCGAGCGCCGGTGCTGCCCGCTTGCCAACACGCCGAGACTCAGCCCGTCGTAGCGCGCGGTGGCCGGAGTCACCGCAGTGCCCAACCGCGCGATATCGGCTCGCACACAGAAGATTCGCCGCCGAGTTGCCTCGGCGACCACCGCCGCGTTGGTCTCGGGCTCGTCGGTACACGCGATCACATACCAAGCGCCCTCGAGATCGCCGTCGACGTAATCGCGCAGCGCGATTGTGATCCGCCCCGACGTCGCCATTCCTTCGACAGCGGGCGTGACCTCCCGGCTGACCACATGCACGTGCGCACCGGAGGCGATCAGCAGGCCCAACCTGCGCTGCGCTACGCTGCCCCCGCCTACCACGACGACACGCCGTCCGTGCAGATCGATCCCGACCAGATAGTTCGGGTCGCCGGTCGGTCGGTCCTGCGGAGCGTTCAAGGTGTTCAGCACAAGTTTCGAGCCTACGGCTTCAGATCTCGGCGCAGGCAGTCGCCCAGAGACGTCCGCGATCACGCCTGCCCGCTCTCGATCGGAGTATGGCTACCCGGCCGCTCGCGGAGCACAGGGGAACGCTCGGATCAAGCCTGCCGTGGCACGATTTCGACGTACCGAGATCAACGTCGGATCACTCAACGGAAGGTCGGATCACTCAACGGAAGAACGGATAGTCCTGCACCCAGTGGAAACCGCGGCTACGTAAGGGGAAAGAGTCCGGGTCCACCCGGTCGAGCGACAGCGTCACCGGCGTCCCGTTCAGCTCCCCCGTCAACAGCAACCTGTCCGAGGTGGGTCGAACGACGGTGAAGGTCGCCATAGACGCGGGCGATGCGTCCATGGACTGCGGCGGCTCCGACAGGGCGAGGGTATGCGCGGCCTCGTCGACTGTCGCCACCACAGGCAGAAACGAATCGTCCATTTTCTGCACCGCCGTGCCATGCCGATCGAAGATGATCCGGCGCCAGCGGTCCTCATGGGTGACCAGTGGCGGTATCGGATGCCCCTCCCTGGTGAATTCACCGACGGTCCAGATGCCATAGAGCGGCGGCTCCGGTATCCCGCTGCCCGCCTTACTCCATGCTTCCCAGGCGTACTGCGTGGAACCGATCAACACCCACAGCCCCAGCGCGACCTGCGCTACCGCGGCGATCCGATTCGGGCGCCGGGAAGCGAACACCGTGGGCTGGGTAGCCGGCTCGGCGGGACGCTCCAGTACAAGGATATTCGCAAGTCGCCCGGCCTGCGGCGCCAGCACTACCAGGCTCAGCACCAGCAAATGGAACGAGAGGATCTTCACCGGCACGTCGTAGGTCATGTTCAACACGAAAACCTGAGCCATGCTCACCAGGCTGAGCAGCGCACCTATCGTCGCGGTGCGCGGTATGAACAGCAGCAGTCCACCCAGCACTTCGGCCACGCCGAGCAGGATCTGGTAGGCCGGTGCGGCCCCCACGTAGTTCCATAGCACCGAAGCCGGGCTCATCGTCCCGTACGGTTGCAATAGCGCGATCAGCGACGGCTCTGGCATCTGCGCTGGAATAACCTTGGCCATCCCGTAGAAAAGCATCTGACCACCCAGACACAGCCGGATGAACAGCACGAACCACGCACCGAGAGTGACATACTCGCGACGGCGCCGATCGAGAATCGACCAGACGAGGGTGACCACCCCGGCCACGACGAGTTCGCAACAGATCAATATCCAGATGACGGTTTGATCACCACTGCCAGAATCCTCGTGCAGAACAGCGTCGATACCGAATACGTGGTCGCCTACCCAGCTGGCGATCCAGCTCACCGCACGCATCTGCCACAAGATCGCGGAGTCCGGCAGCCAGCTGGCCGCTGCTCCGGCGAATACGAAGAGGATCTGCGCGAACAGCACACAAAACAGCACCAGGTAGACGAAAACGAAGCGGAATCCGATCCGCGCGGGTCGGCTCCAGGGCTGTCGCCGTACATCCGGAGGCGCGGTAGCCTTCGATGGTTCCGAGTGATCCGTTCCGGCCGTGGTCACCATGCCCCCTCGTTCATCGATGTTTCCCGCGCATCGAACATATCGGAACCGATCATGGAAAAACCTCGGGAAGAACCCCGGATTTCCCAGTACGCCGCACGGCCCATACGCCTGCTCACCTGTACACCGGATGGCTGCTCACCTATACACCGAACGGCGTACCCGCAGGGGTAAATGTCCGGACATACCCAGCTCCTCGAGCCCGATTTCCGCCCATGAGTCGACTAGAACGCATTACACGCACTGGACCGGCACATCGCGGGCGGTGCAGCCGAGACGTACGTGCCAGGAGACAATCGTGCCAGGAGACAATGTCGGCCGATGCTCAGCGAATGAGGGCCGCGGCGATCACCACTGCGTGGATCATGGTCTTGGAAATCACCAGCGGGCCGCGGCCGGCCAGCACGGCAGCCGCTTCCGCGACACTCGCAGTGCCGAGCGTGCTCGCGATGCGCGCGGACGGATTCGGCACCCGCACGCTGGCGAGTTCGCGAGCGGTATAAGAGCGGATCGGCACTTCCAAGACCGTAGCGACCGCTCGGAGGCCTGGTTCGGCAGCACGCCGGTCGACCGTCGCCAAGCAGGCGATGGTGGCCTCGACATCCTCGCCTAGCACTCCGCATAATGCCGCGCGAATACTTTCTTGACCCGTACCAGGGCGAATGCCGATGCCGACGGCCAGTTCAGGCCGGGACACGCGCTCGGGCATATGCCGCGGCCGCCACGACGAAGCGACGCATCGCTTCCGGGTTCCCGACTGGATGAGTATGCAGGTAAGAGGCATGCACGTGGCCGAAGAGCGCACCTTCGCGAACTCCAGCACCGGCGCTGTCGCGCCACCCCCATGCCGGCGGCGCCGAAGGCGCCGACACCAGACGGGTGCGATGGAACTCATGCCCGCGGACCCGTTCCCCTGTCATCCACAAGGGAGAGCCGGCAAGGGCCACAGCATCTCGGTAGCCGAGGGTCAGGTGCGCACCGAACTCGGCGACGGCGTCGACCACTCCCGCCATCGGATGTCCGTCGAGCGATCGGGTGAGATACAACAGCCCCGCACATTCAGCGTGTACCGGCATCCCCTGCCCAGCGGCCTGCTGCACAGCCCGCAGCAGTCCGATATTGTCCGACAGCTGCGCGGCATACTCCTCCGGAAAGCCGCCGGGCAGTACCAACCCCGCTGTCTCCACCGGCAGGTCATCGCGCAATGGGTCGAATACCGCCACCTGCGCGCCCGCCGCCGACAATAACTCCCGATGTTCGGCATATCCGAAGGTGAACGCCGCGCCACCGGCCAGCGCGATCAGTGGTGGGCTGGAACGGGCGGCAACGCTGTCGGAGCCGACCGAGTCGAAGCAGGCCCCGGCAGCGGACTCGACACCATCGACTCGATCATGACCACGCACCGCCGCGGCCGGATCCCAGGCCGGTCCGGTGACCGATGCGCGAGCCAGTGCCGTAATCGCTGGCAGGTCCACGTGAGCGGCAACAAGATCTGCCATTGCCGTCACCGCCGCCACTGCGGCAGCACCGTGTTCCACGGCGGGAATCAGACCGAGATGCCGGGACGGTAGCTCCAGTTCGACCAGCCGAGGCAACGAACCGAGCACCGGTAATCCGACCCGATCGCACGCCGCGCGCAATACTTGCTCATGTCGTCGGCTGCCGACCCTGTTCAGGATCACTCCGCCTAGCCGGACACCACTGTCGAATGTGGCGAAGCCGTGCAGCAGCGCCGCCAAGCTCTGGCTGTGCCCGCGTGCGTCCACGACCAACACCACCGGCATCCCGAGGAGTTTCGCGACCTGCGCGGTCGACCCCTCTGCCACCGGGCCGGAGCGGTACTCATCGATCCGACCGTCGAACAATCCCATCACGCCCTCGACCACCGCGAGGTCGCAGCCGCGCACACCGTACTGATACAGCGGCACCACGTGCTCCGCACCCACCAACACAGGGTCCAGGTTGCGCCCGGGTCTGCCCGCCGCCAGACCGTGGTAGCCGGGATCGATGTAGTCCGGCCCTACTTTGAAGGGCGCCACGCGATGTCCCGCTCGCCGCAGCGCTCCCATCAATCCGGTAGCCACCGTGGTCTTGCCGCTCCCCGACGCGGGGGCTGCGATCACGACACCCACACTCATACCCACCCTCCTGCTGGGATCGGCACAGCAGGCACGATATGAGCGGTGTGCCGTGAGAGTGCAGTCCTCACCATTCGATACCCCGCTGCCCTTTACGTCCCGCATCCATAGGGTGCTTGACCTTGGTCATCGCTGTGACCAGATCTGCGGCATCGATCAGCGGTTGCGGCGCATGGCGGCCGGTGATGACGACATGTTGCTTGCCGGGACGATTACGGAGGGTTTCGACTACTTCGGCCACATCCACCCAACCCCACTCGAGCGGATAAGTGAATTCGTCGAGAACGTAGAAACGGTGCTGTTCGGCACGCAGGCGACGGCTGATCTCCTGCCAGCCCGCACGCGCGGCCGCGGCGTGATCCTGTTCGGTTCCCTGCTTCCTCGCCCAGGACCAGCCTTCACCCATCTTGTGCCATTCGATCGGCCCGCCCGCCCCAGTCTGCTCGTGCAGCGTGCCGAGAGCACGGAATGCAGCCTCCTCACCCACTTTCCATTTGGCGCTCTTCACGAACTGGAACACCGCGATATCGAAGCCCTGATTCCAGGCCCGCAGCGCCATCCCGAACGCGGCCGTCGATTTGCCTTTGCCCGGTCCGGTATGTACTGCCAGGACCGGCTGATCGCGTCGCTGCCGTGTGGTCAGCCCGTCGTCGGGCACTATCGCCGGGACACCCCTTGGCATCGAATCTCCTTGTTCTCTCGGCTCATTCCGGTCCAGACTCCGGACTATGCGTCATGCCTGGACTGCGCGTCCGAGCAGACGCACCCCGCGTCGAGCCGCGCAGCGTGACAACAACTGGTCAAGCCGCTCGCACCGGTCTGCCACGTACGCCTCCGGAGTTCACGCGGACGACATCCGCGACCGACTCTCCACTCAGTTCGGCCAGGCCCAGATAGCCGCCGCGCAGGTCGCGGGCCAACTCTGCGGCGAGGCCCAAGCGGACCACGCCGCGTTCACAATCCACCACGACCGAAGTGACCGCGTCCTTGGCAAGCAAAGCCGCGGCGGCGCGAGCACGTGGGACCGGATCGATGCCGCCAGTGGCACGACCATCGGTCAGCAACACCAGCAGTGGCCTGCGGCGTGGGTCACGCACCCGCTCGCGCCGCACTACTTCACGCGCCTTCAGCAAGCCTGCCGCGAGTGGGGTCTTTCCGCCGGTGCGCATTCCGGACAACCGGCGCACCGCTATGTCCACCGACGAAGTGGGCGGCAGAACGAGATCGGCCTCCGTACCGCGCACGACGACGACGGCGACTTTGTCTCGGCGCTGGTAGGCATCACGCAGCAAAGCGACCACCGCGCCGGTGACGGCCGACAGCCGGTCCCGCGCGGCCATCGAGCCGGATGCGTCGACCACGAACACGACCAGGTTGCCTTCCAACCCTTCCCGATGCGCACCGCGCAGATCACCTGCGACGAGCCGCAGCGGCCCCTCGACGCACCCGCTGGACAGTTGCCGGGCTGCTGCGGCAAAAAGTGTGCCCATCATATGCAGCCCAGAAGAGATATCGGGCATGGAACGCACGACTCGCCCCTGCCGCGACTCGGCGCGGGAACGCCGACCCGAGGCACCGGCACCGACGCCGGGCACCTCCCAGCGTGGCACTGCGGACGCACCGGAAACCGGTGTTCCACTGCGTTCTTCGCGGGACCCACCGTTACCGGGACCGTCCGGCGGCGTCGGGTCCTCCTCCGGCCCGCCACCCGGACCAGCCGACGACGAGGCTTCCGGATCGCCTCCGCGGCTTTCGGGTTCTGGACCCGACCGCGCGGACTCCTCCGCCGGAGCAGGTGATCGCTCGTCATCCCGCGCCTGCTCCGCGGCGGCACGCATCGCGTCGTCCAGTTGTCGCTCGTCGATACCGGGCTCGTCGAACGGATCACGCCTGCGCCGATGGGGCAGCGCCAGTTCCGCCGCCACCCGCACGTCGTCCTCGGTCACTGTCGTGCCGCCGCGCCATGCGGCATGTGCGGTCGCGGCGCGGGCCACGACCAGATCCGCCCGCATCCCGTCGACATCGAACGCGGCGCACAGAGCGGCGATCCGTCGCAGCTCCACATCATCGAGCAGCACTTGGCCGACCTGTGCTCGGGCGGCGAGGATCCGCTCGGCCACCTCGCGGTCGGCCTCGGCATAACACGCGGCGAACCCGACCGGGTCAGCCTCGTAGTCCAGTCTGCGGCGCACCACCGCCATGCGCACGTCAACTTCCCGCGAGGCCGCCACATCCACGGTCAGCCCGAATCGGTCCAGCAGCTGTGGGCGCAGTTCCCCCTCTTCCGGGTTCATGGTGCCGACCAGAACGAAGCGCGCGGGATGTGAGTGCGAGACACCGTCTCGTTCGATGTGTACCCGGCCCATCGCCGAAGCATCGAGCAAAACGTCCACCAGATGATCGTGCAGCAGGTTCACCTCGTCGACATAGAGCACGCCGTGGTGTGCGGCCGCCAGCAGTCCGGGACGGAAGGCGTGCTCCCCATCGCGCAGCACACGCTCCAGATCCAGGGAGCCGACGACACGATCCTCGGTCGCGCCTACCGGCAACTCCACCAGCCGGGCAGGCCGCGCCCCGGTCTCGTCCACCACCGGTGGCAACAGCTGGGCGAATGCGCGCACCACGGTCGACTTGGCGGTGCCCTTCTCACCACGCACCAACACCCCACCGACGCCGGGATGCACCGCACAGAGGATCAGTGCCAGTTGCAGCTGTTGCTGTCCCACAACGGCCGAGAAGGGGAAACCGGACTCTCCCTCCAGGCTCGGATGCGGTCGGCTGTGTCGGTCGGACGGCGATACGGTTTCGGCATGGGACAAAGACACGCCTCAACTCTAAGCACGTCACATTCGAGCATCCGACGGCACCCTTCGATCCGCTCCCTGGCGATAGCGCCCTACCCGCACCCGCACCCGTGACGGAAAGCGTCCGGAACGGATACGCGGGAGCGCGAATCTTGCGCTCAGACCCCGCCCTTGCGCATCGGCACGTGCATGATGCCGTCCTCTTCGAACTCCTCGCCGTCGACCTTGAAGCCGTGCTTGCGATACAGATCGACCAGGTAGCTCTGCGCGTTCAACCGCACCGGTGTCGAACCGGCTTCGGCCAGCGCCGCCTGTAACAACCTGGTGGTGTAGCCGTGGCCGCGTGCGGGCATTGCGGTACAAAGCCTGCCGATGCGGAAGCTCTTCACACCGTCATGGTGCTCCTCGCACAACCGCAGCGTAGCGATGACCTCACCCTCGTCGTCGAGCCAGAAGTGCCGGGTTTCCGGAAGCAGATCCATGCCGTCCAGTTCCGGGTAGGCGCACTTCTGCTCGACGACAAAGACTTCGACGCGAAGTTTCAACAGCTGATAGAGCGTAGTGGTGTCGAGGTCCTGTGCCCATGACCGTTTGAGTACAACAGTTGACATCATCGAGTCTTGCTATCACACCCAGCCGTTCGCCGCGACCCCACCTACCTCGGCGTGTTGTCACCGCCGCCGAGATTCAGCGCCTTGGTAGTCCAATCCCACACTTCACGGAACAACGCCGGGTCGTCCGAGAGCCGCATCCCCAGCGAAGGCACCATTTCCTTCAACTTGGATGTCCACTGATCGTACTCGGACGGAAAGCACCGCTGTAGGACGTCGAGCATGGCTGTCACACAGGTCGAGGCACCGGGTGACGCGCCGAGCAGGCCTGCGATGCTGCCGTCCTGTGCGGAGATCACCGCGGTGCCGAACTCGAGCACCCCGCCTATGCCCTTACGGCGGATCACCTGCACACGCTGACCCGCGGTGATCAGCTCCCAATCCCTGGCCTCGGCACGCGGGACGAACTCCGACAATGTGATCACCTTGCCGGCTTCCGACTTGAGTAGCTCGCTGACCAAGTATTTGGTCAGCCCCAACTCGGTGACACCGACACCGAGCAGCGAGAAGATATTGTTCGGCCGCACCGATTTGAACAGGTCGGTGGTCTTGCCGTCCTTGAGGAACTTCGGCGTCCAGCCCGCGTACGGGCCGAACAGCAGCCCCGGCTCACCCTTGATCACCCGAGTATCCAAATGCGGCACCGACATCGGCGGCGCACCAACCGCGGCCTTACCGTACACTTTGGCCCCGTGCTGGTTGATCAGCGCCGGGTTGACACACCGGAAGAACTGACCACTGACCGGAAACCCACCGAATCCCTTGACCTCCGTGATGTTCGCCTTCTGCAGCAACGGCAGCGCGCCGCCCCCCGCGCCGACGAACACGAATTTACTGATCAGCCCTCTGGTTTCACGGGTACGGACATTACGCACCGTGACCAGCCAGGATCCATCGGATCGCTGGGACAGATCTCGCACCTCATGACCGAAAGCCAGATCCGCGCCGGAGGCGCCGAGATAGGCGAGCAGTTCCTTGGTGAGCGCGCCGAAATCGATATCGGTACCGCCATCAGACCAGTTCAACGCGATCGGCTCGGAGAAGTCCCTGCCACGCGCCATCAACGGCAGACGCCGGGCGAACTCGTCGGGGGTGTCGATGTACTCCATGCCCTCGAACAGCGGGTGCGCAGCCAGGGCCTCATACCGCTTACGCAAGTAAGACACACTGTCGGCACCGTGCACGAAACTGACATGCGGTATCGGGTTGATGAACGTGGACGGATCGCCGAGAATCCCGTTCTCCACGGCATAAGACCAGAACTGGCGAGAGACTTGGAATCGCTCATTGATATCGACGGCTTTGGTGATGTCCACCGAGCCGTCGGGGTTCTGCGGGCTGTAATTCAGCTCGCACAATGCGGAGTGCCCCGTGCCCGCGTTGTTCCACGGGTCACTACTCTCCGCTGCGGCAGCGTCGAGCCGCTCGAACAGGGAGATCGACCAGTCCGGCTGCAGCTGCCGCAGCAGCGCGCCGAGAGTGGCACTCATGATCCCCGCACCGATGAGTACTACATCGGTCTTTTCAGTCATGGCAGCGTTCGGCACGAGTAGATCGACTTCCTTGTCCTTTTGCGCGGGCCCACCGGGCGAATGGACCTGCCTGGGCACGGTGTTTGGTTGTGCTCCGGGTCCGGCGGCCGCCGTTCCCGAACAGCGTGGCGGGAGTCAGGTTACCCGCTGTTCACTCAAGCCCAATTGTGCACCTCGCTACCCCACCTCGATACAGTCAGCCCGCCGAGCGTGCGGAATGTGACAGAGATCGTCGCCACTTCGGCGTAGAGAGACGGTCGCGGTCGGCCTGCTCGTCACCGCATCCCATAGATTGATCGTGTGACGAACGAACAACCGCTTGCCGGGCCGGTCCATGCCCCCTCGGATGGCGGGAAATGGCGCCCCGATGTCCTGGGCCCGCATTATCAGCAACGCATACTCTCGCTGGGTCTCGATCCCGACGGCGAAGGCGAGGCGGTCGCCACACTGGTGCGCTATATACCCAACGGTGATGTCGAACACACCGCAGGCGCGGTGCTCTATGTCCACGGATTCACCGATTACTTCTTCCAAGAACACCTCGCCGAGCACTTCGCCGCGCGCGGATTCCAGTTCTATGCGCTTGATCTGCGTAAATGTGGCCGATCGCGACGCCAGGGACACACCCCGCACTATGCGACAGATCTTGCGTTCTACGATCAAGAGCTGGACGAGTCACTGCGGATCATCCGGGCCGAGACCGGCGCGCCGGTGGTGCTCAACGGACACTCCACCGGTGGTCTGGTCATATCGCTGTGGCTGGATCGATTGAATCGCACCCAGGGAGCGACCACTGCGGGGATCACCGGACTGGTGCTCAACAGTCCGTGGTTCGATCTGCAGGGTCCGCCGCTCTATCGGGGCATCGGAACATCGATCATCAAGGCGATCGGGCGAGTTCGAGGTACGATCCAGCTACCCGGCACCAAGATCAGCACATACGGCGACAGCCTGCACCACTCGGCAGCTGGCGAGTGGGACTACAATCTGGACTGGAAACCGCTGCACGGCTTCCCGATCCGGTTCGGATGGCTGAGCGCCATCCGTAAGGGACACTTGCGATTACAAGAGGGCCTCGAGGTCGGGGTGCCTACTTTGATCCTGCGCTCCCGGATTACCAAGTTCGCCAAGAAGTACGGCCCGGCCGTGGCTGTCGCCGACGCGGTGCTCGATGTCAAACAGATCCAGCGCTGGTCGGGCTGTCTGGGCGATCGCACCAACATCGTGCCGATCGACGGCGCCAAGCACGACGTGTTCCTGTCCGGTCCGGAGCCGCTGGCCCAAGCGTTCGCCGAGTTGGACAGCTGGCTGGACTGGCTGGCGGATTACCGAACTGGTGGTGATCGCAGCCGAGCCGAGCACCAAAACTCACCAGAAGCTGGTGCGTAGCACGATCTCCGTGGCCAGTTCGTGGCCTGCTTCGGTGGCCACGTCGGCACCATCGACCTCGACCACCCGGAATTCGCCGTAGACGAACCGCCCGGAGGCGTCGGCGACCGAACGCGGCAGTTTTTTGGTGATCAGCAACGTGGTCGGCACCTCAACCGGACCGGTGGACGCGTCCAGCACCGTGCCGTCGGCACCGGGCACGGCTGGATGCCCTTGATCGGCGACGACCAGGCTCTGGAAACGGCCGAATCCGCGCGCACAGGCTCGCCAGGCCAACACCGCACCCAGACCGCACCCGGCGACGTTCACCCAGGGCAACTCCAATTCGTCCAGAATCGTGGTCACGCCGACCGAGTCCAGGCCCTCGACCGATTCCACCACGAAAGTGCGCAGATCCGAAGTGTGCAGCCGGGCGCACACCTGGTCGTAGACGCCCGGCATGTCATCCGCCGCGGGCAGCAGCAACACGCTGTGCCGGGACTCCGGCCCATCGATCCGCACGGTCCACGCCCGGTCGCCCACCGTGATCTGCCGAGATCTCATGCCGAATCACGCTACACGGATCGTTGAGACCGAGTGACGGAACACGAGCCGACTCCGGCGAGTACGCACATCACGGCCCGCTCGCTTCCCCTCGCTCACGTCCGCACTCGCTCCTGCTCTCACGCCGCTATCGATCCATCTACCCCCATCCGGCCGGTGCGGCGCTGGAGCGCCGACGTCAACCGCGACTCGCATCGGTGGATACGGCGTCGGCGACCACGGTCGGCAGGCCGGCGGGGGCTCCCGCGCTGAGCAAGCGCTCGATCGCCGCGACGTCGAGGTGGTCTTCCACTAGATCAGCCAAGAGGTCGAGTTGCGCGGCACGCACCGCGGTGACCGAAACATCGTCGACGACGACAAAACCTGATCGTCCCGCAGCTGCGGCGACCGTACGCAGCCAGGTGCGGCGCAACTGATCCGACTCCAGCAATCCATGCAGATGAGTGCCCCATACCGCGCCGCGGATACTGCCCTCCGGCTCGCCCTCGACTGTGAGCCATGCCGAGTCACCGCGGTGTATGACACGACCATGATGGATCTCATAGCCGTGCACAGCGATCCCCGCGGCGTGCCCTTCGCTGCGGCGCAAGACCTTGGTTTCAGCGAATTCGATGGTCAGATCGAGTAGTCCGAGCCCTTCGACCTCCCCTTCACCGGACTCGATGTGATCAAGGATGCGGGCACCGAGCATCTGATACCCCCCGCAGATGCCCAAGATCGGCGCGCCCGCGGCAGCGCGCGAGCGCAAGGCGTCGGCGATCCCGGTGCGACGTAACCAACGCAGGTCCGACACCGTCGCCTTGCTTCCTGGTACGACCACTAGATCTACCTCCGCCAGCCGGGACGGTTCGCTCACCCAGCGCACCGCGACGCCCGGCTCGCAAGCCAGTGCCTCCACATCGGTGGAGTTGGAGACGCGCGGCAGCCGAACCGCGGCGACGGTCAGCCATTCGGCGCCCACCGGAGGGCGAGGACGGCCGACCGGGGCATCGGAGAGAGTGCCGAGCGAATCCTCCGCGTCGATCCAGAGTTCCTCGGCATAAGGGAGTACCCCTAGAGTCGGGCGACCGGTGAGCTCGGTGAGCCTGTCCAGACCTGGTCGCAGCAACTCACGCGCGCCGCGGAACTTGTTGATCACAAAGCCCGAGATCAAATGCTGATCTTCGGGCTCCAGGATCGCGAGGGTACCGAACAAGTGAGCGAGCACACCGCCGCGATCGATGTCACCGACCAGCAACACCGGCAGCCGCGCGGCACGGGCGAGGCCCATATTCGCCAGATCCGTGGCACGCAGGTTGATCTCGGCGGGCGAACCGGCGCCCTCGCAGATCACCACATCGAATTCGGCTCGCAACGCCGCGAGTTCGGTCGTCACGACAGCGCGCAGCTTCTGTCGATGTCGAACGTAGTCCGCGGCGCCGACGGTACCGACCGCGCTCCCCCGCACCACCAACTGCGAGCGCCGGTCGCTGCCCGGCTTGAGCAGTATCGGGTTGAACCGCACACTCGGTTCCAGGCCGCATGCCCGCGCCTGTAAGGCCTGCGCCCTGCCTATCTCTCCGCCGTCCAGGGTGACCACAGAGTTATTGGACATGTTCTGCGCTTTGAACGGCGCGACGCGCACGCCACGCCGGGCCAGCATCCGGCAGATCCCGGCCACTACAACGCTCTTGCCCGCATCCGAAGTCGTGCCTGCGACCAGCAGTGCGCCCTTCATCGCGAGCAAGCCTCGATCCCGCCCGAAAGCATCCCGACGGCCAGATCTCCGATCACGGCAGGGTCAGGATCTCGGCCCCCGATTCGGTGACGACCAGAGTGTGCTCGAACTGCGCAGTCCATTTGCGGTCTTTGGTGACCACAGTCCAGCCATCGTCCCAGATCTCGTAGTCGACACCGCCGAGATTGATCATCGGCTCGATGGTGAACGTCATACCCGGTTCGAGGATGGTCTGCACCGCAGGCTGGTCGTAGTGCAGGACGACCAGGCCGCTGTGGAACGTGGGACCCACACCATGGCCGGTGAAGTCGCGCACCACTCCATAACCGAAGCGGTTGGCGAAAGATTCGATTACCCGGCCGATCACATTGAGCGCCCGGCCCGGCCGGACCGCCTTGATAGCCCGGCTGGTGGCTTCCTCGGTCCGCTCCACAAGCAGGCGCGCCCGTTCGTCGACGGCACCGGCGAGGAAGGTCTTGTTGGTATCACCGTGCACACCGTGGATGTAGGCGGTGACATCGATATTGACGATGTCACCGTCCTCGATCACAGTGGAATCCGGGATGCCGTGGCAGATCACCTCGTTCAGGGAAGTGCAGCAGGATTTCGGAAAGCCCTTGTAACCAAGGGTCGACGGGTACGCGCCGTGGTCGCACATGTACTCATGCGCGATACGGTCCAGCTCGTCGGTGGAGACGCCGGGCGCGACGGCGCTACCCGCCTCTTCCAGCGCCCGCGCGGCGATCTTGCCCGCGATCCGCATCTTTTCGATAGTCTCCGCGCTCTGCACCCAGGGCTCGTGCCCCTCGTCGGCGGTCTTCTTCCACACATATTCCGGACGCTCGATGGCGCGCGGAACTTCACGAATAGGCGACAGCGTGCCGGGAACGAGCGGCTTACGAGTGCGGACAGACATAGCGAACAGCGTAATCGGACGACCGGGCCGGTGCCGAGACCAGCCGGAACCGCACCGGACCATGGTCCGATCGCGGTATCCAGCAAGCTCACCACAGCGAGCTACCGCGCCCGCCCGGCTCCGACACTATCGGTGCCCCACTCACTATCCGTGCCCCACTGCCGACTACGCACCGAGACTACGGCAGACACGCCACGGCTGGTCCGCCACATGGCACACCGGACCAGGCGCCGCACTGCGACGCGGTCATCGCTCGGGCAAACGGCGGCGACCACCGGCTACATCGATAACTAGATCGGTATATCCATCCACGAGTTCGGCCAGTTGATACCAATACTTATGGGTATTGTCACTGCGCGCGCCTTCGTCATGAATGACCCGATTCGCATGCACCCAACTGCGCGCCATCCGGTCCACCACCGCACCGAGGCTTTCGGTATGCAGCGAAGCCCCCTGCCGATGCTGCGGTAGTTCCTGTGCGACCCACTCATTGATCTCATCGATGAGTTCGCCACATCGACAGTCTATTTCGGTAATCATCATGATATTCCTCGCCTGCGTGCGATGTTGATGCAGTACGGCGAGAGTATGTGCGAACCGCAGAAGTTCCTGATCTTGGAAACGACGTCCCTGGAAAGCACATAATAATTGCGGTGCCGTCGGCAGCGTGCCGACTGTCGGCGCGCTCACCGCCCCGCCTCTGGTTTACCCGACACCAACGCTCTTTGTACCAACATAATTGGCTCTCGATTCGGTTGTCCCGGTCATCGTATCGGTTGTCGCAACTAGGCTAACTGGATAATGCGCGCGCTGATGGCAGAACGCAAGATTGCGTCCGCATTTTGCCGTCAAGGCCTCCTGATAGCACGCAGAGGCCCAGAGCATACCGGCCGCAATCGATTACAGCTCCGCTACTGGTCTCGACAGCGGCGGTCACGATCATCGAACACCGCGCAGTCAGCTCGGCTCCCACTCGCTACCATCATGTTTCACTCTCGCAGCAGCGACAAATCTTGCAAAATAAAGTCTTTCAACGCGATATATCCGCCTGCTCGTAACGCACTATGAGAATACGAGCGACCAATCGGATTCCCCCAGACGGCTCGATGCGATCGAAAACAACAGCGCGAGCATGCGTCCATACCGACGGCCCCGGCCACAAGGGCCATGACGATCCGGGTCATACGCTCTCCGCGCAGGAGAGACAATATCGTGATGGACACCGCCGAACGCACATCACGCAGATCGCGGGCGAGGTCACGATGCCAACCGCCACAGTTCCAATCGGCACAGTGAGTAATCACGAAATATTGTAAGTGATGTAAATCATATTACTAATCGGTAATCTTGCGACCATATGTTCATCCATGGCCCGATAGCGCACCCGCTCCTGTCATAGCGACGGCAACGGTCGAACCGGCCGAAACGTACGAAATTCTCTGATGAGAAGGGTCGCACGCATCCAACGCGGAATGCTTCGGGCATAAACTAGGTGTCTATCGCAGGACCGTAGCCACCCGACGCAGAGCAGGGCCATGACTGGTTGGGACCCGTTCACAACACAGCAAGATCGGCCTCCAGGGATCGAGCTGGAGGGCGAAGGGCTCGACAACCCCGAAACGATCGGCAGAGGTGGATTCGGGGTAGTTTACCGCTGTTGGCAGCGCGCGCTGAATCGCAGCGTCGCGGTCAAGATCCTCACCACACAGCCGGATCTGGAACCGGAGAATGTCGAGCGATTCCTGCGTGAGCAGCAGGCGATGGGCGTACTGTCCGGACATCCGAATATCGTGCCGATCCTTCAAGTGGGTGTCACCGGGAGCGGACGCCCGTACTTGGTGATGCCCTACCATTCGCGTGGTTCTCTGGACAACCACATCCGCCGAGAGGGCTTTCTACCAGTGCCCGAGGCGATCGGCATCACTATCAAACTGGCAGGCGCCCTGGAGACCGCGCATCGAGCCGGGATACTGCATCGCGATATCAAACCAGGCAATGTCCTACTCACCGATTATGGCGAGCCACAACTGTCCGACTTCGGGATCGCTCGCATCGAAGGTGGTTTCGAAACCACCACCGGAGTGGTTACCGGTTCCCCCGCCTTCACCGCGCCTGAAGTGCTGCGCTCGGACATTCCATCGGCGGCTTCCGATGTGTACGGCCTCGGCGCGACCCTGTTCGCCATGATCACCGGCCACGCGGCATATGAACGCCACTCCGGCGAGCAGATCGTCGCCCAGTTCCTCCGGATCTCTACCGACCCGCTCCCTGATTTACGATCCGATGGCATCCCCACCGAAGTCTGCGCTGCCATCGAGGCCAGTATGTCGCGTAATCCGGCGGATCGTCCGCCCTCAGCCGCCGCATTCGGGGAGTTGTTGCGTGATATCCAGCGCCGTAACGATATGCCGGTCGAGAGCATGTCCTTGCCTGTCACCGATCACCAGTCACTTCCTGGACTCGATACGCGTCCATCGACCGCCGCCTCACGATCTCCCTCGGCTCGCCTCAGGACGCCGCCCGCACCCGAAACGAAGTTCCGCCCGGCGATGTCCACCCGCCCCCTGGTCCATCGTGATCGGCTGATCGCCGCCCTGCACGCCGAGCCACAGCCACGGCTCGCTGTCATCCATGCTCCTGCCGGGTTCGGCAAGAGCACGCTGGCCGCCCAATGGGCCAAGCATCTCACCGAGACCGGTGATGTCACCGTGGCCTGGATGAATGCCGATCCAGACGACAACAATGTCGTCTGGTTGCTCACCCACTTGATCGAGGCATTCGACCGGGCCGATCCGACGTTGGCACCCGACCTCGCGCCCATGCTCGAAGAAGGCGATGACACTGCCGCACGCTATGTGCTCACCACGCTGATCAATACCATTCACGAGCGTGGCGAACGGTTCGCCCTCGTCATCGACGACTGGGACCGAATCTCCGGCCCCGCTGCCGTCACCGCCTTGAACTTCCTGATGGAGCGAGGCTGCCACCACCTGCAAATCATCGTGACCAGCCGCTCCCTGGGGAGTTTGCCACTCGCCACCATGCGGGTTCGACATGAAATCGTCGAAATCGATGCCACCGCATTGCGCTTCGATGCCGAAGAAGCACGTTCGTTTCTCGCCGCACAAAGCGGCCTCACCCTGGACGAACAGGAAAGCATCGAGCTGCGCGACTGCACCGAAGGCTGGGCCGCCGCACTGCAACTGGCTTCGCTGTCTCTACGCGAGCATCGCGACCCCGCTGAGCTGATCACCCACCTGTCCGGGCGCCATCACACCATCGCGGAGTACTTGACCGAAAATGTACTCGACACCGTCGAGCCGCAACTACTCGATATCATGCTCAAAACCTCACTTCCCGAACAAATCTCCGGCAGCTTGACCACCGCACTGACCGGCATGCCGAACGGGCAGACACTGCTGGAGAATCTCGAACGCCGCAATCTTTTCCTGCGCCGGACCGACGACAGCGGCGAATGGTTCCACTACCACCATCTGTTCGCAGATTTCCTCCGGCAACGCCTCGAACGCGACCAGCCCGAGCACGTACCCGAACTACACCGTGCTGCCGCCACCTGGTTCGCCGACCACGGAATGCTCAGCGAGGCGATAGACCATGCGCTGGCCTGCGGAGACAGCGAAAAGGCTGTTGACATGGTCGAAGCGAGGACCAGGGAAATGGTGCAAGAGGCCCAGCTCGCGACATTTCTAGGACTAGTTGCCAAACTTCCACCGGCGGTTGCTTGCGCACGCCCACGGCTGCAGATCGGGGTCGCTTGGGCAAACGCCCTACTGCGGCAGTCCACCGAACTACACGCTGCACTGCGAATGGCCCGGGCATCGCTCGACCAGTCCACGACGACCGGCTCTGATCTCGCGGTAGAGGCCGACCTCATCGAGGAAGTGGAGCGGGTGTTCGCCGATCACGTGGAAGGAGTGGACACCGTGGTCACCGAATGCCTGGAGCGAGCCGACACCCTGGGACCATGGTCGCTGTGTACGGCTGCCAATCTGGCCGCGTTCTCCGCGTTATGCCGGTTCGACTACGATAGAGCACGCGAATGGCACGATTGGGCCACCCGCTATCATCGGGAAACCCGCAGCTCATTCATTCTGATGTACAGCCACTGCATGGTCGGCATTGCCGCCATGGAAGAGCTTGACATCCCTACGGCAGAACACAGCTTCCGCACTGCGGTGCAGATCGCCACTCCCGCTTCGGGCCCGAAATCCTATTCCGCGCGCTTGGCGGGTGCTTTACTCGGCGAGCTGCTCTACGAGCAGGACTGCCTTCCTATAGCTGAAGAGCTGCTGAACGAGGCCGGACAACTCGGCACCGAGGGTGGCCCGGTCTCGTTCCTGATGGCCGGCTACGCCACCGCCGCTCGGCTCGAGGCCTTACGCGGCGACCTCGAAGCCGCCGCCCGACGCCTGGAAGAAGGCGCCGAGACCGCGCGTACCTTGAGACTGCCGCGACTGGCCGCCAGGGTAGCCAATGAGCAGGTTCGGCTCGGGCTCACCCCCACCTACCTCACCGAACCCACGGCCGGAGAAGACGGTATCGCGACAATGACTGCGGAGCTGCAAGAAGATTCCGCGATCCGGATGCTCTTACGCTCCGGAACCAGGGCACAGATCGCCGCCGCCACCACCCGCGCCGAGCAGCTGCACGACTCCATCGACGCAGCTCGACGCCCGCGCAGCGCAGCGCGGGCACAGACGCTGCTCGCATCCTGTCTCACGGCAGCAGAGCAGACCGACGCCGCGAAGGAAGCCCTCGTACCGGTGCTGGCCGCCTACGCTGACGTCGGACTCATCCGCCCGCTGCTCGACGAAGGCCCGTGGATCATCACGCTGTTGCGGTCGCTCGACCACGATTTCCAGAAGGGCAGCTGGAAAGAAGACTGGCCGATCGTCCCACCGGCTTTTCTGCACCGGTTACTCAGCGGCTGAACGAAACACCACAGAACTTTCCTACCCGCACAGTGGCACGCCTCGGCTCACAACACAGGCTGTGGTCCACAAGTGGTGTCGGTATCGGGAATGTGTAATACCCACCGGCCTTTGCCATCGGCCTTCGCACGGTAGAGACACATGTCGGCGGCATCGAGCAACGACTCGGCATCCACATCAGCGACCGGGGTCAGGACCGCACCGATGCTGATGGACATGCGCAGTCGCCGGTTGCCGACGATGATCGGCTCGATCAACGATTCGAGCAGGCTATTGGCCACAGTGGCCACTCGGTGATCGCTCGCAGGTGGCGGAATCAGCACGACGAACTCGTCACCGCCGATCCGGGCGATCAAGCAACTCGCACTGCGCACGCTGTCTTGTAAACGAGTGGCGACCGCAGTGAGGATCTGGTCACCCGTGCCGTGACCATAATGGTCGTTGACGTGCTTGAAACGATCGATATCGACAAAACACAGCCCTACGCGGTCGCCGCAGTGAGCACCTGAGATCATCGCGTCGATTCGTTCGATGAGATGTCTACGGTTCGGTAACCCGGTGAGCGGATCGTGTCGGGCCTGCCGGTGCAGCTCTTCCCGCATCCGGTGCTGCTCGGTAACGTCTTCACCGACCGCGAGCAGGTAGTCGTTCTGCCCTGTATCACCCTTGACAAAGGTGATCGCGAAAGCGGCCCATCTGTAGCTGTGGTCCGCACGCCGAATTCGCTGTTCCAGCTTGACCGTGCCTGCTCCGGCCGGGACCAGCTTCTCGTACACCAGCGTACGGATGGCATCCCTGTCACTCGGGTGCGCGAAATCGTAGACCGATATCCCCCGGAGCGTTTCGATCGGGACCCCGACCATCTCGGCCAGTCCACGATTGGCATCCAGTAGCGTCCCATCGGTGTCACCGATACCGATCGCGATCGCGGCGTTGTCGAAGACGACACGGAAACGTTCGCTCCCTGCTCGGTTCGCCTCACGCACTGTCTCCAACCGCCGCCCCCCATGGGCGTACATTCGCATTTCGTATCCTTGCCCGACCTCGGCGAGTAGCGCGGCGAGCCTTCGACCCGCGCGCGGGTTCTCACTTCGTTCGGCCAAGCAATACAGTACCTGCGCGGATGCGCTCAGCACGGCCGGGCCGACTATACCTATGGAGACCAGCACAGCCCCTACTCGAGCACCGATACTCGCGTCGAACAGTTCTGCTTCGATACCCAATACCAGATCCTCGATAAGCCCTAGGAGCACTGCTTCCGGGTCTTTGACGGTCACCTGGTCGTCAGTGACCGCCTGCAATGCGCGCCACCACGCGTTTGCCAGGGTGACGAGCTCGACCTTTTCCACGTAACCTCCTCACCATTCAGGTCGGAGATATCCCCCGAGGCATCGTATCCACACATACCCTAGAACGTCGAGTATTTCCGCTTGGAAGTACTCGACGGAGCGGACAACGAGCGAGCGGTTACCGGATCAGAGGAGCCGGTAACCGCTCGCTTATCGAAACGACTGTGCCGCGCGGCACCTCGATTGTCCGAATCTCAACTTCCTCGCCAGAACGGTCGGGCCAGGATTCAGCCGATCGGAATGCGCGACAGTAACCGACATTTCCTGATCGGCCCCGCAGCCTGGCTCACTTTCACTCCGCGGCCACGGCACTGCCGTGCATAGTCAGCAGCAGGTGGTCGAATCGGGCACGCTGAGAAGCCGGAGCTCCACCCATAGCGAGGATCTCGGTGACCAATTTCTGCGCCAAAGCGCGCAACTTGATATTGGTTTCCTGTGAACGCCATTGCAGTACTCGGAACGCCTGCTCAGCCTTGATGCCGTAGACAACCATGAGCACGCCTTTGGCCTGCTCGATCACCGCGCGTGATTCGACCAGCTCGGGCAGGGTGTCATCGAGGATCTCCTGACGATTCTCTTCGAGAGTGTCGGATACATCGACGAAATAGCCGGTCACACCGACCAGCATGTCCCACTCGTCGAGCATACGGTCGGCAATCACGATGACGTGATGTACGCGCCCAGCGGTATCGATGACACGATGGCGAACCCGGAACGGACCGCCGGTCCGAATGACGGCGGCGACGACCTGGGTGACCAATGTGCGGTCGTCTGGATGCTTGTGCTCCAGCAGCAACTCGGTGCTTGGTTGCACGCTCCCGGCGTAGCCGTAGAGCGCGGCGGCTTCATCCGACCATTCCCATCGCTGATCTGTCGGCCAGAAGCGGAAGCTACCCACTCTCTGCGGTGCACCCGCTAAGACGCCGTCAACCGCGGCGACGCTCATCGGCGACGCGAGGTGATCTATCCTCGTCACGCGGTCATTATCTACTGTCACTCATGCGAAGCAGCGTGGAACACGAGCCTATGCCAAACCGTAGCAAACATTTCGCAATCTTACGTAAACCGCACTTATTCCTGGTAAATACCAGATCACTCCCCCGTCTACATCAGGAGAGCAAATTATTGGCAATGTCTCACTTCTCAGAGCGCGGCACTGCCGATTCCCCGATGCACGGCACCCCTGCTTCGCGCCCCCGCACGTGGTTCCCGTTCCAGCCCGCGGGGCGACACGACGCACCGGACGGCGCACTGCGCCGCCATGCGGGTCCGGCCGATATCCGGCTTGGTTTGCCGTGCAGGTGCCGACTCTGGGGCATTTCCTCTTTCTCTCCTGGAAAGCATTGAACATAACGTGGATCACTGGAGGTAGTCTCTGTTGCTGTGCCTACACGGTCGTCGCGGATTCACTGCACGAGGACCGTATTCAGGTGCGAACGCTGTAACGCGTTCCAGCAAGTGCGCGGACCGAAGGGGTTGTTCTGATGGCAGGCAAGCGCACCGTCCTGACCGTCCGGTTGCGGCGGCTGGCGGCGATGCTGCATGAGATGCGCGAAAACGCCCAGCTCAGCAAAGAAGAGGTCAGCGCGAAGACCGGGATCAATGTCACCACGCTGTATCGGATCGAGACCGCGCAGGCCCGCCCGCAGCGACGCACCCTCATGGCGATGCTCGACCTGTACGGCATCGGCGACGTTCAACGTGAGGATGCGCTGGCATTGTTGGCGGATGCGTTGAAACCCGGTATGGCACGTGCCTACGAAGGCAGCGTGACGGAGGTATACGCCGCCTATATCAACTTCGAGGCAGAGGCCCGGTCGGCCCGCCACTACCAAAGCTCGATCATCCCAGGGCTTTTGCAGACTTATGAGTACACAACCGCGGTAATCAGCACCTCCATGCCCGTGCTGGCGGCATCGGTTATGGAGAGCAGAGCGAAAGCCAGGATGGATCGTGCCGCCAATCTGTCCAAAGAAAAACCGCTCGAGCTCTGGGTGGTCATGGACGAGGCCGCGATCCGGCGCATTGTCGGCGGCCCCGCGGTGATGCGCGGCCAACTCGAACGACTACTGCAGGAAACCAAGCGCAAGAACGTGATCCTACAGATCATGCCGTTCGACGCGGGCGCGCATCCTGGCATGGCCGGCCCCTTCACTCTGCTGGACTTCCCCGAGCCCGCCGACCCCGAATTGGTCTACGTGGAAGGCATCGCGGGCGACGAACTGATCGAGGGACATGCTGAGATCCGCCGTTTCGGCGTCATCTTCGACCAATTGCGCGCCATGGCGTTGAGCCCTAGGGATTCCGTCGCCATGATCGTGGATGCCGCACGCCGGATGGACTAGGCGTGGTCCATCCACCAACTGCCCGCGGCATGACCGCGTCTATGGTCCGCCGAAGGTTCGTCGACTACTGGCGCCCCGGCGCCACAGATGACCGGCCACCGTCCTATGGGTAAGGTGGGCCCCGATGACCAGCATGGAATCCCGTTTCGGAGCCGCGATCCGGACCGTGCCCCTCCCCAGCCCGTGGAATCTGACCGCGTATCTGGCTGCGGTGGCCACGTACCGCGGCCGTTCGATCAGCCTGCACCCCGTTCCCAAGGCAACCTTGACCGACAGCGGCTGCCGCGGCAGCGGTCTGTGGGTAGCACGCAAACACGACGACATCATCGTGTACGACACCACGACGTCCAGTCATCATGCCGACCACATCATCGTGCACGAAATCGGCCACATGCTGCTGGACCATCACACAGACCGCGAGCGCGACCAGCCGACGCCGCCCACGGTGTCCGTCATCCCGCCCTCGATCTCACCGTACTCGATCGAACATGTGCTCGGTCGCGCCGAATTCGGCGCCGATCGTGAGCGGGAAGCGGAGATGTTCGCCGATATGACCATAGCGCACGCGACATTGCCGCGACGGCGCCATCGGTCGTTCCGGCTCTTCGGGCGAGGCGGATAGCTACCAGAGACCGCCATGGTCGCCATCTCCAACGCCATCATGCTCGGCCGCCAAGGCCGTCCGGACGAAGCCGTAGAAGCGCTCGCCTGAGACATCCGAGCCCTGGACGCCGCCGACAGTCTTACAACTGAATAAGATGAAGCTATCCTTATTTCGGATATGCGCAGGGAGCGCCGGAACGGTATGCCGCCTACGAGTTAGGCTGGCTGCTGTGGTCGAACCAGAGTCCCCTATTGCTCCACATCCGGATATCGCTCCGCTCGCGCCATTGCTCGGCACCTGGCGCGGTAGCGGGCACGGCGAGTACCCGACTATTCGACCATTCAGCTATATCGAGGAAATCCGATTCGGTCATCTCGGTCGACCATTCCTCACCTACCAGCAAAAAACCCGTGCCATCGACGACGGCCGACTACTGCACGGCGAAACCGGCTATCTGCGCTGCCCGCGCCCCGGTCACATCGAATTGATCGTCGCTCACCCCACCGGGCTTACCGAAATCTGTGAGGGATCCTTCGCCATCGAAGACGGCACACTACGTATGGAGGTGGACTCCACCAGCATCGGGCGCAGCGGCACCGCGAAACTCGTAACCGCCCTGAGTCGCTCGATCCGCCTGTCCGGCGACACCATCCACTACACACTGCGCATGGCGGCGGTCGGCGAACCACTACGACATCATCTCGCAGCCACCCTGCATCGGGATTGACCCAGGAGAGCTGTCCAGCATCGGCAGGCACCAGGCAATGAGCGCTATCCGTTTAAGTTACGTGGAAGCTGCGCGGCAGCTGTGCCCAGGCAATTCCATCCCGGGCCAGGTAGAACACCGCGTCCAGGATCAGCCGGCGTGGCCATTTCTCCGGTCACCCATCTTAGCCTGCGGTATTGCCGGGTGGCTGCAACAGAGGCTCCAGTGGTACCCACTCGGAGTAGGTCAGCGACGAGGACGGGTAGAACGAGCACTACAGCGGCTCACCGCGGGCCGGGCACGACGAACCTGAACAGATAAGCGTCCCTTGGCATAGGGACTCTCAGTGAACGGACGGCAGGTGTAGTAGCCCCATTCGTACCGGTGCCGCGACGCGCTCTTATGTCGGTCGGCGAACGCTCGGACCCGCGGTAGTCGATCGGACGAACGGAAGCCGTCACGCGGCGGCGGATAATTCGGCATTGCCTGCTGGGCAATGTCATCGGAAAGGTGCTCCTCACTCGCGATTAATTTCCCTCAGCGAAAAGGGTTATCACAGTTCGGAGCGACCTTCTTCATCTAACGATCGGAGAGAGGGGCCGCAGGTAGGAGTGCGAGTTCACCAGAAATTCTTGTACACACCGGGCAGCTCACCTCAGTGCACCATTTCGCGCAGAAAGACGCGACAGAAACCGAAAACGCGGGCAGCACAAGGGAATCCGCTCCACCGCTATGAAATAGGATACGCAGAGCACCAAACCGATCACCACGCATGATCAGATCTCAGTCAGGACCATTATGAAGAAAAAGAACAAAAACGAACTTCGTTGACAATATCTCACGGGGACGTGTCTACTGAGCTTCGCCAGAAGTCCATCGACACAGTCGTGGTGGATTTGGTGCGCATCATCGAGCACCTGCAGTATTCAAGAATTGAGCAAGCGGAGAAGGATCTGACCATGAAACGTAGCATCAGTGTTGCTGCTGGTATGATATCTGCGATATCCACCGTTTTCCTCGCGACGATTCCCGCACATGCGGCCACCCCCAAGATCACCAAGCTCGATGATGTACTCAGAGATCAGCTCTGGAACTTCACCTATGCGGATTACGCTAAGGCGACGTTCACCCATTCCGCCGTGGCGCTCGCGGGAAGTCCCCGGATCACTCTGGGTAAACAGTGGTTCGCGGGCACGTCGACCTTGCGGAACAGCAGTGACAAGGAACAGAACCTGACCAGCCAGAGCTTCTCCAAGACCATAGCCAACTCGACGACATCGTCGGTCACGCAAGGGCTCAGCATCTGGACCAAGGTATCGGCCTCGCTGGATATCGGGAAGGCACTGAAGGTAGGCGCCGAACTGAATACGACCTGGAGCTTCAGCCAGACCCACAGCACTACAAACTCCCAGTCGATGACCTACACGGCTCCCGGACAGACCATCAAGGTTCCCCCGCACTCCACAGCCACCGTCACTGTCAACTTGCAGCAGTCAGTGGCCAGCGGAAACGTCGACCTGACCACCGATATCGGCGGCTCCATCTTCCCATGGGCTTGCTCGAGCAAGCCACGGATCTGCGCACCCGGCGGTGTATACCCGATCTATCAGTCGATCAAACATTCGCAAGACACCGGAAAGACCCCGAAATCAGTGAAGACTCCCCCACTGCCCGAAGGATTCTCGCTGAACAACGCTGACCAGACGCTGCACTTCAAGGGGGTCGGAACCTACACTGCCACCTACGGAGCGAATTTCACAGTCCATGTTTCGATTAAACCGGATGCTCCCAACGCACCTGCACCCAAAACCTTGACACGAACTTTCAAGGCGTTCTGAGCTACACATACTCACTGCGGACCCTCTCCCTTCACGATCGGGAGAAGGCCCGCGGCTCAGAAACGCAAACTCACCAGAAGCTCCTGCGCACACCGGGCAACTCGCCTTGGTGTGCTCTCTCGCACAGACAAACGCGGCAGAACCCGAACTACGGGGCGCGCAAGAGAACCCGCTCCACTGTCGGGAAGAGGCAGCAGGCGCTTGTCCCCGATACCGAGTTTCGGCTGGACATGTTCCTGGGAGCTGAGAGGGCTGCCAACGGTACAACTCTGATGTATCCGACGTTCGTCGTCCGCAGATGCGTCGCAAGCGACGAGGATTATTGCTCCGGAACGTGTCAGTTTCTGGTGCAGGCCACTCTAGCCTGCACCGTTGCCCGAGAACGGCCACAACCGAAGAGTTCGAGGTCGATATCCGGTCATTCGCGCAACGGCACTTGCTTCGAGGCTCCGATGGCGAGGACCAACAGCGCCGAGGCTCGAGCGACGAGCGGTCCGGCGAGCAGGTAGAAGCGGGCTTGGATCGCCGGAGAGTTCCAGAACGCGATATCACCCCAGACCGTGCCCACCACAACAAGGATGGAGAACGGTACCGGACGCAGCAGCCAGAACACTTCCATTATGCCGATGAAGATGCCGATTCCGGTGACCAATGTGCGGGCAGGGCCCCAGCGATCGGTTGCCATGCCTCCGGCCCAGATACCGACGATGCCTGCGAATCCCGACAGACTGAACGCAAGGGCACGCTTACCACGCTGAGGATGAGACCGTATAAGTGAGATTCTAGTCATGAGCAGGGTGTTCGCCAGGAGCCCGAGGGATACAGGTGCGATGGCGAGCGCACGCAGCTGGTCGCAGATGCCAAATACCTCGCCGGTCTCCTCGTGCTCGCGAGGCAAGGTGGCGAGCAAGAAGACCAAAGTAGCGATGCCTGCCACCGCCACCGCGACAAATGTTGCGCGCCAACCGTAGCGACCGCCGATCCAGGTGCCGATCGGCACACCGGCAGCGATCGAACCGGTGACACCGAGCGCCACTACCGCCACATACTTTTCTGTATGGGTGCGCAGAGCTCGTTCGGCCGCGACGAGTAGCGCGAACAGCCATACGGGCACAACTTCCCGTTCTATGCGGTATCGGTTCGGTGATAGTGCGGGTATCAGGTCAGTGAGTAGTCGGCGCGGGAAGCAACACCGTGCACAGGTGCGCCCGCAATGTCTTACGGAGACGTTCGACACCGATCGATCCGTGTGGTGTCACCGCACCGAGGGTCAAACAGCCCATCATCGCGGTGAGTCGTTCGGCCTGCTCGGCCGGTTCGGGTACATCGAGAACACGAAGCGCGTCCGTGATCACCTCACGCATATCGGTGGCCATCTGTTCGGTCACCGACCGGAGAATCGGATTCACTCGTGCGGTAAAGATGAACTCCAGCAGCACAATCGACTCGATGCGGCGATCGTCATCGACCGGTAGCAGCTCCTCGACCAAGGCTTACATGGCGTCGACAGCTTGTGTGCCGGTGAGCCCGAACAGTGCTTCGACCGGATGCCTGGCGAACCTTTCCCCCATGCGATCACCGATTTCCGTCATGACCACGACGAGCAAGTCGTGGTGATCGTCGAGGTAATGGCGTACAGATCCGATATTCAACCCCGATTCGGCGGCGACCTTACGCAGCGATACGCCGACGAGACCTTCGGAAACCACGAGCCGAAACGCCGCCTCCACGACTTCCCTGCGACGCATTTCCGGGTCGACCCGAGCCGGCACCCGCAAACTGTATCGCGCATGTGATAAATCGTGAAGGCGATACATCTCGCGGTCATGAGCGCTGACGTACTACGCGTTTTTCGTCCCACACCGGTTCGGGCGACTCGTACACGGCGCCGTCGGCGCCGAAGACCAGAAATCGGTCGAAGTCCCGCGCGAACCACCGATCGTGGGTGACCGCGAGTACGGTCCCCTCGAATCTGTCGAGCGCGTGCTGAAGTGCCTCGGCGGAGACGAGATCGAGATTGTCGGTGGGTTCGTCCAGCAATAGCAGGGTCACACCGCTGAGCTCGAGCAGCAGGATCTGCAGCCGTGCCTGTTGTCCGCCGGACAGTGAGTCGAAATTCTGCTCCGCCACACCCGCCAGCTCATACCGAGCCAGCACCCGCGATGCCTCCTCGCGCGGCAAGCCCGACCGATATTCATCACCCCGATGCAAGATCGATACCAGCGTGCGCCCGACCAGATCGGGACGTCCGTGTATCTGCGCGAACCATCCGGGGCGGACTCGGGCACCCAGCCGCGCGACTCCCGAATGCGCCACCGGGTCTATCGGCACATCCCCCACCGGCTCATGTTCCGGCTCCGGAACGCTGCCGCCGGCAGCGAGCAGGCGCAGGAAATGCGACTTGCCCGAACCATTGGAGCCCAACACCGCGACCCGGTCGCCGAACCACACCTCGGTGTCGAACGGCTTCATCAGCCCGGTGAGTTCCAGACTTTCGCAGACCACGGCTCGTTTGCCGGTTCGCCCGCCGCGCAACCGCATCGATACATGCTGCTGCCGCGGCTGAGCGGGGGGCGGGCCGACTATTTCGAAGCGCTCGAGACGCGACTGGGCGGCGCGGTACCGCGAGGCCATATCCGAGTTGTAAGAGGCCTTCTGCTTGTACATCCGCATCAGAGTTTTCAGCTTGGCGTGCTCGTCATCCCATCGGCGGCGCAACTCGTCGAAGCGCTCGAACCGCTCCGTGCGAGCCTGCTGATAGGTCTCGAAACCGCCCGGATGCACCCAGGCGGTGTTTCCGGCCGCGCCGAGCTCGATCGTGACGATGGTCGGCGCGGTACGAGCCAGCAGTTCGCGGTCGTGGCTCACATACAGAACGCTCTTCTCTGTTTCGAGCAGCCGGTCCTCGAGCCACCGTTTGCCAGGAACGTCGAGAAAGTTGTCCGGCTCGTCGAGCAAAAGCAGCTCGTCGGGGCCACGCAGCAGGGCTTCCAGGGCAAGACGCTTCTGTTCGCCGCCCGAGAGCGTCTGAACACGACGCCATCGACACCGTTCCAGAGGCATGCCGAGCGCTTCGGTTGTGCAGACATTCCACAGCACTTCGGCGTCGTACCCGCCGGCGTCTCCCCACTCGGACAGCGCCGTCGCATAACGTAATTGCGTCACAGTGTCGTCGTGGTCGATCATGGCCGCTTCCGCCGCGTCCACGGCCGCTGCCGCCTGGCGCAGCTGCGGAGTCGCCACCGACAACAGCAGATCGCGCACGTCGGCACCCTCGCGCGCGATGAACTGGCGCATGACCCCCAGGCTGCCGCTTCGAGTCACGGCGCCGCTGTGCGGAGCCAGCTCGCCCGAGACTATCCGCAGCAAGGTGGTCTTGCCGGAACCATTGGCGCCGATCAGCGCGGTCTTCGTCCCCTCGGCCACCCGGAACGAGATTTCGTCCAGCAGCACCCGACCATCGGGAAGGTTGTACGAGATCGCGTTGATATCGATATACCCCACGAGGCAAATCTATCGAAGATGTGATAAATAGCTACTCAATTACGAGACGTCACGGACATGCCGTCATCCGCGTATCCAACGCTTTCTTCGTCAGCTCGTTCAGCGGATTCCCGCGACGGCTCGAGATTCGCCGTGGACGATCAGTCGACCAGGATGGTGGCGAAGGTCGCGATCTGGCGGAATCCAATTCGGCTGTAGGCACGGCGAGCGATCTGATTGTAGTCGTTCACGTACAAGCTCGCGGTACGACCCGAGGCGACCACCGCGTTCGTGATCGCCGCGGTACCCGCTGTGCCACGCCCTTTCCCCCGATGCTCCGGATGCACCCAGACTCCCTGGATCTGACCGGTGCGCTGGGACAACGCACCGACCTCTGCCTTGAAAACAACCTCCCCGTCTTCGAATCGGGCCCAGGCGCGGCCGGATTCGATCAGGCTCTGGATACGGCGGCGGTACCCACGGCCGTCATCACAGGTGCGGGGATCGACACCGATCTCCGCGATGAACATGGCGATCGCCGCCGTGAGGTAACGATCGAGTTCATCGAGACGCACCCGGCGGACCTCCGGATCCGGCGTGACCAGTGGCGGCCGAGCGAGGGCAAGCAGCGGTTGGTCCGGACGCAACTCTCGTTCAGGTCCCCACTGTTCGACCAGCATCTCCCACAATGGCAGGGCCAGTTCCTTACGACCGACTACTGAGGAACAGGCGCGAGGCCAACGGAGCGCCCGATCCGCGAACGCGCGCAGTGCGCACCGGTCGCCCAGTAATGGCACCAGATTCGCACCAGAGAAGCACAGCGACACCCCGGGATCGTCCCTGGTCCAAAGTTCCCCCTGCCCGCACCGAGTATCCAGACCGAACTCCTGCAACCGAGCGGCGACCATGCACGAAGCCACCGGATCGGCATCCAGCACTCGCAGAACCCACGCCAGGTCCTGATTGGTGAGCTGCCGTATGGGGGCATATCCGGCCCGACGTGTCGGCACCAACAGACTCCGCACGATGATAGCCTGCCACGAACCGGCGCCACACGGAATCCACATTCTGAAAACGCAGGCGGACAGTCGGGATCACCGAGGTCTGTTCAGCCGACGGTAACCACCGGCTCGCCTGCGACCTCACCCATCTCCTCAGCGAGACGCATGGCCTCTTCGATGAGGGTTTCCACGATCTTCGCCTCCGGAACCGTCTTGATGACCTCGCCTTTGACGAAGATCTGCCCCTTGCCGTTACCGGAAGCCACACCCAAATCGGCCTCGCGCGCCTCACCCGGACCATTCACCACGCACCCCATGACGGCCACCCGCAACGGCACTGCCATGCCCTCCAGGCCCGCGGTCACCTCATGAGCCAGCGTGTACACGTCTACCTGGGCCCGTCCACACGACGGGCACGACACGATTTCCAGCTTACGCGGGCGCAAGTTCAACGATTGCAGGATCTGCGCACCGACCTTGACCTCCTCGACAGGTGGCGCCGACAGCGACACCCGGATAGTGTCGCCGATCCCCTCCGACAGCAGCGCACCGAACGCCACCGCCGATTTGATCGTGCCCTGAAAAGCCGGGCCCGCCTCGGTGACACCGAGATGCAGCGGATAGTCGCACTGCGCTGCCAACTGACGGTAGGCCTCTACCATGATCACCGGATCGTTGTGCTTGACCGAGATCTTGATATCGCCGAACCCGTGTTCCTCGAACAGACTCGCCTCCCACAACGCCGACTCCACCAGCGCCTCCGGGGTGGCCTTGCCATGCTTCGCCAGCATGCGCTTGTCCAGCGAACCGGCATTCACGCCGATACGAATCGGTATCCCCGCGGCACCCGCGGCCTTGGCGACCTCCCCGACCCGACCGTCGAACTCCTTGATGTTGCCGGGATTGACGCGCACCGCGGCGCAACCGGCATCAATCGCCGCGAAGATGTAGCGCGGTTGGAAATGGATATCGGCGATCACCGGAATCTGGGATTTCCGCGCGATCGCGGCCAGCGCGTCGGCATCCTCCTGACGCGGACAAGCCACCCGCACGATGTCGCACCCGGACGCAGTGAGCTCCGCGATCTGCTGCAGCGTGGCGTTCACGTCGTGCGTCTTGGTGGTGGTCATGGACTGCACCGAGATCGGATGCTCACTGCCCACCCCGACATTGCCCACCAGGAACTGGCGGGTCTTGCGCCGCGGAGCGAGCACTGCCACGGGAGTGGTCGGCATCCCCAATCCGATTGCGCTGGTCACCTTCGGCTGCCTACTTTCGTCGTGTTCGGCCTATATGGTGTCGAGTCTAGCCCCGGCGCATTACATCCACCCCATGGCAGCGACAACAATCCGTCTCGCGCGGCTGTTCGCCACTGTGATATAGCCCGAACAGGCGCTGGTGACCTCGCCCCGAACTACGCATTCCTCCGCAACGGCCATTGTAGGCACCCCACACTGCTACCGATTCCGACGAATAGGCCATGGCAGAAGCGACTCAATTTTTCGACTCGTCGTGCACAGTGAGCCCGTATTGTTTTTCGAGAGCGTCGATAGCGATGATTTGTAATGCGAATGCCTGCAGATAACAAATGCCCACCATACGCAGGACATAGCGGAAAATAATTCCACTACCCAGCAGAATTATCAATGGCGTCCGGTAGATCTTCGAAACAATTCCACCTCGCTTGCGACTCTCGGCGCATATCCGCAATAACTCACGACGCAGGCTCTCGATCTGAGCAGGGTCTTCCGAATAAGGAAACATACTCTTCTTGCGATACACGATGTCATCATTGAACCGACCAGAAAAACTATCACGAAGAAGCTTCTTCTCCTCCTCGACGTACTTCAATTCAGAAGGAAGACCGAATACATACTCGGCGAGTCGATGGTCACAATACGGAACACGAAGCTCGAGGGAATGCGATGCGCTGAGGTGATCGGCGCGGTCGAGTTGATATGGCAGTACGAAACGGAGTTGTAGATAGTGCATAATCTTTCCGTTGTCTTCCCTGATCCGCTGCGGCAGAGCGGAAATCTCTTTGTCGAAGTACTTGCGTACTTCGACATCGGCACGTCGCATCTTGATGAATTTTGGATTCAGCACCGCGAATGCCAGTCGCGCATTGCGCGAGGCGAAGTACGGAGATAACTTCTTTGTATCGGTCTGCCAGTAGTAACCAAGGAATACTTCATCCGCCCCCTCGCCTGACAGGACCACCGTATCGGATTCTGTGATCTTCTCGTAGAGCTTCAACATCGAAATCTCACTGGGAATTGTTACCACATTGTCCCGAACCAGCGCGCAGCGTCGCCCGTATTCGATGGCACCACCTGCCAGATCGAACTCTTTCAGAGTATGTCCGGCTTCCGCGGCTACTGTTCGCGCATAGACGAGATCCGATCCGGTCATGTAGCTCTTATCGGAATGCTCCTGCGCCTTATGTTCACCGATAGCATACGCGCGGGTGCCTCCACCGATCTCACTGGAAAGGTACGCCACCAGAGAAGAGTCCAGACCACCACTCAACATCACCGAATAATCGACATCCGACCGCATCCGCAACGCGACAGAGTTTCGCAGAAGTCTACTGACCGTCTCTAGCGCTTCTTCACGACTATCGGTATTGTCCCCCTCGGGAAGGTCCCAGTATCGAGTACGACGCAGATGTCCCGACCGGAGACACAGGGAAGCGAATTCACCACCGCGAAGCGCCTCGATTCCATCGAACAAAGTCATCGGGGGAAGAGGGCTCCCATAGAGCAGTGATTGCAGTAAGCCCATTCGGTTCAAGACAGGCGCCGAGCCCGGATCTATTCGTTTTTCGGCCGTGAGAATCCCTTTCGGCTCGGAAGAAATAATCGCGTAGCGTGACGCCATCTTGAAGTATAGCGGTTTGACACCCAAACGATCACGGCACATGAGAATATTTTTGTCCACGCGGTCGAGCAATACGAATGCGAAGTCACCGTTCAAACGCTCGATCGCGTCTTTGCCCCAGCACTCCAATGCAGTGTTCAGAACCTCGGTATCACTGTGCTCCCGGAACTCATACCCAAGATCCCTCAATTCCTCGCGCAACTCGAGATAATTGTATATTTCGCCGTTGAACGCGAGGACATACCGCTCGCCGACAACAGGCTGCCGACCACCCTCGAGGTCGATGACTTTCAATCGCGTATGCCCTATACCGACATTACCCTCGACCCATATCTCCGCGTCATCAGGACCACGGTGTGCAAGCCGGTTATTCATATCACCGAGTAGATCAGATATCTCGGCCGATCCGAGATCCACACACCACGATACGACAACATTTATACCGCACATTCGAGATGCCTTTTCTTATACTCGCTCAACGGCTGATGCGCTGTCATCGACCACGTACCCGAGCGCTCAGTGACCCGACAGCTCAGTAACTACCACTATAGGATTCGGACCGATCAGCTGAAGCGGAAGAAACGAACTCGTCGCAGGAACAGTGAGCTCCGGTTCGATAAAATCGTTCTGCCGCAAAATTTCGCAGACGACGTACGCTACACACCCATCATGCCACCGAGTTCACAGGCTAGGAGAACAGCGCCCCAGCGACGATCGCCTACCGCTAATATAGGGTAGCAGGGTCCAGTGAGAATAGAAAGATACTCACCCGGAAGACTGTTCGGCTCTGTCGACATATTTATGTATACATGCATACAAGAATATGTCGATACTCAGGCTTCTCAGCACACGACTCATGACTCGATCATCTGGAGCGCGCGAACAAGAAGAGCGCAAGGTCCGGAGAAAGGGAGCCCGGTTGATCAACTCACGAGCCACCTTCCGTATCAGAATAATTGCATAGATAAAGACCTACGGGCAGTTATGCATACCTGGAATATGCTAGCCGATTGCGGAAAAAACTCCATCTGATTACGGAAACAGCTCTATCGGATTGATGATGTCCGCGGTCAGTGTCAGTAGCATATAGGCGCCGCCGAGCGCCACGAAAGCATAGGTGATCGGCAGTAGCTTCAGATAATCGACCGGAGCCCCCGGAGGCAGCCTGCGAAGGCCGCGCACCACATCACGGATCTTCTCATAGAGCACCACCGCGATATGGCCTCCGTCGAGCGGCAATAAGGGGAGAACATTGAAGGCTCCGAGGAAGAAGTTCAGGCTTGCCAGCAGCAACACGAATACTTGCCACAGGCCGGCGGCAGCGGTCTCACCACCGATACGGCTGGCACCGTAGACACTGACGGGAGTCTCCGGGTCACGGACACCGCCGGTAACTGCCTGCCACAAGTCCACGACCTTCGCAGGCATCCGAGCCAAGGACCGGAAGGTTTCGACCGCGAGATCGCCAGTGAACGCGACAGAAGCGGGAATTGCCGAAAGCACGTTGTACTGCACTGGACCATAGGATTCCGCGGCGACTCCGATGGCACTGATCTCACGTCCTTGCCCGCCGTCCGTGTAGCGCATCACTCGGTCCGGCGTCACCGGAATCACCAGTGTCTGTCCATCGCGCTCGATGGTGTACCTGATCGTGCCCACGCTCTTCTGCGTCTCGGCGACAAGCTGAGACCATTCCCCCACCGGAACGCCGTTGACTTTGGTGACCACATCGCCGCGTCGTAGGCCATCGCGCTGCGCGGGACCTGGACCCGTGCAATCCTGCGAGATCCCGCCGGGAAGCTCACCGCGGATACAGCTCATGGCACCCAACGTGGTCGGCGCGGGCTGTTTCAGGTTCGGCAGCCCCCAACCGACCGCGAGAACTATGATCAAGATCAGCCCGAGGAGGAAGTTCATCATGATGCCGCCGGACATGACGAGCAGTCGTTTCCAGGTGGCCTGACGATACATCGCGCGATCGAGCTCTTCCGGACTCAATTCGTCCAGTGCCGTCATGCCCGCGATATCGCAGAAGCCGCCGAGAGGGAGCGCTTTGAGACCGTACTCAGTCTCGCCGCGACGGAAAGAGAAAACTTTCGGTCCGAAGCCGATAAAGTAGCGGCGGACTTTCATGCCGGTCGCCTGGGCGGCCCACATATGCCCACATTCGTGCAACGCGATCGATATCGTGATGCCGAGCGCGAACAACATGAATCCCACAGCGAACACCATTTGCTCTACAGCCCTCCTGCGTTTGCGCAGCTCGTTTCATCCGGCACGCACGCGTCCGCTCCTGGCCGCGAGCACTTCGACCACCATAACCGGGTATAGACACACCGTGCGTGTTCAGTGTGCCAGGACCCGCTCACGGTGCGAGTCCGGTCATTCGCGTGATCGCTTCAGGACCGAATATGGGTGGCGGCGAACTCCCGCGCCCAGGCATCGGCGGCAAGGACCTCCTCGAGCGAATCCGGCTCGGCACGCCATTGCCCAGCCGCCTCGACCACAGCAGCGATCGTGCGAACAATGTCTGGAAAACGAATGGCTCCATCCAGAAAGGCACGCACCGCCACTTCATTGGCAGCGTTGTACACCGCGGTGACACTGCCACCGGCCTGCCCAGCCGCCCTTGCCAGTTCGATGGCCGGGAAGACCTCGGTGTCGACCGGTTCGAACGTCCAGGTGGACGCGGTGGTGAAATCGCACGCCGCGGCAGCACCTGGCACTCGGTCCGGCCAGCCGAGCGCCAGCGCGATGGGTAGCTTCATATCCGGCGGGCTCGCCTGGGCCAGGGTGGAGCCATCGATGAAGGTAACCATCGAATGCACGATCGATTGCGGATGCACGGCGACGTCGATGCGATCATAAGGAATGCCGAACAGCAGGTGCGTCTCGATCAGCTCGAGTCCCTTGTTCACCAGCGAAGCCGAGTTCAGCGTATTCATCAGGCCCATCGACCACGTGGGGTGCGCTCTCGCCGCAGCGGGATCGACCGACGCCAGCTTCTCGGCAGTCCAGCCTCGAAACGGCCCACCGGAAGCGGTCAGCACCAAACGATCGACTTCCTCGGCGCGACCGCCGCGCAAGCATTGCGCCAGCGCGGAATGCTCCGAGTCGACCGGGACGATCTGGTCGGGAGCGGCGGCGCGCGTCACCAAAGTTCCGCCCGCGACCAAGGATTCCTTATTGGCGAGAGCCAAGCGGGCGCCCGATTGGAGGGTGGCCAAGGTCGGCTCCAGGCCGAGCGATCCGACCAGAGCGTTGAGCACGACATCCGCCTCGGTGCGACGCACCAGTTCGGTCACCGCACCCGGACCGCCCAGGGCGAGGTCCAGCTGACTTGCCGCGGCCGGATCGGCGACGGCGACATTACGCGTGCCGGTGGCGGCCATCTGCGCGGCGAGCAACGCGGTATTGCCGCCACGCGCGGCGAGCCCGACCACCTCGAAGCGATCGGGGTTGGCAGCGATCACCTCGAGCGCTTGGGTACCAATGGATCCGGTGCTGCCCAGCAGCAGAACTCTCACGATGTCGGACACAACTTCATTGTGTCCTACCGCGAGAAGCCCACACGATGGGCGCGGGCCGACTTATAACGACGCACCGTCGTATGTCACGATATGTATCAACAGCTCATCGAGTGAGTACCGAGAACTCGGTACTGGAACAGCTAAAGGAGCGATCGTGGCCGCCACGGAACTCGAACACGCCGACACCGAGCGCGGCATCGTCACTCGGGTCGATCCCGCCGAAGTTCCCTCCGCGGCCTGGGGATGGAGCGGCGAGTCGCGCCGCACCTTCCGTACGGCGGGCTGGATCATCGCGTTCCTGCTGCTCGCCATGCTGATCGGCAACCACCAGGGTAAGGTCGAGGACCTCTACCTGGTCGGCTTCGCCGCGCTGCTCGCAGCCATCCTGATCCGCGACTCGGTGTTACAGCGCAAACCACGCTAGCTCCGCTCTCGCTCGAGACATCCAGAATCAGCCCGGTACGCGCCACCACCTGGGCCTGACTGCGCTCGCTCAGCGCCTTCGCTGCCGAGCGGATCTTCTCATGGCGGAGGTCGGACGGCCACCCGTCCGCTCGACCCGGCTTCCCTTTCGCAGTTCCCCCCTATCCCGGACAGGGGTACGCGAGCTGCGCACGGAGCGACCTCGCACCACACCGATAAAGTCTTCGACCAGGTCTGTAGCGCGGTCGTCGGGCCAGGCCAAAGCGATCTCCGTGTCGGGGGCGTCGGCCATCGGCCGATAGCCGAGATCACGACGATGGTGCAGGCGGGCGAGTGAGTGTGGCACGATGGCTGCCCCACCTGCCGCAGCGACCGATTCCAGCGCGGCGGCGACCGCGTCGACATCCGAGGTGTCCCAGAGATGTTCACCGGCCAGGTCCGCCATACTCGCCTCATCGAACACCGAGAGCGGGTGATCGATGCGCACTACGACGACCGGAACCTCACGATAAAGCGGAATAGCGCTCATACCGTCGCGATTGATCGGCAGCCGCACGAAGCACATGTCGACATGTCCCGAATGCAAGGCCGCCTCCTGATCCGCCTGCGCCAGTGGGATGAGCTCCAGCGTGCCGCGTGGGAACCGATCGCCCCAGATCCGGCTCCACTTGGCGACTGTGACGCCAGGAACGAAACCCACCCGTAGCACGGCGGGAGCCGAGGGCTGCTCGGCTGCGGTCGACTCGGCGGCGGTGACGATCGCCCGCGCGCACGTGAGTAACTCCCGTCCTTCTTCGGTCAGCTGGGTCGACTGCGCGTTCGGAACAAAAAGCTTTGTTCCGAGTTCTTTTTCCAAGTCGATGACAGTGGCGCTCAACTTCTGCCGCGAGATGCGTAGGGACTTCGCCGCACGCGCGAAATGCAACTCCTGCGCGACAGCGACAAAACGGCGCAAGCGCACCACATCAATCGACTCCAACCGATTCACAAGGCAAGCGTATGCCACCGCACGGTAAAGACCATCCGCGCCGCCCGATAGGGTGTACCGGTGAGCTCGGAGCGGAAACCGCAGATGATGAAACCACTGACCGCAGCGAACAAGCTCGGCATCTATCTTCCAGCAGCGCCCGAGGAATTCCGCGACGCCCCGATCTCCCGGACCCAGCTCGACGAACTGCGCCACAGTCCGCCCGAATGGCTCGTCGAACTGCGTCGCACCGGCCCGTTTCCCCGTGCGGTAGTAGCCCGTAAACTCGGCGTTTCCAATACCGGACTAGCACGCGCCCAGATCTCCGATGCCCTCACCGCCGACGAAATCGACGCCCTGCTCGCTGATCCACCGGAATGGCTTATCCGCGAACGCGAGAGCTACATCGCAGTCCGTGCGGAAAACGCACGGATCGAAGCGAGGAAAGTCGAACAGCGCGCCGCCACCAACCGCCCGGCGAGAAATCGCGGCTGACGATCTGGGTAGCACCGGAGCCGGGTCGACATCACACAATGGTGCGGCGAATCCCACCGGAATTCAGTTCTCCGCTGCCAACTGCCCACAGGCTGCCGCGATTTCCTGACCACGGGTATCGCGGACCGTGCAAGGCACGCCCTTGGCGTTTACGCGGCGGACGAACTCGTGTTCGGCCGACTTTGGACTGGCATCCCACCGAGAGCCCGGGGTCGGGTTGAGCGGAATGACATTGACGTGCACACGAGAGCCGAGCGCTTGGTGCAACTTCTCCCCGAGCATATCCGCGCGCCACGGGTGGTCATTGACCTCGCGGATGAGCGCGTATTCGACCGAAATGCGCCGCCCGGTCCGATCGGCGTAGTACCGGGAAGCGTCGAGCACCTCCGCGATCGGCCAGCGACTATTGACCGGGACCAGACTATCGCGCAATTCGTCGTCGGGGGTGTGCAGGGAGACCGCGAGCGTGACCGCCAGTCCCTCATCGGCCAATGCGCGTATGGCCGGGGCCAACCCGACGGTAGAGACCACGACATTGCGCTGGGAGATCCCGAGGCCGTCCGGCGCGGGCGAGGTGATCCGCCGGACTGCGGCGACCACCCGCTTGTAGTTGGCCAGCGGCTCCCCCATGCCCATGAACACGATATTGGACAATCTGCCCGGCCCACCAGCCACATCCCCGTCTCGCAGGGCGGCCGCGGCGGCCCGCACTTGGTCGACGATCTCCGCAGTGGACAGGTTGCGGTTCAACCCGCCCTGGCCGGTAGCGCAGAACGGGCAAGCCATGCCACAACCGGCCTGACTGGAAATACACAACGTCGCCCGATCGGGATAGCGCATGAGGACGCTTTCGAGCAGCGTGCCATCACCCGCACGCCACAGTGTCTTCCTCGTCCCACCGTTATCGCACGTTACGTGCTTGACCACGCTCAGCAACGGTGGAAACAGCGCTTCGCCGATCCGCTCCCGTACAGCGGCGGGGAGGTCGGTCATCTGCGCAGGATCGGCCTGCAAGCGCGCATAGTACTGCCGAGCTATCTGGTCGGCACGAAACTTCGGCAGGCCGAGCTCCTCGACAGCCATCCGCCTACCCTCGGCGTCGAGATCGGCGAGATGGCGCGGTGGCATGCCACGGCGTGGGGCATCGAAAACCAAGGGCAGGGAGACGGTCATAATCGCGTCATTCTCCCATCTGTGTGTACTGCTGCCTTACCCGCCTACGGCTGGGTAGATCCCCTGATCCGGCAGAGGAGCCGAGCTCAGATAAGCGTGGCCAGCACCAACCAGGAGACGAACGCTGAAGGCAGCATGGAGTCGAGGCGGTCCATAATGCCACCATGTCCCGGAAGTAGGGTACCCATGTCCTTGATGCCGAGTTCGCGTTTGATCTGCGATTCGATGAGATCGCCGCATGTGGCCACCAGCACGAGAGCGATACCGAGAACGACGCCGATCATCGAATCGGCCTGCAGCAGCAATGTCACCGTGAGCAGCCCACCGATCACGGCGAACACCAGCGAACCGCATAGGCCCTCCCACGACTTCTTCGGGCTGATCGAGGGCACCATCGGGTGCTTGCCGAACAGCACACCCGCCACATAACCGCCGACATCCGAGCAAACCACCAAGATCATGAAGGTCAGTACGCGCAAGTTGCCGTCCGGCTCGAGCAAAAGCAGCATAGCGAACGAGGCGAGCAGCGGGATCCAGGCCAGTGTGAAGACCGTGACGGCAGTATCGCGCAAGAAGTTGCGTGGCGCGGTCTGCAAGCCGCGATCGAACAGCCGCCACACCATGCAGGTCAACGCGCTGGCGGCGAACGCGCCCATAACACCGCTCGCGCCATAGGGCCAGCCGAGCCAGAACACTGCCTGCCCACCGAAGATCAACGGAACCCGCGGAACAAGTACATCCGCTTCGCGAAGCCGCTTGGCGACCTCCCAGGTCGCCACGGCGACCGCGGCCCCGACCACGCCGATGAACACTTTCGGCGCGAACAGCAGGATGAAGATCAGCGATACACCGAGGCCGAAGCCGACAATCAACGCAGCAGGCAGATCACGGCCCGCCCGCGAACGACTTCTGACCGGGGCGGGATGGTCGGCCACGGCATCAGCCCCTTCTATCGCCGCGGCGGTCGGTGCGTAACCGAATACGCCGATATCGTCCGCATACTCGCGCATCGCATCGGCTCCACCGTTCATCGGTGGCTCCTCGGCCGCACCAGTCGCGGCGGCATTCTCAGCCACGATCGTCCCGTCGCTCACCTTGTTTTCCGTTCATCCCCGCCCGAACAGGCCTTCGGTTGTACACACTCGGCGGCATTCACGATGCCCTCTGTGCTTACGCAAACTACCGCCTTCGGGCTAATCGCACACTGTGAGCGGTATCAGACCTCGAGCAGTTCGGCTTCCTTGTGCTTGACCAGCTCATCGATCTGGCCGACATACTTCGCTGTGGTCTTGTCGAGTTCTTTCTCGGCCCGCCCGACCTCGTCCTCCCCCGCCTCGCCGTCTTTCTGGATGCGACTCAATTCGTCCATTGCTTTGCGGCGGACATTGCGGATGGCGACCTTGGCGTCCTCCCCCTTACTCTTGGCCTGCTTGGCGAGTTCACGGCGGCGCTCCTCGGTCAACTGGGGCACCGTGATCCGGATGATGTCACCGTTATTGGTCGGATTGACTCCGAGATCCGAGTTACGGATCGCGGTCTCGATCACTCCGAGCTGGCCCGCATCATAGGGCTTGATCACGACCATACGCGGCTCCGGCACCGTGATGCTGGACATCTGGGTTATCGGGGTCGGCGCCCCGTAGTAGTCGACCACGATCCGGGAGAACATGCCCGGATTCGCCCTACCGGTACGAATGGTTCCAAGATCGTCCTTCGCCACCGAGACGGCTTTCTCCATCTTCTCCTCGGCATCGAAGAGCGCTTCTTCAATCACGACCGTTCCCTCCACAGCGTCGTCATGTCATGACCTGCGGTCCGCAGGTCTCAGGATCGAACCAGTGTGCCGATCTTCTCACCAGCGACCGCTCGGGCGATATTTCCTTTGGTCAACAAATTGAACACCAGAATCGGCATCTGGTTGTCCATGCACAAGCTGAAGGCAGTCGCGTCGGCGACCTTGAGATCGCGCTCGATGACTTCCTTGTGGGTTATCTCGGAATACATGGTCGCGGTCTCGTCGACACGTGGATCGGCGGTGAACACACCGTCGACGGCCTTGGCCATCAGCACTACGTCCGCACCGATCTCCAAGGCACGCTGCGCGGCGGTGGTATCGGTGGAGAAGTACGGCATCCCCATACCCGCACCGAAGATGACCACTCGTCCTTTCTCCAGGTGCCGTTTGGCGCGCAGCGGGAGGTAGGGCTCGGCGACCTGTCCCATGGTGATCGCAGTCTGCACCCTGGTATCCACACCCTGCTTCTGCAGAAAATCTTGCAGTGCGAGGCTGTTCATGACCGTACCGAGCATTCCCATGTAATCAGAGCGCGCACGCTCCAGACCACGTTCCTCCAGTTCGGCACCGCGGAAGAAATTTCCGCCGCCGATCACCACAGCCACTTGAACACCGGTGGCGACCACCTCGGCGATCTGCTCGGCGACTGTTTGCACGACATCGGGATCCAACCCGACTTCGCCGCCGCCGAACATCTCCCCACCCAATTTGAGTAATACCCGGCGATAGCCTGGGCGATCGGTCCCCGGGTCCGTCATGGGTCTCCAGTCTCCTTCGGCGATGGATAGTGGTTGTTCCAATGATTCAGCGCTCACGGCAGGGCTTGCGCACCGAGCAGGGTAGCGGCACCTATCCTGCCTCATTCGGTTCGAGCCGCAGCAGAAGGCCCCCCGCCGACCGGACTCTCTTCATCCGGTCGATGAGGGGCCTGCGCACTGGGGTAACGGACTTAGTTCGCGCCGACCTCGAAGCGGGCGAAGCGGGTCACGGTGACACCCGCCTCATCCAACAGCGCCTTGACGGTCTTCTTCGAATCAGTGACCGACGGCTGCTCCAGCAACACAACATCCTTGAAGAAGCCGTTGACGCGCCCTTCGGTGATCTTCGGCAGCGCGGCCTCCGGCTTGCCCTCCTCGCGAGCGGTCTGCTCAGCGATACGTCGCTCGTTGTCCACGATATCGGCCGGAACCTCATCACGGGTCACGTACTTGGCCTTGAGCGCGGCGACTTGCATGGCAGCGGCCCGCGCGGCCTCGGCCGCGGTGTCACCCGCACCGGTGTACTCGACCAGCACGCCGACGGCAGGCGGCAGATCGGAAGCACGCTTATGCAGGTAGGTGGCGACCGGGCCGTCCAGCGAGACCACACGACGCAGCTCCAGCTTCTCGCCGATCTTCGCAGCGAGAGCCTGCACGGCTTCTTCGACGGACTTACCGTCCAGGTCCAGGGCCTTCAGCGTCTCCAAGTCCGCGGGCTTGGCAGCTGCCGCCGCCGCGACGACTTGCGCGGCCAGCTGCTGGAACTCCGCGTTCTTCGCGACGAAGTCGGTCTCGGAGTTGATCTCGACCATCACGCCGTCCTTGGCGACGACCAGGCCTTCCGCTGTGGTCCGCTCGGCGCGCTTGCCGACATCCTTCGCACCCTTGATACGAAGCAGTTCGACAGCCTTGTCGAAGTCGCCGTCGGTCTCGGCCAGCGCGTTCTTGCAGTCCATCATGCCGGAGCCGGTCAGCTCCCTGAGCCGCTTCACATCGGCAGCGGTGTAGTTCGCCATTGTCGGCGAGCCTCCTTCGGAGAAGTGTGAGTTCTTGGCAGCGGCGATCACAACGGCATTCACTCGTGATCGCCTACGAGTCTCAGGCTTCGGCCGAGGTCTCGGCGGGGGCGGTCTCGGCGGTAGCGGCCTCGGCGCTAGGGGCAGCCTGCGCGAGCAGTTCCTGCTCCCACTCGGCCAGGGGCTCGCCCACACCCGCTTCCGGCTTCTCGTCGCCACCGGCCAGACCGGCACGCGCCTGCACACCCTCGGCCACTGCGGAGGCGACGACCTTGGTCAGCAGCGCGGCGGAACGAATCGCATCGTCATTACCCGGAATCGGGTAGTCGACCAGATCCGGGTCACAGTTGGTATCCAGGATCGCGATGACCGGGATGTTCAGCTTGCGCGCCTCGCCGACTGCGATGTGCTCCTTGTTGGTGTCGACGACCCAGATGGCCGAGGGCACCTTCTGCATGTCGCGGATACCGCCGAGAGTACGCTCCAGCTTGTTCATCTCACGCGTCAGCATGAGGATCTCTTTCTTGGTGCGCCCCTCGAAACCTCCGGTCTGCTCCATGGCCTCGAGTTCCTTGAGGCGCTGCAGCCGCTTGTGCACGGTGGAGAAGTTGGTGAGCATGCCGCCCAGCCAACGCTGATTGACATACGGCATCCCGACGCGAGTCGCCTCGGCCGCGATCGATTCTTGGGCCTGCTTCTTGGTGCCGACGAAAAGGACGCTGCCGCCGTGGGCCACGGTTTCCTTGACGAACTCGTAAGCCTTGTCGATGTAAGTCAGCGTCTGCTGCAGGTCGATGATGTAGATACCGTTACGGTCGGTGATGATGAACCGCTTCATCTTCGGGTTCCAGCGCCGGGTCTGGTGGCCGAAGTGCGCGCCGCTGTCGAGCAGCTGCTTCATGGTTACGACAGCCATGGCTCTCGTACTCTCTTTCATTTGCCGGTTGACGCAGCGAATCGGCGATCCACTGCCCTGGCGCCACCGAATCGCCGGACCCCATCACATGCGAGGACCAGCCGACGATTCACTGTTTCGCACAGGCTGCCACGAACCCAGAGCCGTCGAGTTCCATTCGAAACCCAGAGCCATCGAGTTCCATTCGAGCAGCGCCGTTACGAACAAGCACAGGTGGCGCGCGAAGTCGGTCGGTGCGAGCACAGACCGCTCGTCCAGTCTAAGGCTTGCCCGCACCCTGCTCTAAATCGGTCCGATCCACTATCCGCTATCGAACCGGACCGGAGTTTCCACAGGCGAGCAACATATCCACATCGGGCACATCGAACGCTGAACACGACACGCAGCGCACGACAGTGGAGGTGTGCCTCGATTCCGCTTCTCCACCCTCCCGCTCTTGGCCACTACGCCGCGCACCGCCCCTGTGCCGGTAATCCGGCCTCGACGCCCCCTGAACCGGCCGTCCCCCACTCTCCCGCACTCCGGCAGTGCTCTACCCGTGCGCACCGATCGATCTCCGGTATACATAGCAGGTGACGCACACCACGGCGGAAGTCACGACCCGGCTCTGATGAATTCATCCCGCCGTATTCGAACCTGCCGACGTCTTTCAGTGGTGCTCGGGATCGGCCTTACCGCAGCTGTCGCGATAGAGCCGATAGCGGCGGCAGAACCGAAGGGACGATTCGGCTGGCCCTTGCGACCGCGGCCCGCGATGGTACGACAATTCGACAAACCACAACACAACTGGCTGCCCGGACATCGTGGAGTGGATCTGGCCGGCGCCGAGGGGCAGGCGGTGCTCGCCGCGGGAGCGGGGATAGTGGTCTTCGCTGGAATGGTGGCGGGCAAGTCTGCCATGTCTGTCCGCCATCGCAATGGGCTGCGCACGACCTACGAGCCGGTGCGCGGCGAAGTTCCCGTAGGAAGCCGGGTCGGGCGTGGCGACAGAATCGGCATACTGATGTCCGGTCATCCGGGATGCGCCACGCCGTGCCTACACTGGGGGGTGCGCTCGGACGACGGTAGCCGCCACGACCCAGGGTATCTGGACCCCCTCTGGCTTTTGCGCCTCACCCCTCTGCGACTCAAACCGGTACGCCCCACAGACCGCCCACGGCGATATCGACCGAAGCACTACGGAGTGACAATGGCGAAATCGGGGTCCGGCGCGTCGAAGAGGGTGACCAGTTCGGCGAGTTTGGTGATGTCTCCTTCGATGACGATGTCGCCCGAGGCGACCGCGACGCCGAAATCGTCGCCTGTCAGCAGCACGCGGATCAGGGTGGTCTTGGCCAGTGTGAACGCGGCGTCCGGCTCAGGAAGGAGCATATCGGGTCCGACATCGAAGTGAGTCAGTCTGCCGTTGCGCAGCTCGAGCCGATGCCTGCGGTCCTCATCAGTGAGAATCCAATCCACCAGCAGCCGATGGTCCCACGCTTTAGGGCCATCGACCCGCAGCGCCATAGCGTCGAAGAGCTGCTCGACGGTCAGCGCCGTGAGCATCGACAGCGCACTGCCCTTGATCGGCGTACCGAACACGCCGTAACGCAGTTCATAGGCTCCGCTGAGGTAGAAATTGCGCCAGGTCGCGTTCTCCGCCCCATAGCCGAGTTGTTCGAACGTACTGGCCTGCAAAGCTTTCGCCGCTTCGTTACCGGGATCAGCGAAGATCACATAGTTGAGTACCTGCGCCACCCAGCGGTAGTCGCCTGCGTCGAAGGAGTTCCGCGCCTTGCGCAGCACCTCGTCCGCACCGCCCATGAATTCCACGTGCCGCCTGGCCGATTCGACCGGCGGATGCTCCCACAGATGTGCGGGATTCCCGTCGAACCACCCCATGTAGCGCTGATAGATGGCTTTGACATTGTGGCTGACCGAGCCATAGTAACCGCGTGCATGCCAGGCATCCGCGATAGCGGGCGGAAGCGTGATCATCTCGGCGATCTCCGCTCCGACATACCCCTGGTTCAACAACCGGACAGTCTGGTCGTGCAGATACCCATACAGATCGCGTTGTGTCGAAAGGAATTCCACCAGACGTGTGGTGCCCCAAGTCGGCCAGTGGTGCGAGGCGAAGACCACGTCGGATTCGCGAGCGAACAGATTGATCGCCTCGGTCAGGTACTTCGCCCAGACCTGCGCGTCACGCACCAACGCACCACGCAGCGTGAGCAAATTGTGCAGGGTGTGGGTCGCGTTCTCCGCCATGCACAGCGCGCGGTGCTCCGGAAAATAGAAGTTCATTTCCGCGGGCGCTTCGGTACCGGGCGTGAGCTGGAAGACCATCCGTATCCCGTCGACCGTCTCCTCCTGGCCGGTCCTCGTGATGTCGACGGTGGGTGGGATCAACGAGACCGTGCCGACCGAGGTGGTTTGACCGAGCCCGGCGCCCACCGAGCCGAGCGGACCGCGCGGCAGCACCGCACCGAACATGTACCCCGCACGACGAGACATCGCTGTGCCCGCGTAAATGTTCTCCGCCACCGTGTGTTCCAGGAAACCAGCGGGCGCAAGCACCGGACATCGCCCTGCGGCGACCTCGTCGGCGGTGGTCACTCCCACCCCGCCCCCGAAGTGGTCGACGTGCGAATGGGTATAGATCAATCCGGTCACCGGGCGGTCGCCACGATGCGCGCGGTAGAGCGCCAACCCCGCTGCCGCGGTTTCCGCGGAGATCAACGGATCTATTACCAGAACACCCGTGTCTCCTTCGACCAATGTCATATTGGACAGATCCAAACCACGGATCTGGTAGATGCCCGCTGTGACCTCGAACAACCCCTGCCGCAATGCCAGCCCGGACTGCCGCCAGAGGCTGGGGTGAACCGACTCCGGACAGGCTTCACGCAGGAAGGCGTAGGAGTCGTTATCCCACACGACCGTTCCGTCTTCAGCGGTAATCACACTCGACTCCGAAGCGGCGATGAAACCGCGCTCGACATCGGTGGTATCCGCGGCGTCCGCGAACGGCAGCAGATCTGCCGCACGCTGCTGTGCCGCGGCAATGAAACGGCTCGGCGTGCTCACTGTGCTCATTGTCGTCCTCCTGGGTATCGACAACCTTGCGGTAGCCGCCCACATCAGGGCGGTGGATCGAACAAACCTGCGGTGAAAGTCGCGAACGCCGCGAGCGCGACAACGCCCACCGCCACCGCCGCCATAGCGACACTGCAACCTCCGTGCGTGAGATGGCCTCGGCGCAAACCACGGCTGCGCAGGGAGCAGGCCCCGGCCAGCGCCACCAGCGCGACCGCGGCGCCGACGAGCGCGACCGCGGCCGGGCGCCACCTGGTGCCGGCGACCGCGTTCAAAAACACTACGGCCACTGCTATCGCCGCCACAGCGGTACGCCGCCATGCCAGCGCCGTGCGTTCGGCGGCCAGATGTGGGGCGCTCATCGCAGCAGCACCGCCACACCAGCCAGCACTGACACAATCGCGATACCCGTCGACAGGATCGGCACCAACACCGTATCCGGCAATATGCCGCCCCGCCGCATGGCCACCTCGACCCGTCGCCAGTGCGTATACGCGCCGACCGCGACCATCGTCGCCAACACCAAACAACTCAGCGCGAGCACCCGCCGGAACCCCGCTATCCGGGACGGGTCCACCAGCGTATGCACTGCCACCCCCGCAGCGAGCAAGCCCAGCGATGTCCGCATCCAGGACAAGAAGGTGCGCTCGTTCGCAAGCGTGAATCGATAGTCGGGTTCCCCTTCTCCCTGTTCGGATTCGGCATCGGGGCTCGACGAGGTCACGCCGCCCGGCCTCGAGTCGCGGGATGGCGAGTATCGGCACCCCCACGCCACCGCACGATAGTCACGAGACACGACGCTGCTTCGACCCATGGCAATTCGCGGGCTTCCGCCGTCGCGCTTGTCGGCAAGGACGCGCCAGGCGATACCAGGCGCCCAGCCCGGCAGCCACCTCCTGCTTTCGACCCCAGAGCACGAAATCGGTCCAGTGCACAGCATCGATCCGAAATGCTGTGCCGGTCGACGTCAACCACCGGCATCACTCCATCGCTCGTAGCGTTGGCAAACGATCCGCTAAGCAAGCCTAACCGGAGCCGCGGGGACCGTCCACGCTCCCCGCGTGCCCGTGATCCGGTGGTTATGCAGTGCCACACTAGTTAGCTGAGCAAGTTCGTGGCGGCGTCCGCTGCGTCAAGCGCGTGGATGGGCCTGCTCGTGTGCTTTCTTCAGGCGGTCGATGGAAACATGAGTGTAGAGCTGGGTGGTCGCCATACTGGCGTGACCGAGGAGTTCTTGGACGACCCTCAAGTCCGCACCACCTTCCAGGAGATGAGTCGCAGCGGTATGACGCAGACCATGCGGCCCTAGGCCGGGCGTGTCAGGAAGGGCCGAGACCACCTCGTGCACAACGGTTCTTGCCTGGCGTTGATCGAGCCGTCTGCCGCGACGGCCCAGCAACAGCGCGCGTCCGGACGCAGCGGTGGCGAAGACAGGACGCCCGTAACGCAGCCAGTTTGCTACGGCTTCGTCGGCAGGCGTGCCGAACGGCACTGATCGCTCCTTGTTGCCTTTGCCGAGTACCCGGACCACACGCCGTTCACGGTCGACGTCGTCGATATCCAGCCCGCACAGCTCGCCGACCCTGATGCCGGTGGCATAGAGCAACTCCACGATTGCTCGATCACGTAATGCCATCGGTTCACGCTGGGCGGCACCGGATTCCGCCGCATGCATGACACCGATCGCCTGCCGCTGCCCGAGCACAGTGGGCAGCACGCGATGCGCCTTCGGCGCGACCAACCGCAGCCCGGGATCACCGGACAACCGGCCGGTCCGGGTGAGCCAGGCGCTGAAGGTTCGCGCCGAAGCGGCTCGGCGAGCGAGCGTCGTTCGCGCTGCGCCGGCCGCAACCTGCTGCGCCAACCAGGAGCGCAGCAGCAGTAAGTCCAACTCCTGAATCGCCGAATCCGCCGAGCGCGCGTACAGGTGCCGCAGCAGAGACCGCGCATCCCCCAGATAGGCCCGCACCGTATGCGCCGAGCGATTCCGCCCGAATCGCAAATGCCTACCGTATTCCACGAGCAAGGCTTCCATATCTTCGGGCAGTTCCTCCATCTCCCCACCGTCCAGACCACTATCGTGGTTGGCAAGCCACCACGCCGGACACGGTCAAACGCGACGCGCTGTTCGATGCCAACCATTTTCATCAGCGGTCACCAGCCCCGCCAATTTGAGCGCAGGCAACGCCGCACGGACGGCGGCGAGGGGAAGCCCGCAGTGCGCGGACAGCTCCGCGGGCACCCTCGCCCCTACCTTCGGTAAGGCGGCGAAGACCTCTGCCTCGGCTCCGGTCAGGCCATGCGCCGGATCGTCCGCCCTCTCGTCATCGCAGAGAGGCAACCGCGGCGGCCCTACTTCGCCGACAACCTCCTCGGCGCGCGTGACCAGAAGGGCTTCGCCCTCGCTGATCATGCGATGGCATCCCACCGAAGCCACGGATGTCACCGGACCTGGTATCGCCAGAGCCGGGCGACCGAGACGACGAGCCCATTTGACGGTGTTGCGTGCACCGCTGCGCAGCCCCGCCTCGACAACGAGTACTCCGTCGGCAAGCGCGGCGATCAGACGGTTCCTGGCAAGGAAATGATGCTTGTGCGCGGTGACACCGGGGGGGTATTCACTGATCACCACACCGGATTCGGCGATCTCGGCCAGCAACCGTTCGTGCTGCGCCGGATAGGGCCGGTCGATGCCGCATGCCAATACCGCGATAGTCGAGCCCTGCGCGGCGAGCGCGGAACGGTGCGCCATGCCGTCGATCCCGAAGGCCGCTCCGGAGACGATGGTCCATCCCTGCGTGGCGAGGTCGCCCACGATCTCGGCGGCGACCCGATTGCCGTACCCGGTGCTGCACCGGGCACCGACCACAGCTACAGCACGTTCGCTGATCTCCAGTAGGGAGCGCGGACCTCGGGCCCACAGCACGAGCGGCACTGCCGCGTCGCGGTCGCGGCCGGGCTCCAGCTGAGTGAAACCGAGCATGCGCCATGCGGGCCACTCGGAATCATCCGGTGTGATCACTCGCCCGCCGATCCGCGTGACCGCCGCCAGATCTCGCGCGGCGAGGTCGATATCACGGCGCTGCGCTGTCGGGCCGCGCAATGATTCTGGCAGTGCGCATTCCCGCACGGCGCGCGCCGCCTCGACCACCCCCACCGCATCGATCAACGCCGAGAGCGGTGCGCATGGGCCGAGTACCACCCGCGACAAGTACACCCACGCCAGCCTCCTTGCATCGGCATCGCCGGATACCGGACGATGGTGGCTGTCGGTCGCACCGTCCCGCTCCGGGAGCGACGCACTCATTCCGTGTCCCGTTGCCGGAAGTTCAACGCGGCCAGCACGTCTTGCGCGGAAGGCACTTCTCCACCACGCAGATCGCAGATGGTCCAGGCCACTCGGAGAGCTCGATCGGCCCCGCGTGCGGACATCCGGCCGAGTCGCAGGGCACCCTCGACGGGAGCCAGCGCCTCCCGAGGCAAGCGGAATCTCTGCCGCAGAATGTGGCCGGGTACTTCGGCATTCGCGAGCCAACCGTACTCGCGCCACCGCGTGATCGCCGCGGACCTGGCATGGGCGACCCGACCACGGACCGCCGCGCTGCTCTCCCCGGTCTCGGTACTGAACGTGGCGCCGAGCTGGCCGTGCATCCGCACCCAGAGATCGATGCGGTCCATCAGCGGACCGGACAATTTTCCGAGATAACGGCGGCGGGCCAACGGTGCGCAGATGCAGTCGACCTCCCTGGCAGGGGCACACGGGCATGGATTCGCCGCCAGGACGAGCTGGAAGCGAGCCGGATAACGCGCCACTCCGTCGCGCCGGGCGATACGCACTTCACCCTCTTCCAATGGGGTGCGCATCGCCTCGAGCACCTTGGCGCCGAGCTCAGCGCATTCGTCGAGGAGCAGCACACCACGATGAGCCCGGCTGACCGCACCGGGCCTGGCGGTGCCGGAACCGCCACCGATCATCGCACTCACCGAGGTGGAGTGGTGCGGAGCGACGAACGGCGGCACAGTGATCAGCGGATGCTCACCGGAGAGCGTGCCCGCCATCGAGTGGATCGCGGTCACCTCCAGCGCCTCGGTCTCGGTGAGTGGTGGAAGCAAACCGGGAAGACGTTGCGCCAGCATCGTTTTACCGATACCGGGCGGGCCGGTCAGTAGCAGGTGGTGCCCGCCGGCCGCGGCCACCTCCAGTGCCCAGCGAGCTTCGGCCTGCCCGACCACCTCACTGAGATCACCTTGCTGGGGCACTGTGCTCGGCATGCTTCCGTCCGGCTCGGCGAGCGAGCCCTCGCTACGCAGCCAGGACACCACCTCACGTAGATTGCCCGCCCCGAACACCTCGATGCCCTCGACCAGTGCGGCCTCGGCCAGAGTCGCCGCAGGCACCACGACGCTCGACCAGCCCGCGGTGCGCGCCGCGAGCACGGCAGGCAAGATACCCCGTACTCGACGCAGCCGCCCGTCCAGGGCGAGTTCGCCGAGCAGCACTGTCTTCGCCAACCGCTCGGCCGGGATACCACCGGACGCGTCGAGCACCGCGACCGCGAGGGCCAGGTCGTAGACTGTCCCCAGCTTCGGCAATGTGGCGGGGGACAGTGCGAGGATCACCCTGCCGTCCGGCCATTTCTCCCCGGAGTTCGTCACTGCCGAGCGCACTCGGTCGCGGGATTCCTGTAACGCTGTATCGGGCAGGCCGACCAAGTGGATGGCGGGTAAACCCTGGCCGATATCGGCCTCGATCTCGACGAGCAGACCGTCCACCCCGGTGACGGCGACCGAATGGGCCCGTCCGAGCGCCATTCAGAACACCGACTCGAGGTGATCGATGATCGGTGCTCGGCCCGGCTCCACCAGCACAGACACGACATCGAACCTGACCCGCCGCCACGAACCGTTCTGTTCGGCCAACCACAGCAGGGCCAGCCGCCGGATACGCCGCTGTTTAACGGCCGTGACCGATTCGGCCGGTGCCCCATAGCCGAGGCCGGTACGGGTCTTGACCTCTACGAAAGCGATCACGTCCCGATCGAGGACGATCAGATCCAGCTCACCGTATCTGCAGCGCCAGTTCCTGGCGATGATCTCCATCCCCGCGGCCCGCAGAAAGTGCGCCGCCAGCTCTTCCCCGCGCGCGCCGAGCGCCTGTTTGTCTGTCACTCACTCAGACTGCGTCGGGGCCGGACAAGATCAGCCGCGCCGACCTGGGCACAAAGAAAGCCTGTTGATCAGCGTGTCCCTGTGGATAATTATCCGATCGCTCACTCCGGCAATCGCAGGTCCGGCTTCTCCAACTCCTCGATATTGACGTCCTTGAAAGTGATCACTCGGACATGTTTGACAAAGCGGGCCGGACGGTACATGTCCCACACCCACGCATCGCTCATCCGCACCTCGAAGTACACTTCGCCGTCCGCATTCTGCGGCCGCAACTCCACAGAGTTGGCCAGGTAGAAGCGACGCTCGGTCTCCACCACGTACGAAAACTGACCGACAATATCCTTATACTCGCGATACAGCGAGAGTTCCATCTCGGTCTCGTACTTCTCGAGGTCCTCGGCGCTCATCGGGTGGCACGTCCTCCTTCTCGCCGCGTCGCGTCATGTGCTGACATCATCGCGCATGCGCGGCACCAGTAGCCACTCGGCCAGCCGTACGTCCGTCCTGGAATTTCTCGGACGCCATGGTGTCCGGGGCGTCCTCGGCCATCTCCGCTGCCACGCAGGCTGATGAGGCGACCAACCGTGCCGTGTCGACCTCGCGCACAGTGCGCCATGAGCGGCGATGTTCACTGCTGGGTCCGAGGCGACGCAACGCAGCCATATGCTCAGGCGTGTTGTAGCCCTTGTGCGCCGCGAACCCATAGCCGGGAAACCGTTCGCTCAACTCGACCATGATGCGGTCTCTGGTTACCTTCGCCAGGACGCTGGCCGCCGCGATACAGGCCGCTGCCCCGTCACCACCGATGATCGGCAATGAAGGCACCGGGATGCCGGGCACCCGGAATCCGTCGGTGAGCACATAACCCGGCTTCCGGCTGAGACCGGCGACCGCCCGACGCATGCCCTCGATATTGGCGACGTGAATGCCGAGCGAGTCGATCTCTCCGGCCGAAATCACGACGATCTCGTAGGCCAGCGCCAGGCGGGCGATCACTGGGTACAGCTCTTCGCGGACGGGCTCGGCGAGCTTCTTGGAGTCATCGAGACCAGCCAGCTTGTCATACGCTTTCGGAGCGAGCAGGCACGCGGCCACCACCAGCGGGCCTGCACAGGGACCGCGCCCCGCCTCGTCCACCCCAGCGACCGGCCCGAGGCCGCCGCGGATCAATGCCGATTCGAGTGTGCGCAGTCCGCCGGCCTTGCGCATCACCATGCGCGGCGGCCAACCGTTGGCCAATGACACGCGTCCTTGCCTCATCATCCGATTATGGTGCGGTCCGACAGGTCAGTTCGTCTGGGGATCCTGTGAAGGCACCGGTCCGATCCGGTTGGGTGGCCAGATCTTGAACACGGTCTTACCTCGGATGTTCTCCACCGGGACGGTGCCATTCAGGTCATCGTCCATATGGGCGCGGGAATCGGCGGAAAAGTTGCGGTTGTCACCCATCACCCATATGTTCCCCTCGGGTACCCGCACAGGCGGGAACTCACGTCCCCCCAACACAGGTGTCCCACCACGGCTGTAGGGCTGCCCCGGCACGTACGGGTACTTATAGCGAGCGTACGGCTCGTCCAATGGCTTGCCGTCTACGATGACCCGGCCCTTCGGATCACAACACTCCACAGTCTGGCCTCCGACCGCGATCACCCGCTTCACCAAATCGTTCTCGTCCGGCGGTACGAAGCCGAAGAAGGAGAAGAAGTTCTGCACCCCTCGAATGGCCGGATTGTCCGAACGGATCGACTGATACCCGATGTTCCACGAGGGCGGGCCTGCGAACACCACCACATCACCCGGCTTCGGATCGCCCCAGTAGTAACTCAGTTTCTCCACATAGATGCGGTCACCGACGCAACCGGCGCAGCCGTGCAAAGTGGTTTCCATCGACTCCGACGGAATCACATACGGCCTGCCGACAAAATGCACCATGAACGCCGCGATCACCGCGGCGATCACAATGAGGATTGGTAGCTCCTGCCAGAACGGCCGCTGCTTCTTCGGCCCTCTTCGCTTCTTCTCGTTACCTGATCCGGACACCGGCGTCGACCCGCTTTCTTCTGCCACGCCGAACAGACTAGCCCGGTATCGGAGACCGAAGTCCGATACCGGGCCAGGGAAGGTCTGTAGTATCGAAAAGCGAGCTCAGCGCTTCTCTTTGATCTTGGCAGCCTTGCCGCGCAGCTCACGCAGGTAGTACAGCTTGGCCCGGCGGACGTCACCACGGGTCACGACATCGATATGGTCGATGTTCGGGCTATGCACCGGGAAGGTGCGCTCCACGCCGACGCCGAACGACACCTTGCGAACAGTGAAGGTCTCCCGGATGCCGCCGCCCTGGCGGCGGATCACGACGCCCTTGAATACCTGGATGCGCTCCTTCGAGCCCTCGATGACTTTCACATGCACGTTCAACGTGTCGCCGGGCCGGAACTCGGGGACATCGCTGCGCAGCGATTTCTCGTCGACGAAGTCAAGGGTGTTCATTTCCATCCTTCTGGTTTCGCGCGAGCAGAGGACCCTGGCGGCACTGCGCGCACTCGGCCGGTTCATGCTCCGAATAGGGGGATGCGCCGGGTCGACAACCACCCAGGGCAACCTGTGCATTGTGCCAGATCAGCAGTACGCGAAGAAATCGACCCGCCTCCCGTGCTGCGGGCGGGATCATCTGCTCCGAAACTCTCCGCGAACAGCAACTCTCCGCGAACAGCTCGACAAACGGCTGCTGCCCGGCGCTCGGCCGCGGAATCGACGAATCCGAAGCGCTGCGCCGGGAGTGAACTACTGCACAGGCCGTCGAATCGCTCCGACCTGTTGTTCGGTACATCCACGGACCTCAATGCCGCGATTTGTCGGACACCGTGTCCTGCGTGGGTGGGTCGGCCTCGGACGATGGGCTGTGGTCGGCCCACCAGTGGTACCGATGCGGCGCGGGCGGCGCGGGCACCACTGTGCGAGCGAGTTCCGCCTCCGCCGCCTCACGAACATGCTTGACGTCCGGTTTCCCCGCGACCAGATCCTGTACGAAGATCTTGGCGCGAATCACCGGGCGGCGGTAGCGCCGCTCTCGGACGATGGCCCGGTACATCAGGCGTCTGCGGTCGGCATAACGCCAGCGCGCCCACGGTGCGCCGGGACGGCTGAGCCGCAACGCACCCACCACGAGCAACGGCAGGAAGAACATGCCGAACAACCCGGTCCAGATCTTCCCCTTGGCGATGACGATCGCGGCCAGTCCCAGGTTCACCACCGCGAACACGATGACGAAGAGATGGATCTCTGCCCGCGGCTCGTCCCGGAAGCCGTTGATGTCCAGCATCCACAGCGGGTGAAATCCCAGCACCAACAGAGCGGTCACCGCGAGTGCGACGAACACCGCGTCCACCGAAGTGCGCCCCTGCTCCTCCCAATACACATCACGCAGGTAGAAGATCAGCGCGAATTCATCCAAGACCAGCGCGGCACCGACACCGAACGCGGTGGCGAGGATTGCGGCCGTCACCTGGCTCGCGCTCTGGAACATGCTGACCATGCCGATGCCGGACGCCAGCACCAAGACCACTCCGAACACCATGTGATGGATATGCGTGTCACCGGCGCGCAGATTGCCCGGCCACCAGCGCACCCGAGCACGGATCAGTCGGACACTGAGCCGAATGAACAAGAAGCCGAGGATGAACCCGAGCAGAAAACACAGCAAAGGCAGCCGCTCTCGCGCGATCACCTCACTATCGAGCCATCGCATGCCCGCTGACCACTCCCGTTCCCCGAACTAGCGGCCGAACCCCGCTCTTCGCAGCGCGTCCGCCATAGCGCCGCTCGGAGCAGGGGCGTTGCGTCGCTGACCGCCGCCGCGCCCCTGCGGCTGTTCGCGACTCTGCTGCCTACCCCGACCATTCTGCCGCTGTCGCTGCCCGCCGTCCCCGGATCGAGCACCTCGACCGCGCTGCTGAACGTCACCGCTCTTCGTGGCCGCGCCCGGCTCGTCGTCCAGACGCAGCGACAGGCCGATGCGCTGCCGCGCGATGTCGACCTCCAGCACCTTCACTTTCACCACATCACCGGATTTGACCACCGCGCGCGGGTCTTTCACGAAGGTGTGCGACATAGCCGAGACGTGTACCAACCCATCCTGGTGCACACCCACGTCGACGAACGCGCCGAATGCGGCCACATTGGTGACCACACCCTCCAACACCATGCCGGGCTTCAGATCGGCGACCTTCTCCACTCCCGCGGCGAACTCCGCGGTTCTGAATTCCGGGCGTGGATCTCGGCCCGGTTTCTCCAGCTCCGCGATAATGTCGGTAACCGTAGGGACACCGAAGCGCTCATCGATGAAATCGCCTGCCCGCAACGAATGCAACACCGTGACATTACCGATGACCTCCGCGATGGGGCGACCGGTCGATTCGAGAATGCGCCGCACCACCGGGTATGCCTCCGGGTGCACCGCGGAAGTATCCAGCGGGTCGTCACCGGCGCGGATGCGCAGGAAGCCCGCGCACTGCTCGAAGGCCTTCGGCCCCAAGCGGGGCACATCCAGCAATGCGGTCCGGCTGCGGAACGGCCCGTTCTGGTCCCGATACGCCACAATACTTTCCGCCACCGAACCACCGATACCGGACACTCGCGACAACAGCGGTACCGAGGCCGTGTTCACATCCACACCCACCGCATTCACCGCGTCTTCGACGACCGCGCCCAACGAACGAGCAAGCAGGGTTTCGGACACATCATGCTGGTACTGGCCGACACCGATGGATTTCGGGTCGATTTTCACCAGCTCGGCGAGCGGATCCTGCAGACGACGTGCGATCGAGACCGCGCCGCGCAAGGACACATCCAGATCGGGCAGCTCCTGGGATGCGTACGCCGAGGCGGAGTACACCGAGGCGCCCGCCTCCGACACCACGATCTTGGTCGGCATGGTCACTGTGCCGTCCGACGAAGCGGCGATGCGTGAGAGCAGCTCGGCGACAAGGGCATCGGTCTCGCGCGAAGCGGTGCCGTTGCCGATCGCGATGAGCTCGACGCCGAACCTGGCGACCAGCGCGCCGAGCACCGCGAGCGCCTTCTCGGACCGCCCCTGCGGCTTATGCGGATAGATGACTTCGGTGGCGACCACCTTTCCGGTGGCATCGACCACCGCGACCTTGACTCCGGTGCGATAGCCGGGATCGAGGCCCATGGTGGGGCGGGTGCCCGCCGGCGCGGCGAGCAACAGATCGCGCAGATTCGCGGCGAACACATCGACCGCGTCTTTCTCGGCCGCTTGCCGCAACCGCATTCTGGTATCGATGCCCAGACTGACTTGCAGTTTCGTGCGCCAGGCCCAACGCACTGTGTCCAGCAGCCAGGAGTCGGCGAGGCGGCCATGGTCGGCGATGCCGAAGCGGACTGCGATGCGCCCCTCGTAGACGGTGCGTTCCCCTGGCTGCGGCTCCTCGGTGTCCGGCTCGAGGTGCAGGGTGAGCACTTCCTCCTTCTCACCGCGCAACAACGCGAGGACGCGATGTGAAGGAAGCTGGTCGAACGGCTCGCTGAACTCGAAATAGTCGGCGAACTTCGCGCCCGCTTCCTGTTTGCCCGTACGCACTGTCGAAGTGACCTGCCCACGTTGCCACATCAGCTCGCGCAGTTCACCGACCAGATCGGCGTCCTCGGCGAAGCGCTCGACCAAGATGGCCCGCGCGCCGTCGAGCTGCTCGGCGGTGTACTGCGCCGGATCGGTGGCCGGATCGCCGATCAGAGCGTCGGCTACCGGCTCATGTCCTGCCTCGCGCGCGATCTGCGCCTTGGTACGCCGTTTCGGCTTGTACGGCAGGTAGATGTCCTCCAGTCTGGCTTTGGTCTCGGCCAGCATGATCTGTTGGTGCAGGGCGTCGTCGAGCTTGCCCTGCGCCCGGATCGATTCGACGATCACAGCCCTGCGCTCCTCGAGTTCGCGCAGGTAGTGCAGGCGCTCCCCGAGCACGCGTAGCTGAGCGTCGTCCAGACCACCGGTGACCTCTTTGCGGTACCGCGCGATGAACGGGACGGTCGCGCCGCCGTCGAGGAGCTCGACGGCGGCGCGTACCTGGGTCTCGCGCACCGCAAGCTCTTCGGCGAGGCTACGGTTCACGCCTGCGGCACCGGAACGCGGCGGCGCCGCAGGGGGCACGGTATCGGACTCTGCACTGCTGGTCTCGGGCGCTGTCGTCACGTCCGCAAAGACTACCGCCACCGCCCGACACGCGTTCCACGCCCAGGTGCGCTACTCGGTCTCAGCTGTCGCCCAACCCGAGCAGCCGCCGGGATTTCTCCCGTATCTCGGCCTTGCGGACCTTGCCGGTGACCGTCATCGGAAAGTCCTCGACCACATGCACATAGCGCGGGATCTTGAAGTGGGCCAGCTTGCCTCGGCAGAATTCACGCACCGCGGGGGCGTCCAATGGTGGTGCGCCCTCACGCATCCGGACCCATGCCATCAGTTCCTCGCCGTACTTGGGGTCCGGAACACCGACCACCTGGGCATCCAGGACGCCGGGGTGGGTATAGAGAAATTCCTCGATCTCCCTCGGATAGATATTCTCGCCGCCGCGGATGACCATGTCCTTGATCCGGCCGGTGATGGCCAGATACCCGTCGTCGTCCATCACACCGATGTCGCCGGTGTGCATCCAGCCCTCGGAGTCGATGGCTTCGGCGGTCTTGTCCGGCTCATCCCAGTATCCGATCATCACCGCGTAACCGCGGGCGCACAGCTCACCCGGTTCTCCGCGCGGTACCGTGCGACCCGTTGCCGGATCTATGATCTTGATCTCCAGATGGGGCCCTACGCGGCCGATCGTAGCGGTGCGGCGTTCGATACTGTCGTCGCGTCGGGTCTGGGTCGAGACCGGTGACGTTTCTGTCATCCCATAGCAGATACACACCTCGTGCATGCCCATCCGGTCGATCACCTGTTTCATCACCTCCACCGGACACGGTGAGCCCGCCATGATGCCGGTGCGCAAGGTGGACAGATCCGCAGTGGCCGAATCCAATTCGGTGAGCATATCGATGAACATCGTCGGCACGCCGTACAGCGACGTGCACCGCTCGGCCGCGACTGCGGCCAGTGTCGCCTTCGGCTCGAACGAAGGCGCCGGGAGCACGATGGCCGCACCGTGGCTCGTACTCGCGAGATTACCCATCACCATGCCGAAGCAGTGATAGAACGGCACCGGAACGCAGATCCGATCCTGTTCGCTATAACCACACAGCTCGCCGACGAAATAGCCGTTGTTCAGGATGTTGTGATGACTGAGCGTGGCGCCCTTGGGAAAACCTGTTGTGCCGGAGGTGTACTGGATATTGATCGGTTCGTGAACCGACAGCCGCGCACCGAGCTCGGCGAGCCGGGCGGCGTCGATCTCGGTGCGCAGCAATGCCTCCCACTCCGGAGTGCCGAGCACGAACACCTGCTTCAGCTCCGGACAATTCGGCCGAACCTGTTCGATCATCTCGACATAGTTCGAAGTCTTGAACTGTTCAGCCGCGACGAGCATCCGCACACCCGCCTGGCGCAGCGCATACTCCAGTTCACCGGTGCGGTACGCCGGGTTGATGGTGACCAGGATCGCGCCGATCTTCGCCGTGGCGTATTGCACGAACAACCATTCCGCGCAGTTCGGCGCCCAGATACCGACCCGATCCCCCTTACCGATGCCCCGGTCGGCAAGGCCACAGGCCAGGGCATCGACAATGGCACCGAGTTGCCGGTAGGTCCAGCGGCGATCGGACGGGCAGTCCACCAACGCTTCCCGCTCGGGGAACATCGCGATCGTACGGTCGAGGCCGGCGCCGATGGTGTCATCGAGCAGCGGCGCGGCGCGGTCGCCGAAAGCATAGCTGGGCGACGAGTTCGCCATGGCGGACATCACCGAATCCCGCCCTGACGCAGCACGAACCGCTGCACTTTGCCGCTTGGGGTCTTCGGCAGGTCGGGCACGAAGTGGACCTTGCGCGGGTACGCGTGCGCGGCGAACTTCCTCTTTACCAGGTTCTGAAGCTCGGACTCCAGCTCGGGGCCGCCTTCCGCACCGTCGCGGAGCACCACGAATGCCTCCAGTACCTCACCACGCAGTTGATCCGGCATCCCGACCACAGCCGCCTCAGCCACCTGCTCGTGCATTACCAGCACGCTCTCCACTTCGAACGGACCGATGCGGTAACCGGCCATGATGATGACATCGTCATCGCGCGAGGAGAAGTGGAAGAAACCATCCGCATCCTGCGCGCCCGCGTCGCCGGTCAGATACCAGCGGCCGTCGGCGGTATAGCGCTGCGCGGTACGTTCCGGGGCATCGAGATAACCGAGGAACCACAGCAGCGGGCTGTGCTCGGTATCGATAGCGACCCGGCCCACCTGTCCGGTGGGTGCGAGGGTGTCTGCATCCTCGGCGAGCACCGCGCACGACCAGCCCGGCAGCGCGCGGCCCATCGACCCCGCCGGCGTCTCGGTATCGAGATCTTTGTGCCAGGAATTGCTGATGACCATGCCGTGCTCGGTCTGACCGTATTGGTCACGTACCGCGACACCGAGGTGCTCCGCCGACCAGACGATGACCTCGGGCGTCAGTGGCTCGCCCACCGAGGATGCGCAGCGCAGCTTACAAGGCACCGATTGTACGGAGCTGTCGGCGCGCAACGCGCGATAGACCGTCGGGGCAGCGGCGAAATTGGTGACGCCGAAAGCCTGGAGCACCTGCCAGGTCAACGGGGCGGAGAAGCCCGCGTGAAGCAGGATGCTGCGGGTACCGGTGGCCAGCGGGCTGATGATGGCGTAATAGAGCCCGTACGCCCAGCCCGGATCCGCGGCATTCCAGAACACATCGTCCGGCCGGACGTCCAGCCCGAACTCCTGATACGCGTGGAAAGAAGCGAGTGCGCGTAATGGAATCGAGACCCCCTTGGGGGTGCCGGTGGTGCCGCTGGTGAACAACAGGACAAGTGGTCCGGCGCCTCCGACCACGACCGGATGCGCATTCGGGTGATCGGCCGAATGGGTGTCGAGCAGCTGCTCCATCCGCAGTGCGTCCGCGGGGGCAGTAGCTCCGGCGACAATGAGCCGCCAGGACGGGTTCGCGGGCATATCCGGACCGGGCGCCAGTTTCGGCGCCTGGTCGGAGTCGGCGATAACGACCGAGACGTCGGCCGCTTGCAGCCGAAACACGATAGCCGGAGTCGCGAATGCGGTGAACAGCGGAACATGTACCGCACCGCGCCGCCAGATGCCGAGTAGCGCGACCACCAGATCTGCCGATTTCGCCATCAGCGTGGCGACCCTGTCGCCCGGTCCTACGCCGAGTTCGGCGAGCGCGGCGGCACATCGTTGCGAGCGTTCCCGCAGTTCGCCGTAGGTGAGGTCGGTCGAGGTCAGGTCCGGCTCCACAATGGTGAAGGCCACTTCGTCAGCCGGATGCCGATCGCAGAGCAACTCCGCCGCCGATGCGTCGCTCCTGTCGTAACAGTCCAGCAGATCGCGCACCCGCTGCTCCAGCTCGATGCCCATCTATCAGTTCTCCTCTTTCGGTGATTCAACGCAACCCGGGTGCGCAATAGGATGTGGGTCACGTGCCGATGCCCACTACCCCCGAAAAGGGGTGAGTCCCCGTGACCCACACCGCCCTGCTACGCCCACGCGACAGCGATGCGATACGCGCTGAGATCCGCTGGGTCGCCAATACGACGGGCGTACCGGTGGCGCTCGGCGGCGAGGTTCACAGCGAAGCGCTGTTGCTGTCGGAATTCGTCGGCACCTTGACCAACCGGCTACGCGGTCTGGTCATCGCGCGCGCCTCCGGACTCGGCGGACTCGTCCTGGATTCCGGTCGTCCCGCCTCGGTCACGGACTATCGCACCGCCACTTCGATCACTCATGACTACGACGCGCCGGTCTCCGAGGAAGGCATTCGCTCTATGCTCGCCGTTCCGGTAGTCGTGGACCAATGTTCCCGAGCGGTGCTCTATGCCGCAGCCCGCAGCGCCAGTCCAGTGGGCGACCGGACCATGGAACTCGTTATCCAGGCCGGTCGTCGCCTGGCTACCGAGATCGCCATCCGTGACGCGGTCGACCACCGGGTAAGGATGTTGGAGCTGACCACGCCGGCGGCGACCGCCGCCCCGACAGTTACCGAAGAACTACGCGGCATTCACGCCGAGCTCCGCGGCATGGCAGCCTCCGCCGAGGACGACCGATTGCGCGGGCGGCTGCACGCGTTATGCGCACGACTCACCCATGCCCTGGCAGGTGATCCGCCTTCGGAAAGCCCGCGACTGTCCCGCCGCGAACTCGACGTGCTGTCCCATATCGCCCTCGGCTGTACCAATCAAGAAACGGCGCAACGCCTCTGCCTCGGACCGGAGACCGTGAAGAGCTACCTGCGCAACGCGATGGCCAAACTCGACGCCCATACTCGGCACGAAGCGGTGGTCGCGGCTCGCCGCCACGGATTGTTGCCCTGACCTCCGTTCACTGCCCGCCGTCCGGACCGGACTCCGCGCCTTGGTCCGCGAGCAGATCCGGGCGGCGGGCGCGGGTGCGCGCCAGCGCTTGCTCATGACGCCAGGCAGCCACCTTCGCGTGGTCTCCAGACAGCAGGATCTGAGGGACCTCGAGACCGCGCCAAGAGGCCGGGCGGGTGTAGCTGGGGCCCTCGAGCAAACCATCGGAGAACGAATCCTCTTGGTGGGACTGCTGATTGCCGAGCACGCCGGGCAGCAATCGAACCACGGCCTCGGTCATCACCAGCGCCGCCGCCTCACCGCCGATCAGCACATAGTCACCGATACTGACCTCGGCCACCCGCACTCTGCGCGCGGCGTCGTCGAAGACGCGCTGGTCGATACCTTCATAGCGGCCACACGCGAAGATCACGTGTTCTTCCGCGGCCCAGCGCTGCGCGGTGGCCTGTGTGAACGGCACACCCGCTGGAGTGGGGACCACGAGCAACGCGTCGTCGGAGCAGACCTCATCGAGCGCCGCACCCCATACGGTCGGCTTCATGACCATGCCGGGTCCGCCGCCATACGGGGCATCGTCGACCGACTTGTGTACGTCATGTGTCCAGCTGCGCAAGTCGTGCACGGCAAGACAGATCAGACCCCGCTCGATCGCCTTACCCAGCAGTGCCGTGCGCAGTGGCTCCAAATACTCCGGGAAAATCGTGACGATGTCGAGTTTCATGCCCGTCCCTTCTTTCGCCGCGATGTCCCGGCCCCTGTGGCGGGCCGCCGAATGCCTGGCAATCGAATGGCGAACTGTCTCATTCCGGGTCGAGCAGGCCCTCGGGCGGATCGATGACGATGACACGGTCGGCAAGCGACACGGTAGGCACGATGGCGGTGACGAATGGGATCAGGATCTCCCGTCCGTCCTCAGCGGCGCGCACCGCGAGCAGCTCACCGGCCGGGGAATGCAACACCTCGCGCACGGATCCCACCACTGTGCCGTCGGTGCACCGAACCTCGAGCCCTTCCAGCTCATGGTCGTAGAATTCGTCCGGATCGGCCGAGGGCGGCAGGTCCGCGCTGTCGATCACGAACAGCATGCCGCGCAGCACGTCGGCCGCGGTGCGATCGGCGACGCCTGCGAGCGACACCAGAAGTCGGCCCGAGTGCTCTCGGACCGACTCTACGGTGAAATCGCGGACATCGGCGGATCGCGGCAGTCGACCACGCAACGTACGGTCGGGCGCGAAGCGTGCCTCGGGCTCATCGGTACGCACTTCGACGACGAGTTCGCCCCGCACGCCATGCGACTTGGCGACCCGTCCGATGACGAGTTCCATCTACTGGTCGGTGTCGACCACGTCGACCCGAATGCCTCGGCCGCCGATACCGGCGACAAGGGTGCGCAGCGCGGTCGCGGTGCGACCACCGCGACCGATCACCTTGCCGAGATCATCGGGATGAACATGCACCTCGACCGTGCGGCCGCGGCGGCTGGTGATCAGATCGACGCGGACGTCATCAGGATTGGCGACGATGCCGCGAACCAAATGCTCCACGACGTCGGCGACGACGGCGCTCATTACTCGGCGGCCTCGGCGCCCTCTTCGGCGTCCTTCTTGGCAGCCTTCTTCTTGGGCGTGACCGCCTCGGCGACCGGCTCGTTGTCCGCGGCGGCCAACGCCGCGTTGAACAGGTCCAGCTTGGACGGCTTGGCCGGCTTGACCTTCAAGGTGCCCTCGGCGCCGTCGATGCCCTTGAATTTCTGCCAGTCACCGGTGATCTTCAACAGCTGGAGCACCGGCTCGGTCGGCTGTGCACCGACACCCAGCCAGTACTGCACGCGCTCGGAATCGATTTCGATGAGCGACGGCTCTTCCTTCGGGTGGTACTTGCCGATGGACTCGATAGCCCGGCCGTCCCGGCGCGTGCGGGAGTCCGCGACGACAACGCGGTACTGCGGGTTGCGGATCTTGCCCATGCGGGTGAGTTTGATGCGAACAGCCACTGCTGATCTGCCTTTCGTCGGTTGGTCACGACGCAATTCAGCGACCCGCACGGTCTGCGAGCCCGGTTTTGCGTTTGGCGTGTGTGACCGCCGCGCGGTACGTAACCGGAGACGGGCTGACACGGTGTCCGGAAGGACGATTGTCCATTGTGCCAGATGGCGCACAGGCGCCGGAAATCGCATCCCGGCGCCTGCGGATCTGGTCATCGGCCTCTCAGCGCACCAGTGGCGCCAAGGTCTTTCCAGCGAGCTCGATCATGCCCGGCTCGTGCCCGTTGACGATCATGTTGATGACCAGCCCGTCGATCCCCTGGTCGAGCACCCGGGTCCGCAACTGCTCGGCGACCTCGTCCGGTGTACCGACGAACTGCTGATCCGCCGGGCTCTGCTTGCGCTCGGACTCCGACATCGACGCCAGATCGATACCCATGCCGCCGAGTATGTCCTGCTGCTGTTTACGGACCAGATCTCCGTCCTCGTCCATCATCACAAAGCACAGATAGCTGGTTTCCAGGGTCTTCGGGTCCCGACCGACCTCGGCGCAGCGGGCACGCAGCGCATCCACCTTGCGCGGCAACTCCGAAGCGTTACAGATGATGTTGAGGTGATCGGCGAAACGAGCGGCCAGAGCGAATGTCTTCTTTTCCCCGGCGCCACCGAGCAGAATCGGCATATCATCGCGGATCCTCGGTTCGTTGACGGCGTCTTCCACCTGATACCACTTGCCGTGGAAACTCGGGCGCCGCCCGCGCAACATCGGCTGGATGATCTGCAGCGCCTCGTCGAGGCGTTCGAAGCGTTCGGTGAAAGTGCCGAATTCGTAGCCGAAAGAGCGATGCTCCGGCTCGAACCAGCCCGCGCCGATGCCGAGTACCGCGCGCCCGCCGCTGACCACATCCAGCGTGGTAACAGACTTGGCGAGCATGGGAGGATTACGGTAGGTGTTGCCGGTTACCAACGCCGACAACTGAACTCGCTCCGTCGCCGCGGCGAGGCCGCCGAGGGCGGTGTACGCCTCCAGCATCGGCTCGTCGGGCGCACCGATACCAGGCAGTTGATAGAAGTGATCCATCACGAAGACCGTGTCGAAACCGGCGGCTTCGGCCTCCTCGGCCTGCGTGACGACCGTGGGAAACAACTCCCGCACCGGCTTGCCGTAGTTGAAGTTGGGTATCTGATAACCGAGGCGAATGGTCACGAAAATCGACCCTACTCCCCTTTTGTCCCTTTCTGGAGCATACGGGGACCAAGATCACGAATCAGCGATGACCGGTGACCGGGCCACGCTCGCCGTACACCCGCCCGCGCAACACCACCGCGTGCGGCGTGGCGAGCATTTCTGGGTGTGCCCGCGGATCTTGCTGGTAGACAACGAAATCCGCGGAAGCGCCGTGCGCTATGGCCGGTCGCCCCAACCAGTCGCGAGCGGCCCAAGAGGCCGCGCCGAGCGCGGCATGCCGCGACAACCCCGCGGCGGCGAGCGCCGCGATCTCGTCGGCAATGCGCCCGTGCCGGATGGCACCACCCGCGTCGGTGCCCGCGAAGATCCGCACGCCCGCCTCGTGCGCGGCGGCGACGGTACCGCGTACCCGACGATGCAGATCACGCATATGCGCGGCATAGACCGGGAATTTGCTCGCACTGTCGGCGATCTCCGGGAAGATATCGATATTGATCAGAGTGGGCACCAGAGCGGTGTCGTGCTCCACCATCATCTCAATGGTGTCCTCGGTGAGGCCGGTGCCGTGCTCGAGGCAATCGATGCCGGCGTTGATCAAGCCGGGAAGCGCGTCTTCCCCGAAGACGTGCGCGGTGACTCTGGCGCCGTTGGCGTGCGCGGCGGCGATGGCCTCCTTCAGGATCGCATCGCTCCACAGCGGACGCAGATCGCCGACCGAACGGTCGATCCAATCGCCGACGATCTTCACCCAACCATCCCCGAGGCGGGCCTGTTCGGCCACGATCTCCGGCAGATCGCGTTCGTCGTCGAGCTCGATGCCCAGCTCACGGATATAGCGCTTCGGCCGGGCGATATGCCGGCCCGCGCGAATGATCCGCGGCAGCTCGTCGTGGTCGTCGATAAAGCGGGTATCGATCGGCGAACCAGCATCGCGCAACAGCAGCGCCCCCGCCGTCCGTTCGGTCTCGGCCTGCGCGATGGCGCCCGCGCGATCCTCGTGCCCGCCGCCGTGCCGGATACCGACATGACAGTGCGCGTCCACCAGACCCGGCACGATCCACCCGGTGTCGCACAGCGTTTCGGCGCCGGGCACGGGCTCGAACGACACCAGACCGTCCCGCACCCAGAGATCGCGCACCTCCCCCTCGGGGAGAACCACACCTCGCAGATGCACAGCAACCTCCTGGACATTGTCGGCTGCCTCCAACCTACTGCCCCGCCCTCGGACCGTCATCCGGGCGAAAGCCGACCCGGGCCGTCGCATCGGACGCCGGCCAGAGAACCGACGGCGCGATCTCCCCTTGCCCCGGCCTGTCGAGTTCAGCGACCGTGGTGACGACCGGGAACAACGGACTGGCGCTACCACCGTGATCGGCGTTCCTGGGCTTCTTCCCATTCGGCGTCTTGACGGCGAGCCAGCTCGGCTTCGGCCCTTCGGCGGGCGGCTCGCGATTCGGCGATGCGGGCGGCGATCCAGTCGGTACCGCCCGCACCTGATGCGAGCGGCGGCGGAGCCGGTGTCCGCACCGGCCGGTGCGCGGCTGGTCGCGGCGGCACGGACCCGGGGGCGGCCGGTCGGATTGGGGCAACGGGTTCGATAGTGGCGGCATCGACTACGCGCGCGACTGCGGGGTCGTCGCGAAGTTCGGCCAGAGCCGCGCTGGACCGGGTGGCGACATCGTCGGCGACCTGCGCGTAGACACGCAGGATCAGTTCGGCGAGGGCGCCAGGGCCTGCGGCATAGGCGGTCGGGCCGATGGCGAGACCCGTGAGCCGACCGTTGGCGTCGGTATCGATCGTGAGGCCGTCAACGCTCGCCTGACCGCGGATCTCGGCGACGACTTGCTGCAATCGGCGGACTTTCGCACCGAGTTCCTCGTGGGGACGAGTCACAGACACTCCCTTCTTCCGTCCATGGTGTTTCAGAGCGGGGCGTCGGGCCAGCCCGGGTAGACCGGCTTCGTAGACGGAGGAGTGTCATGGGCGTAGGCGTCGCCCCGGAGAGGTTGGCCGGTGAGGGCATCCGGGTCGATGCCGCGCGCCCAGTCGCCACAGGCATCGACAGCGGCGCTTTGCGGGAAGGTCTCGATGCCGTAGTAGCCGACTTGCCAGCCAATGAAAATGTTTTCGTAAGGGGCTTGCCAATGCAAACGGTCAGCACCCGGCTCTGTCGGGGATGTATCCAAGTCGGACTCGTTCGCATTGTCGGGGGCGCGAGTGAATTTGAAGGTCAAGAAGCCGCTACCGATGTTCGCCGGCGACCACTTACCGTTGACGAGACGGTTCATTTCTGTGTCGAGTGTGCAGAACCTGCCGATGAAACCAGTGCTGGTGGGGGTGATTTCTCGGATACGTGCGTAGTAAGTGCCAGCATGAGTAGCGCGGTCTTCGGGGCGCTGATATATGTGCAGCTGATCTTTTTCCCAGGCCTTGGCGAATCCCGGATAAGTGGCAGCAAGACCAGCGGCATGACCGATGATGTTGGCTTCTTTTGCGGCGCGAATCAGTGTGCCTTCAGTAGAGAACAGGTCAATGCCTGGCTCGGCAGACCAGACCATGGTCGCATCACGGACCTGCTGCGGTGGTCTGTAGCTGGCAGGAGCTGACGATGTCTGCGTACTCGCACTGGTTGGGCTGGGTTCACCAGCGGGTGCGCAGGCGACTGCCAGAAAGATGAGCGCAACCAACGCGATGGTGGCAGCCGTGCGCGATGTCACGATGGACGTGCTGATTCCCATCATGGCCACGTGTTCTTTCCCGAGTTGCTGCTTTGTTCACTTCCGAGCCATTGCAGCCATTCCTGTCGTGGCCGCCTATCGCCGCCCTGCATCACCGACTCCAAGTATTGGTATTCCGATCCACCCGGAGAAGCCAGATTGGTGTAATCCTGCAGAGTATCCATGTTGATGCCGGCCCGCTCCAGAAGGCTCGTCCGGCCATTCGGGGGAATTTCGGCTTGGTTTTTATCCTCAGTGGATGCATCGTCGTAGTCATCCCGGTACTGCGAATACGACTTGAACTGGTCGCCGTCTCTGTAGAGTTCGGGGACATCGGCCATGTCGATCCTGCCCTGCTCGACCAGGGTGCGCAGCATCGTGTACTCACGGTGTTGGCTACCACCCCAGCTGGTCGGGCTATAACCGGCTTCTTTGTCGTCGCCGCCGAAGTCGAAATCGAATCGCGTGGTGTCCAGCTTCAGCGGGGCCTGCTCGGGCGTGCTCGGTGAGTCGACCGACAGCACGAACGGTTTGAGGAACTCCGAGCCTGCCGCGACGCCGACACCGACCGGGCCCATGCCACCGGCGACGATTTGGGAGGCGGTCCAGGCGGTGTTCCATTTGGAGTTGCGGGCCTCGGCGGCCGCTTCGGCATCCGCTCCGTGCTGAGCTTCCCACGCGGCGTGGAGGTCGAGACCTTGATTGACCAGCCATTGCAGGCGGCTGCTGTAGCGACCGCTCTCCGGGTTGGCGTCGCCATTGGCTTCGCCGAGGGCGAAAACCTTGTCCAACCGTTGCGATTCGGCCAATGCGGTGCCATTGATGATCTTGCTCGCCTCTTCGTCGGTGTCGAGAACGCTGAAGAGCCGCAGGGGTTCGATCGGGCCGCCCTTGCCGTCGTATCCACCGAAGCCCGCGCCGCCGAAGCCGAGGGTGTCGGTGAGGTCCCCCGGAGTGCCGGTGCCTGCCATCCCGACCATATTTCCGACGTAGGGGGCGAGTGCCTCGGCGGCCTGTTGGGCGGAACCTCCGCCGATGCGGCCGTCGCCGGAGAGCAGGGTCGTGTAGTTGTTGGTGCCGTCGGCGGACTTCTCGGTCGAGAGGATATCGGCGAGCCCGAGAGCTGCTTCCCCGGCACGCGCGGCGTCCTGACGCTGAACCGGGTACTCCGGGCTGTCCGGAGAAACGGTGAGGTGGGCGTCGCGGGGGATCCAGTCGGTGAGCGAGCCCATGGCGGTACCGTCGTCGCGTTGCAGGATGGGTATGAGCGCGGTGTCGGGATGGTAGCCGGAGCCAAGGATTTCGGGGCCGCCCTCGCCGGTGAGAATGGCGTGCGCGCCATCGGTATTGCGGGCGCCGAGGGCGATGGCCTTCTCCAGTGGCTCGGTTCTGGTCGGGTCGTCCGGAGACGGCGCGTCCATAGCGTGCGGGTAGCGGTCGTTGCCGTCCAGCCAGGCTGTGTGCATGCCCTGGCGAATCAGCTCGGTGGACATCTTGGTGCCGGGCTCGTTACCTGGTTCGGCCAGCGCGAGGGCATCGATCACGTTCTTCTGTCGCTCGGTGAAAATGTGCTGATCGCCGGGATTGCCGTCGCCGGGCATCCGCACGTTCGCGTCGGGAGTGTTGTGTAGTCCGAACGAAGCTCGGGTGGAGATGAGTTCGCGCATGTCCTGCGGCAGGTTCTCGTAACTGCCCGCGCCGGTAAGGGTGCCATCGGCGCTGCGGCCGGTGCCGACGTTCTCATTGGAGAGCAGCAGTGCGCCGTTGGCCAGGGAGGCAGCGGCTTGCTGGCCTTCCGGCCCCATGGCCTGTAACCGCTGGCTGGCGTGGGCGAAACCGTCCGCGCCCGCAGCATCGAGGAACCGCCGCAGATACTCCTGAGTGGAGGCCGGGATCGTGACGGTCTCTCCATTGAAATAGGCCATGAGCTGGTCTGGTGGCACTCCGGTGGCTTTGAGGTCGGAGACGAGCTGGTCGAGTATCGCGTCGGGAATATCCTCGCGGGCGGCGACCGACACCCGGATCCGCGTCCCCAGTTCCTGTCCGTCCGCGCCGGTGAGCCCACCGCCGCCGACCATTGCCCCACCGGGGCCGCCGTGCTGGTCGAGATCGGTCAAACCCAGTCCGGCGCCGAACTTCAACGCGGCCAGCGCAGTGGCACAGTGCGCCAGATTCTCTTTGAGACTTATCTGGAAGTCGGCTGCCTGGCGGTCGAGCCTGCCCTGCAGTACTACACGGAACGCATCGTCGTTCGAGCCGGGAACGGTCGGCGCGATGACGGTTCCGTCGGGCGCGACAGTCATACCGTGGGCGTGCACGGCGGTGTCACGGGTGTTCACAATGGCCGAGCGATAGCCATCGATCACCCCACCATGGAACACCAGTGCGTCCCCGATGGCGGCGGCGGCGCGTTTGGCTCGGGTCGCGGTCAACAGTTCCGAGACCGATCGCATCGAGGCTGCGGCAGCGGCCTCGCCTTTCCAGTTCAGCGCGGTTTTGTCCACAGCGAGGTCGACTTCGGCGATACGGTCGGCCACATCTGATCCAGCCTTGTTGATCGCGATACCCGCATCGATGACGGTGTGCGGTTTCCAGGATTCGACTTGCGGGATCGTCGGCGTCGTCATCCCCGGAGACTCTCGGTCAGCGTAGCCAATTGCCCACGGAAGACATCTTCGACAGCTTCGTAGCTGTTCGCGGCGATCGCGGCGCCGTCGGCCATCGCCCGCACCGATGCGGCGTGCTCGGTCAACATGGCGTTCAGTTTGTCGGTGATCCGGCCCAGCAGCTCATCGATCCCGGCAGCGGGCATCACGACCGCCGCCACACTGGCGCGGACGGGCGCGGAGATCTCGGTGATGGCCGCGGCCTCAGCACTCAACTGATTTCCGAGTGCCCTGAGCTCGTCCAGGTCAGTCTCCAGTATGTCCCCCAACGGAATATCCTCCTCAGCCGTGCGCTCGTCGGCGCAGCGATGGGCGATATCTTATCGACCGGCTCACTCTCCGCTCAACGCGCCCAGCACGCGGGCGAACAGACTTCGATGTCGAATAGTGCGGAGTATCCGACCTCCCCGCATCCAGGTAGGCGCCGATGCTCGCCGCACCGAATCGCTCGCGGTACCCCTTCCGAACCTCATGTCCCCCTCCTGTCCTCGTCCACGCGAAAGCGGCCTGGAGGGCCGCAGCGGACACTGGTCCGAGAACCAGGGATGTATACCCACCCCTGGTATATATCGGGGTATTGTGGCCGCGAGGGGGCAACCCCGATCTACCGGGGAGATGATCATGGGTTTCGTGGTGTTCGTAATCGCTACGGCCGCAGCGATTACGCTGATCGACCAGCTCGCGCTGCGAGCTGAACGCCGAGGCTGGATCTACTGGCGCAAGTCCGAGCGCAAGGGCGCCGGGGCCGATGTGTTCGAGTACGTGGACACCCTGTTGACCCCGTCGTCCCGACATATCGCAGAAGAACGGATGAACAAGAAGCTCACCCGAGTCGAAACCGCCGATGGGGACACTCTCGATCTGGAATCGGGAACCGTCCACCTCCGCCCGCGCAACCAGCGTCGGTGAGCACGACTATTCGCTTACGGCATCCAGGCCACACGTCGTGCGCGTCGGCACGGATCGAGACCATGCGATCCCACGTGGATGACCGGACGCCGCACACCCGTTCCATCGCATCACTGCGTGTCCCCTTCGGCACCGAGCGCGTCGAGCACGGCCACACGTTCGCGCAATAGTCGCGGCCGGTACACGACCCGGCAACCGAACGACACGAGCCGGACAAGCCGAGAGGCTTACGTCCAGATCCGTGGGGAACGGCGGGTGAGAACCCGCCACCTACCCGGCAATGACATCGACCGACACACTTTGACGTTCCTTTACATCCCCTTGATGAAGTCGTTATTGACCGAACCGGAGCCGCATACAAAAATTCATCTCGTACCCACCGAACATAAGAACGAGACAAAAATTCGACGCAATGAGTTCGATTGCATCGATAATGAAAGACAGCTATGACTTCGACGGCTTTCGTTTTTCCCGGACAGGGTTCGCAACGCGCGGGCATGGGCGCCGAGTTGGCGAGTTCGTATCAGTTCACAACAGAATATTTTCGAACGTCCGACAATATCGTCGGATTTCCGCTGTCACGGCTGTGTTGTGAGGCCGACGCCGAAACGCTGCGCGACACCGCGGTCACCCAGCCGGCGATCTTCCTGATGAGCGTGATCACGATGCGGGCATTGCGCGAACACGGCGTCGAGCCTTCGATCGCAGCAGGCCACAGCCTCGGAGAGTTCGCGGCGCTGGTGTGCGCGGGGGTCCTGGACTGGACCGATGCGCTGGCGCTGGTCCACCTGCGCGGCAGGCTCATGGCTGGTGTCGCCGAACGTGAGGCGGGCGCGATGGCCGCAGTGGTCGGACTCGATGTGCGCACCGTCGAAACCCTGTGTGCCGAGGTCGCAGGCACGACCGACCGAGTGGTCGAGGTCGCCAACGACAACGCTCCCGACCAGGTGGTCATATCCGGCCACGCCGAAGCGGTGACGCGGGCCATGCAGCGCGCACTCGAACAGGGCGCGGTGCGCGCGGTGCCACTGCCCGTGGGGGCACCATTCCACTGCAGTCTGATGCGCGATATCGAAGACGAGTTCTGCGAAGCCGTCGCCGAAGTCGACGTACGGCCGCCCCAGCTCCCCGTGGTCTCCAGTGTCACGGCGGGTCGGGTGCCCGACGCCGAGTACGCACGGGAGGTGCTGCGCAGGCAGTTGACCGGTCGCGTGCGCTGGACCGACACCGTCACCGAGATCGCGGACTCGGGAGCCGAGCACGTGGTCGAGGTCGGGCCGGGACGGGTGCTGAGCAAACTCTGCCGCAAGATCACGCCCGAACTGCCCACCCTGCCCACCACCACGGACGACGAACTGCGCGCCGCCGCGCGGACTCTCGGCCGGGTACCGATCGCACCGCTGTCCTGAACGGCGCGGGCATCCGAGAGGAGCACAGCGAGTGCCTTCCGAATCGCTCATCGCCGATCGTGGTCCGCATCGCGTGTGTGCCGGGACAGCGGTATCGCCTGCTCCGACCACGACGCGCCGCACACCCGCCCCGCCGACAAGGCTTACGCGATCGACAAGGCCTGCCGAATAGCACTTATCCCGATATCGACAAGAACTTCGCTGTCGCGGTAACACCGACGAGCAATTCTGTTTCCGTGAGCGAGAAATTGTGTGGTATTCGCGTGCTATAGCACAAGAATACCGTCCGAGAACAAATGAAACCGGCCGTTCGAAAAACAGCACGCATTGGTGTTGCTCGATTTCCGACGCACTCCGGGGAACCGTGGTGCGCAATTCGATCCGGCCGGATCGATCGCATACGCGAAGCAGCCGACCGAGGAGGTTTTATGGATGCTGATGTGATAATCGCCGGAGCGGGGCCTGCCGGATTGATGCTGGCGGCCGAACTTCGATTGGCAGGCGCGAACGTCATCCTGCTCGAGCGGCTCACGCAGCGCACGGGCGAGTCGCGCGGGCTCGGGTTCACCGCCCGCACCATGGAAGTATTCGATCAGCGGGGGCTGTTGCCCTTCTTCGGCACCGTCGAGACCAGCGCCCAAGGGCATTTCGGTGGCCTCCCGGTGGATTTCAGCGTGATCGACGGCGGCGACCGCGCGGTGAAAACGATCCCGCAATCGAAGACCGAATCCGTCCTGGAGCAGTGGGCGGTGCGCCTCGGCGTCGATCTGCGCCGCGATCACGACCTACTCGCGGTCACCGACGCCGGCACCCATGTGGAGGTCAATGTCGCTGCCCCGCAAGGGGTCGTCCAGTTGTCGGCACCGTATCTAATCGGTTGCGACGGTGGCCGGAGCACGGTGCGAAAAGCGGCTGGATTCGACTTTCCCGGCACTGCGTCCACGATGGAGATGTTCCTCGCCGACGTCAAAGGTCTCGACCTGCCGCCGCGCATGATCGGCGAGACCCTGCCCAACGGAATGGTGATGGTCGGCCATCTGCCGGGCGGCATCACCCGTTTGATCGTCTGCGAACGCGGCGCACCCCCACAGCGGCGCGAGTCCGCACCGCCCTACGAGGAAGTCGCGGGCGCGTGGCAGCGGATCACCGGATCCGACATATCCCACGGTGAACCTGTGTGGATCAGCTCGTTCGGCAATGCCACCCGGCAGGTCACCGAGTATCGGCGCGGACGGGTTTTCCTCGCCGGGGATTCCGCCCATATCCACTTGCCCGCAGGCGGACAAGGCATGAACACCAGCATCCAGGATTCGGTCAACCTGGGCTGGAAGCTCGGCGCGGTCGTGACCGGACGGGCACCGGAAGCACTGCTGTCGACCTACCACGACGAACGTCACCCGGTGGGCCGACGGCTGCTGATGAACACCCAGGCGCAGGGTCTGCTGTTCCTCACCGGTTCCGAGATGCAGCCGATGCGCGATCTGGTCGCCGAGCTGATCGGCTACGAACAGGTCGCGCGCCATCTGGCCGGGATGGTCAGCGGGCTGGAGATCAACTACGAAGTCGGAGGCGGATCACATCCGCTGCTCGGCTACCGTCTGCCCGACCTGGGCTTGACGGGACGATCGGCGCCCTCGTCGACGACACGCGCGCTGCATCCGGCCCGTGGCGTGCTGTTCGACTTCGAGGACAACCCACGTTTGCGCGCCGTCGCGGCGGGCTGGGACGACCGCATCGACATCGTCACCGCGCGCATCACGCGACGGCCCGATTCGTGGCCGCAGGACACGGCCGCGGTGCTCGCCCGTCCAGATGGCTACATCGCCTGGGCCGCGCCCGGCGCGTACGCCGATCTTCCGATGTCACTCGAACGCTGGTTCGGACCATCGCGGAAGAACCGCGCGCGCGTCGAGCGCATTCCCACGCCCGCGACCGAACTTCTCGCACAACATTAGGAGCTCACCTATGCACAGCACCCTCATCGTGGCGCGAATGGATCCCGCCTCCGATGTCGACGTCGCCGGAATTTTCGCCGCCTTCGATCGCAGCGATGTGCCCCATCTGATGGGTACGCGACGGCGCCAGCTGTTCCATTACCGCGGTTTGTATTTCCACCTCCAGGATTTCGACGCCGACCACGGCGGAGAGTCGATCGAACGGGCCAAGGACGATCCGCGCTTCATAGCGATCAGCGACGAATTGAAGCCGTTCATCCAAGCCTACGACCCCGCGACATGGCGGTCACCGGCCGATGCGATGGCGACCCGCTTCTACCACTGGGAAGTTGAGGGCCGATGAGCCGACGCCGCATCGTCATCACCGGAGTCGGTGTCATCGCCCCAGGCGGGGTAGGCGCCGACGGCTTCTGGCAGCTCATCAGCTCCGGTCGTACCGCGACACGGTCGATCTCGTTCTTCGACGCCTCGCAGTTCCGCTCACGCATCGCCGCCGAGATCGATTTCGATCCGCTCGCCCACGGGCTGAGCCCACGCGAGATCCGCCGGATGGATCGTGCCTCCCAGCTAGTAGTCGCCGCTACTCGCGAAGCTGTGGCCGACAGCGGCATCGAACTCGCTGCGGCCGACCCGTTCCGCGTCGGCGTCTCGGTGGGCACCGCAGTGGGCGCGACTATGGGCTTGGAACAGGAATACCAGGTAGTCAGCGATTCGGGCCGGGTCGAACTCGTCGAGCACGAGTACGCGGTGCCGCATCTGTACAACTATCTCGTCCCCAGTTCCTTCGCGGCCGAGGTCGCATGGGCGACCGACGCACAGGGCCCGACCGCGGTTGTCTCGACCGGCTGCACCTCCGGCTTGGATTCGGTCGGCTACGCAGTGGATTTGATCCGCGAAGGCTCGGCCGATGTGATGATCGCGGGCGCCTGCGACGCACCGATATCCCCCATCACCATGGCCTGTTTCGACGCGATCAAGGCGACAACCCCGCGCAATGACGACCCCGAACACGCCTCACGCCCCTTCGACGGCACCCGCAACGGCTTCGTACTGGGCGAAGGCGCTGCGATATTGGTGCTGGAGGAACTGGAGGCGGCGCGGCGTCGGGGCGCCGAAATATACGCCGAGGTAGGTGGTTTCGCCTCACGCTGTAATGCCTTCCATATGACGGGCCTGCGTCAGGACGGCGCGGAGATGGCTGAGGCGATCAGCATCGCGCTGACTGAGGCTCAGACCGATCCGATCGAAATCGACTACATCAACGCGCACGGCTCGGGGACGAGACAGAACGACCGGCACGAGACCGCGGCCTTTAAGAAGAGCCTGGGCGAACACGCCTACCGGATCCCGGTGAGTTCGATCAAGTCCATGGTCGGGCATTCACTCGGGGCCATCGGCTCGATCGAGATCGCGGCGTCGGTGCTGGCGATGAAGCACAACGTCGTACCGCCGACCGCCAATCTGCATACCTCTGACCCCGAATGCGATCTCGACTACGTCCCGTTGACCGCGCGGGAATGGCCTACCGAGACCGTGCTCACCGTCGGCAGCGGTTTTGGCGGATTCCAGACTGCGATGGTGCTGCGCAATCCCGAGAGGAGAGTGGCATGACTGCGTCGGCAGTGGTGACAGGCATCGGTGTCGCGGCCCCGAACGGTCTCGGCACCAACAGTTTCTGGGAGTCCACGTGCTCAGGCCACAGTGGGATCAGCACTGTCTCTCATTTCGACCCCACCCGATATCCTTCCCGCCTCGCCGGCGAAGTTTCCGGATTCGAGGCCGCCGAGCACCTGCCGAGTCGGCTGCTGCCCCAGACCGACCGGATGACCCGCCTGGCGCTGGTCGCCACCGACTGGGCACTCGTCGACGCCGAAGTGAAGATCGAGGAGCTCGACGACTACGACATGGGCGTGGTGACCGCGAGTTCCTCTGGAGGTTTCGAGTTCGGGCAGAACGAATTACGCAAGCTCTGGAGCCAGGGAAGCCATCATGTCAGCGCCTACCAGTCCTTCGCGTGGTTCTATGCGGTGAACACTGGACAGATCTCGATTCGCAATGGCATGCGCGGGCCTAGCGGTGTCGTGGTGAGCGACCAGGCAGGCGGCCTGGACGCACTCGCCCAGGCACGCAGGCAGATTCGCAAAGGCACCGGACTGGTCGTGACCGGCGGCGTCGATGCCACGATCTGCCCGTGGGGTTGGGTCGCCCTGCTCGCCAGCGGCGCGTTGAGCACCGAGAACGACCCGAGGAGGGCATATGTGCCCTTCGACAAACGGGCGCGCGGACACGTGCCCGGCGAAGGCGGCGCCATTCTCATCACCGAGGACGCCGCACGGGCCCGAGAACGCGGTGCGCATATCTACGGCGAGATCGCCGGCCACGGATCGACTTTCGACGCCAAGAACCACGGCGGACGAGAGACCGGATTGATCCGAGCCATCGAGATCGCCTTGGCCGACGCGGATTCCACCGTCGATGACATCGATGTCGTCTTCGCCGACGCTGCGGCCGATCCGGATCTCGACCACGCCGAAGCGATGGCGCTGCGCGCGGTGTTCGGCACCCGGTCTGTTCCGGTGACCGCGCCCAAGACCATGACCGGACGGCTGTACTCCGGTGCGGGCGCACTCGACGTGGCGACCGCACTGCTGTCGATTCAGGCAGAACTCATCCCCCCGACTGTCAATACTGAGCTCGATCCCGGCCTCGGCATCGATTTGGTCGTCGGCGCCCCACGCCCGACCCGCGTGCGGACCGCGCTGGTCGTCGCGCGCGGACACCATGGCTTCAACTCGGCCGTCGTCGTCCGAGCCGTCTAGGCGATAGCAGCCAAACATGTTTGCTACCAACATGTTCGAAAGGAATAGCACATGAGTAACCCGAATACCTTCACTATCGAGGACCTGAAGCGAATCCTGCTCGCGGCCGCGGGCGCGGACGAGAACGTGGACCTGAACGGCGATATCCTCGATACCGACTTCGAACTCCTCGGCTACGAATCCCTCGCTCTGCTCGAGACCGGCAGCCGGATCGAGCGGGAATTCGGCATCTCCCTCGATGAGTCCGCTCTCATGGATGTCAAGACCCCACGCACGCTGATCGATGCGGTCAATGCCAAGCTGGGCGCCGACGCCACGGCCCCAGCCGGCGGCGCGCACGCAACGGTCGAGACCAACGGATACGCCGAGGCCCCGCTGGCGCTCGTCTCCGGAGCCACCAGCGGGATCGGCCTGGCGATCGCGCGCACGTTGGCGAGAAATGGACACCGGGTGTTCATCGGCGCACGGTCGGCCGAAAACGTCGCCACCACGGTGAAACAGCTCGTCGACGAGGGCCTCGACGTGGACGGCACTGCGACCGACGTCCGATCGGGTGCGGACATCCGCGACTTCGTCGCGGCCGCGCGCGACCGGTACGGCACGGTCGACGTGCTGGTCAACAACGCGGGCCGCAGCGGAGGTGGCGTCACCGGTGACATCAGTGACGAATTGTGGGACGACGTCATGAACACCAACCTCAACAGCGTCTTCCGGCTGACCCGCGAGGTACTCGGCGCGGGTGGAATGCGCGCCAAGAGCCGGGGCCGGATCATCAATATCGCCTCGACCGCAGGCAAGCAAGGTGTGGTGCTCGGTGCGCCTTACTCGGCCTCCAAGCACGGTGTTGTCGGATTCACCAAGGCGCTCGGCAACGAGCTCGCCGCCACCGGAATCACCGTCAACGCGGTCTGTCCTGGCTACGTCGAAACGCCGATGGCACAACGCGTCCGGCAGGGCTACGCGGCTGCCTACGAGACCTCGGAAGACGCCATCCTCGAGAAGTTCACCGCCAAGATCCCGCTCGGTCGCTACTCGACGCCTGAGGAGGTAGCTGGCCTGGTGAACTACCTGGTCACCGACTCCGCCGCCTCGATCACCGCGCAGGCCATCAACGTCTGCGGCGGCTTGGGCAACTTCTGATCCCAATACCCGAAAGGACTCCCAATGCCCATACAGCCTTCACAGGAAGTCGAGCACGGCATCGACATCGCGGCCTCCGCCGACGTCGTCTACGGACTCATCGCCGATGTCGCGAACTGGCCCCGGCTCTTCCCGCCGACGATTTTCGTCGACCTGATCGAAGACACCGGTCGCGAACAAACGCTCCACATCTGGGCCACGGCCAATGGCGACGCCAAGTCCTGGACCTCGCGCCGCAGCTTGGACCCGGCCACTCGCCGCATCACCTTCCGCCAGCAGGTATCCACTCCGCCGGTGGCATCCATGGGCGGCACCTGGATAGTCGAGCCGATCTCGACCGACAGCTCGCACGTGCGGCTTCTACACGATTACCGCGCCGTCGACGACGATCCGGACGGACTCGACTGGATCGCCGAGGCGGTCGACCGGAACTCCAACGCCGAACTCGCCGCACTCAAGCACAACGCGGAGCTGTCCACCGGCGCAAACGGCCTGCTCCTCGAATTCCAAGACACCATACACATCGACGGTTCAGCGCGGGATGCTTTCGATTTCATCAACGACGCCCAGCTGTGGGACCAGCGACTGCCGCATGTGTCCACTGTTCGGCTGCACGAGCCGACACCGGGCCTGCAAACCCTGGAGATGGATACCTTTGCCAAGGATGGCTCGACGCACACCACCAAATCTTTCCGAGTGTGTCAGCCACACCAGCGCATCGCATACAAACAGACCACACTGCCCGCGCTGATGAGCGTGCACACCGGCCGGTGGACCTTCGACCAGAACGGATCGCAGACGATCGCGACCTCCCAGCACACCGTGGTACTGCGCGAGGAGAACATCAAGACGGTGCTCGGCGCCGACGCCGATATCGCGCAGGCACGTGACTACGTGCGCACCGCACTGAGCACCAACAGTCGAGCGACCCTGAACCACGCCAAAGAGCACGCAGAACGCGTCCACTGACGATGTCCAGATTGCTGCGCACCCAGGTCGCCGTCGTCGGAGCAGGCCCAGTCGGGCTTGTCCTGGCGGGGGAACTTTGTCTCGCGGGGATCGATGTGCTCGTGCTGGAGCGCCTCGCCGAGCCCTCCGAGGAGTCACGCGCCTCGACTCTGCACGCCCGGACGATGGAGATATTCGAGCTGCGCGGGCTGTTGAGCCGTTTCGGCGACCTGCCGAACGAGCCGACAGGGCATTTCGGGGGCATCCCCCTGCCGCTGAACGAGCCGGGTCCGTATCCCGGACAGTGGAAGTCACCCCAGACCGAGACTGTCGCGATCCTCCGCGAGTGGGCCAGGGGACTGGGTGCGCGGATACTCGACGCTCATGAGTTGCGCGGGCTGTCACAGCACGACTCCGGCGTGCTCGCCACGGTATCCACACCAGAGGGTCCGTGCACGGTCGAGGCCGATGCCGTCGTCGGCTGTGATGGGGAACATAGTGCGGTGCGGCAGCTGGCCGGCATCCCGTTGCGCGGGCGGGCAGCCGATAAGCAGATGCACCGGATGGACATCACTGGCGTCGATATACCCGGCCGACGGTTCCAACGGCTGCCAGGCGGGTTGGCTGTCGCGGCCCGACGCGGTGAGGTCACTCGAGTGATGGTGCACGAGTTCGGCGCCCGTCCCGCGGCCACAGGCGCCGAACCAGGGTTCGCCGAAATCTGCGCGGTGTGGCGGCGAGTCACCGGCGAGGATATCGCCGCGGCGACGCCGATCTGGGTCGACAGTTTCGACAACGTCTCGCGACAGGCCGAGAGCTACCGGTCCGGGCGAGTGCTGTTGGCTGGCGACGCGGCTCATCAGCAGATGCCGGTCGGTGGGCAGGCGATGAACCTCGGTATCCAGGACGCGTTCAACCTCGGCTGGAAACTCGCCGCATATCTGCGCGGACATGGCGGCGAGCCCTTGCTCGACAGCTACCACCGCGAACGGCACGCAGCCGGGGCGAAGGTGCTCGCCGATATCGAGGCACAGACCACCCTGTTGCTGGAAGGACCGCGGATCGAGCCGCTACGCGAGGTGTTCACCGTTCTGCTGCAACAGCAGGAGGTCAGGCACACGCTCGCCGCAGCGATCAGCGGTGTCGATATCGACTACGCGGCTCTGGATTCAGAGCATCCACCGACAGTGACCTCCGCCGCCAGAGTGGACCCGCAGTCGATCACGAGTGCGGACGCGCGCACGGCGCTGCGCGCGGGTCTGGGCGTACTACTCGACCGTTCTGCGGACGATCGCGCACACGAGCGACTCAACAGAGCATTGCTCGGCTACCGCGACCGGGTCGTTGTCGCCCGCGACACCGAGCGACCCGCCAAATATCCGCTACGCCAACTTATCCGGCCCGACGGCTATGCCGCGTGGGCAGCGGACGAGGCCGAGGATTTGCCCGCACCGCAGCTGCTCGCACACTGGTTCGGGCCGGAGCGGGCACCTGCCACGAACGGGTCGACCCCGAGCACAGACATATCACGAGAACACACCATTACGAACACATCTCGATCGGAGTATGCAATGAACCGACTCACCGGAAAGACCGCACTCGTCACCGGCGCAGGCCGTAATATCGGGCGAGCGATCGCTACTCGCCTCGCCGCAGATGGAGCACTTGTCGCAGTTCACTACAGCACCAGTAAGGACGAGGCCGCCGATACGGTCGCCGCCATCGAGAAGGACGGCGGTCGAGCATTCGCCATCCACGCCGACCTCGGCGAGCAAGCCGGTATCCACCAGCTGTTCTTCGAACTCGAGCAAGGGCTCAAACAGCGCACCAGCTCGACGGAGCTGAACATTGTGGTGAACAACGCGGGCGTCATGGGCGGGACGACGCCCGAGGAGACCACGCCCGAACAGTTCGACCGGCTGTTCGCGGTGAACGCGAAAGCACCGTTCTTCATCCTCCAGCGCGCTGCCGCGCTGCTGAGTGACAACGCCCGAATCATCAACATATCCTCGGGTCTGACCCGCGTCGCCAACCCCGCCGAAGTCGCCTACGCCATGACCAAAGGCGCGATCGAACAGCTGACCCTCCACATGGCCAAACACCTTGCGCCACGCGGGATTACGGTCAACAGTGTGGCGCCCGGCATCACCCGCAACAACAACCCGGTCTTCGGTATCCCCGAAGCCGTCGAGCAGATGGCGGCGCTGTCGGCATTCAACCGGGTCGGGGAGCCGAGCGATATCGCCGACACGGTAGCCTTCCTCGCCTCCGACGACGCACGCTGGATCACTGGTTCGTGCCTGGACGCCAGTGGCGGAACGCTGCTGGGCTGACCGACCCGAGGCAATCTCGCCGGACTCCTCGGGAGGGAGAGTCGATGCCCACCACACCCACAGAACGCGCACTAGATGCCGGGCCGCTCACAACGTCGGCGCGCAGGCACGGGCTCGTGGCTTTCCTGGCCGCGAACATGCTGATCGATGCACTCGAAGTTTCGATCATGATCGTCGCGATGCCGACGATCGCTGAGGATCTCGGCATCAGCCGGACTACAGCGTCCTGGGCGATCACCGGATTCGCCATCGGATTCGCCGGCGCGCTGCTACTCGGCGGTCGTCTGGCCGCCCGACTCGGCATGCGTCGGGTGTACCTGGCCGCGCTGCTGGTCTTCGTCCTGGCGTCCCTACTCGGGGCGGCGGCCAACGATCCGGCCTTGCTCGCGGCCGCACGCGCCCTCAAGGGCGCGTGCGCAGCGCTCACCGCGCCATTAGGACTCGCGATCATCTCGACCGCACTACCGCCTGGACGTGCGCGCGACATCGGACTATCGGTCTACACCCTCGCGGGTGGCGCCGGATTCTCCGTCGGATTGATCCTGGCAGGTGGGCTAGCGCACGCGGACTGGCGTTGGACCTTCCTGGTCCCGGCGGTAGTCGGGAGCGTGGTCTTGGTCGCGGGCGCCGGACTCATCCCTCGCGAGGGGCCCGCGGCGCGCGGGCGCGCTGGTGCGAAACCGCTCGGGACGGTGAGCGCAGTACTGTTCACCCTCAGCGTAGCTACCTGCGTCCTGGCGATCACCACAAGCGCCGAGTACGGGTGGTACAACCGCACTACCGTGACATGCCTGGTGCTCACCGCACTGTCGGCGCTCGTTCTCGTCGCTGTCGAACGCAGAAGTTCGGAAGCGCTGTACCGCTCGCCGGTACTCACCGACCGGACGCTGCTGGTCTCGATGGTCGGCGCGGCAGCTATGAACGGCACCAATCTGGCGCTGCTGCTCATCGTGACGATCCGCTTGCAGTACGACCTGGGATGGGGTCCGCTGTGGACAGGAATCGCCCTGCTGCCCGCGAGCATCCCTCTCGTGGTCGCCGCCCCGCTTGCTGGACAGCTGCTCCGGCGATTCCCGGCCTCAGTACTGGTCGCAACGGGCACCGCGTGTTCGGTCGCCTCCGCACTGACCTTCCTGTCCCCCGCGGCGCCGAGCCGTTACCTCACCGATGTGTTGCCCGGAATGCTGCTGCTGGGCGCCGCGTTCGCCGCGGGCTTCGCCGCACTCAACGCGCAGGCCGCGACCACCGTCGATCCGGCACGCAAAGCCACTGCCATCGGCCTCTACCAGACCGCGGTCCAACTGGCTGCGGCGATCGTGCCCGCCGCCGTCGCCGCTGCTCTGGTCGTGGGTTACCGGCATGCCGTCGTGCTCACAGTCGTGGTCGCCCTTGCGGGTGTGCCCGCGGCCATAGCAGGCGTGCTGCTCAACGCGCGCAACCGAGCTGAACCCTCTCGCGTCGAAAAGTAAGCGACGCGTGCTCGCCGCACTTCGCACGGCGCTGCACATCGACCAGAAAAGGAAAACCATGTCAGACAAGCCGATCCGCCTGATCGTCGTCTGCGCCAGTGTGCGCGACGGACGTTTCGGTCCTACCGTCGCGCGGTGGTTCGCCGAGTACGTTGCCCGCAACGAGCAACTCGAGGTCGACTATCTCGACCTCGCTGAACATCCGCTGCCGTCGCGGATCACCGAGCATCCCGACGCACACGACGCGGAGTCGCTCGGTGAGGTGTCCGCCAGCCTCTCTCGGGCCGATGCCTTCGCTCTGGTCACCCCCGAGTACAACCGCAGCTTCCCGGCCTCGCTCAAACATCTGATCGACTGGTGCCGAGAGGAATGGCGGGCCAAGCCAGTGGGATTGGTGTCCTACGGCGGGCTCGCGGGCGGGCTGCGCGCGGTTGAACAACTACGTCCGGTGCTCGGTGAGGTGCACGCGGTCGCCCTGCGCGACACGGTCAGCTTCCACAATGCCTGGGACCAGTTCGACACTACGGGACAACCGACCGACGAGGCCGGTGCGAACGCGGCGGCCGACACCATGGTCGAGCACATCCTGTGGTGGGGTCGCGCGCTGCGGACTGCGCGCGACGAGACGCCGATGCACTGAATCGGCGACGAAAATCCTGCTGCCAGGATCACGCACCGACGGTCAGTGCAGATACCGGAGACTACAGTGTTCAAAACGCTTACGGCGTTCCACGAATGGTTCGCCGACCAAAACAGGAAAAGCGATTACCGGGTCGCGGTTACCCCGCTCGAAGCGCTCGACGGTTGGGGAACCGATACGGAAACCGGGACGCTGCGCCACAAGAGCGGGAAATTCTTCTCCGTAGAAGGCATCGCGGTCGAAACCGACAACGGAGCCGCGTGGTCCCAGCCGATAATCAATCAACCGGAAATCGGCATACTCGGCATCGTCGTCAAACGAGTCGGTTACTCCTATTACTGCCTGATGCAGGCGAAGATGGAGCCGGGAAATATCAACCTGATCCAGCTCTCGCCGACCGTGCAGGCGACCCGTAGCAATTACACCAGGGTGCATCGCGGCAATGCGGTCCCCTATCTGGAACATTTTGTGACGCCCGCGCCCGGCAGCGTGGTCTTCGACTCTTTGCAATCCGAGCAGGGCTCGTGGTTCCTCGGTAAACGCAATCGAAACATGATCGTCGAGGTCCCGGATTGGTTGCCGCTGCGCGACAACTTCTGCTGGCTGAGTCTCGACGAACTCGCCGAGCTGATCCACATCCCCAACCTCATCAACATGGATTCGCGAACGGTGCTTTCAGGTCTGCCGTTTCTCGATCGCGGTCACCGCGCGGTCGAAGCGGGCGTGCCCGAGCCGCCCGGCCCCGCGCGGCATCCCCTTAGCGCACTGCTGAGCTGGTTCACCGACGCGAAAGCACGGCATCGGCTCGCCCGACGATCGACATCGCTGCGGCATCTGCCCGAATGGACCTATTCTCCTGGTCTCATCTACCGGCCCGACGGCAGGCACTTCACGGTCATCGGCGTCGACGTCCAAGCTAGCAACCGAGAAGTGGCCCAATGGGCACAGCCCATGTTACGACCGATCGGCCAGGGGGTAATCGCCTTTCTCGGCCGCCATTTCGATGACCAGTTCCACATCCTGGTGCACGCGCGCACCGAGGCAGGCACGGCCGACGTCGTCGAGATGGGACCCACCGTCGCCTGCATCCCCGACAGCTATCGCGGTGACCCAGGTGCAGACCAACCGCTGTTCCTCGACATCGTCCAGCAGGCCGGGCCTGCCGACCGCCTGGTCGACGTCGTGCACTCAGAGGAAGGTGGACGGTTCTACCAGGCTGAGAACCGCTATCTCGTCATCGATGCCGGCGACAGCGTGCCGCATGAGGTGCCCGCCGACTACTGCTGGATGACGGTCGCCCAGCTGACCGGATTCGTGCGCTTCGGCAATCACGTCAATGTCGCGGCGCGCTGCCTGCTCAGTTGCATGGCCGACGATATCGCGGAGAAAGCGATGGCAACCCGATGACGACTACGACACCCAAGCGGGCCCTCGTGCTCGGTGCGACAGGCTTCGTCGGCAGACATATCTGTGCGGCGCTGCGGGCCGATGGGTTCGAGACGGGCGAGGTCGCTCGCCACCACCCCGACACGCCGCCGGAAGGCCCGTTCACGACACTGGATCTCGGCGCCGCCGCGCCGGAGACGATCGGCGGACTCATCGACTCGTATCGACCGGATGTCGTAGTCAACACCATCGGCAGCATCTGGGGTCGGTCCGACGAACACATGTGGTCGGCTGCGGCCGAACCCGTGCACAGGCTCATCGCCGCACTCGGCGGCTGCGAGCACCGGCCATGGCTCGTGCATCTGGGTTCGGTCCTGGAGTACGGGCCCATCGGCGAAGGGAAGCAGGCGGGCGCCGATCGTAGCCTCGCCCGGCCCACCAGCGCCTACGGCGAAGCGAAACTCGCAGCTACCGAAGCCGTGTTGGACGCGGTGGCCACCGGGACGGTCGACGCGGTCGTGCTGCGCATCGCGAACGTCACAGGTCCTGGCACGCCTGCGGTCAGCCTTCTCGGCATCGTGGCCCAGCGCCTACTCGCGGTGACAGACCTCGCGGTGACAGACTCGGACACGCCGCCCGAGATCACCCTCGACGCGCTGGTGGCCCACCGCGATTACGTCGACGTCCGAGATGTTGCCGCCGCTGTCGCCGCCGCCACGCGCGTGCGCAGGCCCGGCGCTGTCTTCGACATCGGGCGCGGTGAGGCGGTAAGCGTACGCGAGCTGGTCGCCATGCTCATCGCCGCGAGCGGTTCAGGGGCACGCGTCGTCGAGCGGGCACGCACGGCGGATCCAGGCGCATCGAACTGGACGAAGGTCGATATCGAACGCGCGCGCCGCGAGCTGGGTTGGCGGCCCGAAATCCCACTGCGGGAATCGGTCGAAGCCTTCTGGGACGAAATCCGCGCTACTCGTACAACGGCGCTTTCCGATCCCGCGCACACCGGATGAGGCGGACCCGCGCCGGACACACATCGCTGATCACCCCACAACCCAAGGAAAGACCATGAAGATATTGTTCGCCGCGCACGCGAGTCACGCGACGGCCTTCGCGCTGGCACCGCTGGCCCACGCTGCGAAAAGCCAGGGCCACCAAGTGGTCATGGCCGGTTCACAACAGACCGTGGCAGCCATCACCGCCTCCGGACTGCCTGCCTTCGCCTGTACCGACCGACCTCTGTCCGAATTCATCCTGCTCGAACGCGACGGCACACCCGTCGCCCCCGCCGACGGCGACGCGGGCATGATGTTCAACGCGGGCCGGTTCTTCGGCAGATACGCCGCCACTATGTTGTCCGCGCTGACGGGACTGACCGAGCACTTCCGGCCCGACTTGGTGGTCGGCGGGAGCCTCTCGTTCGCGGCGCCGCTTCTGGCAGCCGCACTCGATGTGCCTTATGTCCGACAGACCTGGGACATGTACGAGATCGCACCGTACTTTGCCGGCGCCGAGCACGAACTCGCACCCGAACTAGCCGCCGCGGGCCTGCGGAAACTGCCGACTCCATGCTTGACGCTCGACGTGGCCTTGCCGTCGCTGGCGACCCGCCACGACGACTCGCCCCACCACCCCCTTCGTTTCGTCCCCGCCAATACCCAAACGGCCTTCGAACCGTGGATGGTGCAACGGTCGGGCCGCCCGCGCGTGTGCGTGACAATGGGAAGCCGGGTACAGCTGGTCGACACCTACGACACCAGCTTCCAGAAACTCCGCAATCTGATTACGGCGCTGGCGGATCTGGACGTGGAGATCCTCGTCGCCGCGCCCGACCAAGTCGCCTCGCAGATCGGTCATCTGATACCGGTGGGGCACGCAGGCTTCATCCCGCTCGACATCGTCGCGCCGTCTTGCGATGTGGTGGTGCACCACGCGGGCGGCGTCAGCAGCCTGACCGCACTCGACGCGGGTACACCGCAGGTCATGCTGCCCGATGCCGAGATATGGGAACGCACCACCAACCAGATCGAGGCGTTGGGCGCAGGGGTTTCGATATCCCCCGGCGAAGGGGTGATCGAGCGCGCGGTCGCGGCCTGCCGGACAGTGATCGAGGACGACTCGTTCCAGGCCGCGGCAGGAAAACTCCGCGAAGAGATCCGCTCGATGCCACATCCTTTCGAACAAGTGGCCGAACTGGAGGTCGCCCGGCGAAATCACCGCTGATGCCGGATACCCGCAATACCTCGCCACCGATAGGAACGTTCGCAGCAATACCGTAGGAGCGGCATCGTGAAAGGCATCATCCTGGCCGGAGGACACGGAACCCGGCTCTATCCGATCACCCTCGGAGTATCCAAACAACTACTACCCGTCTACGACAAACCGATGATCTATTATCCGTTGTCGGTCCTGATGCTGGCGGGCATCACTGATATCGTGATCATTTCCACGCCGCGCGACCTGCCCGCATTCCAGCACCTACTCGGCGACGGCTCTGCGATCGGATTGTCTTTGAGCTATGCCGAACAAGCCGAACCGCGTGGCCTGGCCGACGCATTCCTGATATCACAACACCATATCGGCGACGACTCCGTCATGCTCATCCTCGGCGATAATATTTTTCACGGCCCTGGTTTCAGCCTGATGCTGCAGCGCGCGATCAAGGAAGTCGACGGATGCGTCCTGTTCGGATATCCGGTGCACAACCCCCAACGCTATGGTGTCGCTGAGATCAGCGGTGCGAATGAACTCGTCGACATCCAGGAAAAGCCGGAGAATCCACGGTCGAATCTCGCGATAACCGGTCTCTACGTCTATTCCAACGATGTCGTCGATATCGCCAAGGAACTCCAGCCGTCGGCACGCGGAGAACTGGAGATCACCGATATCAACCGCGCCTATATCGCCCAGCGACGCGCGGAACTGGTCCAGCTCGGCCGCGGTTTCGTCTGGCTCGACACCGGAACCCACGAGAGCCTGATCGAGGCGGGCCAGTACGTGGAGATCCTGGAACGACGCCAGGGCGTACGGATCGCATGCATCGAAGAGATCGCCCTGCGCATGGGCTATATCGATCCGGAAACCTGCCACCAGCTCGGACATCAGCTCGGTACATCACCCTACGGCCGCTACGTCATGGACGTCGCGAGCGCCCTGTGACTCGACACGACGAAAGGAGTCGGCTCATGTACAGCTTCGCTACGGACCCGGCGAGGAGTCATCGATGAGAATTCTCGTCACGGGCGCGGCGGGTTTCATCGGTTCGCACTACGTCCGCCGCAGACTGGCCGCAGGCACCGAGGTCACGGTTCTCGACGCGCTGACCTACGCGGGCAACCGCGCGAATCTGCCCGCCGACCATAGACGACTGACGTTCGTGCACGGCGACATTTGTGATCGTCCCACAGTCGAGGCCCTGGTCTCCGACTGCGATGCAGTCGTCCATTTCGCGGCGGAATCCCACGTCGACCGATCGGTCGGCTCGGGCGCTGCCTTCGTGCGCACGAATGTGCTCGGCACCCAAGTCCTGCTGGAGGCCGCTGTCACCCGCCGCGTACGCAAGGTCGTGCACGTATCCACCGACGAAGTGTACGGAACGATCGACGACGGCTCGTGGACCGAAAGCTCTCCACTGCTACCGAATTCGCCGTACGCGGCCTCCAAGGCGGGTTCGGACCTGATCGCACGCGCCTACTCGCGCACGCACGGACTGAACATCTCGATCACGCGTTGTTCGAATAATTACGGCCCACATCAACACCCGGAGAAATTGATCCCTCGATTCGTCACCAATCTGCTCGAAGGCATCCCCGTTCCCCTCTACGGCGACGGAGGCAACACCCGCGAATGGTTACACGTCGACGATCACTGCCGCGCTATCGATCTCGTACTGGAGGGTGGGCAGGCCGGAGCGATCTACAATATCGGCGGACAGGCGATGTCGAACCTGGGGCTCACTGAACGAATCCTGGAACTCTGCGGCCACGGGCCGTCGATGATCCGCTACGTCGCTGACCGCCTCGGCCACGATCGCCGTTATTCGGTGGACGACAACAGAATCCGCGAAGAGCTCGGATGGTCGCCCACAATCGCTTTCGACGACGGCCTGGCCGAGACCGTCGCCTGGTACCGGTCGAATCGCCAATGGTGGGTGCCGCTGCGCGAGTCCCCCGCGCCGTCACAGACCACCCCTCCCCTTCCGATCCACTGACCCGACAGGAGCCATCATATGAGTACCTACGTATGGGATTACCTCGCCGAATACGCCAAAGAGAAAGACGACATACTCGCCGCAGTACAGACTGTTTTCGAATCGGGACGGCTGGTGCTCGGGGAGAGTGTCAGCGGATTCGAGCGCGAGTTCGCCGCTTATCACGATCTAGCGCACTGCACTGGAGTCGACAACGGGACCAATGCCATCAAACTCGGGTTGGAGGCAATCGGTATCGAACCCGGTGACGAGGTCATCACCGTCTCTAATACCGCCGCGCCGACCATCGTGGCCATCGTCGGCGCCGGCGCGGTCCCGGTGTTCGTCGACGTACGCGAGGACGATTTCCTCATGGACCCCGACTTGGTCGAGGCCGCCATCACACCACGGACCAAAGCTATTCTCCCAGTGCACCTCTACGGTCAATGCGCCGACATGGCACCGCTGCGCGCACTCGCGGACAAATACGGCCTGCTGCTATTCGAGGACTGCGCCCAGTCTCACGGTGCCCGCCAACACGGCGAACTCGCCGGCACAATGTCCGCGGCGGCGGCGTTCTCCTTCTACCCGACCAAGGTGCTCGGCGCCTATGGCGACGGTGGTGCCGTCATCACCGCCGATGAACGAATCGACCGCAATCTCAAGCAGTTGCGCTACTACGGGATGGACAAGGTTTATTACGTCGTGCGCAGTCCCGGCCACAATTCCCGTCTCGACGAAGTGCAGGCCGAGATTCTGCGGCGCAAGCTGACCCGCCTGGACCAGTACATCGCCGGGCGCAATGCAGTCGCCCAACGCTACGTCGAGCAGCTCTCCGACCTAGAGCGGCCCGGCGGTTTTCGGCTGCCGCGCACCAATGCGGGCAACACCCATGTGTACTACGTCTATGTGGTGCGCCATCCGCAGCGGGACGCGATCATCGAAGCACTACGCGCATTCGATATCCATCTCAACATCAGCTACCCGTGGCCGGTGCACACGATGAGCGGGTTCGCCCACCTCGGCTACAGAGAGGGCGACCTGCCTGTCACCGAGAAACTAGCCGGGGAGATCTTCTCGCTGCCCATGTACCCGTCCCTGTCGGAGACCGAGCAGGATCGGGTCATCGCAGCCCTGCGCTCGGTCCTGAACCGGCTGTGAGCCGAACGCACCGCCGCGACGGCGCCGGAGATCTGCTCGACCGCGATCCCCGGCGCTGAGGTATTCCTGGCACCGGGGTATTCCTGGCACCCGGGTATTCCTGGCACCGGGCTACCGCGCGACACCCGCGAACTATTAGCGACACCGCTGTGGGCGACCGGGCAGGCGCTGTGGCGCGACTTCAGTCGATGATCCCGCGGATCAGGACAGCAAGCCTGGCCTCGCTGCGATTGCGCTCGGGATCATGACCATCGGCCCAGGCCAACGCGTTGGCGAGAACGAATACGTCAGCGCCGTCGACCTCAGCGCGCACCCGTCCCCGTGCCCGCGCCACAATTGATTCGGTGAGCGTTTCCAGGCTGCGGCAGATATGGGACAGCGGTCCTTCGCTGTCCGGCCCAGCGGCCAGCACGGTGTCCGGCAGACCCGCATAGATACCCGCGTAGTCCGAGAGCAGCCGGATCCATTGCGACAGCGCATCAACCGGATCGTCGGCCGCATACAGGCGGTGAGCGTCGGCGTGCAATTCCGCGACGTGGTCGGCGACCGCGGCGGCCACCAGATCGGAACGGGCCGGGAAATGACGATACAGCGTTCCGGGACTGACACCTGCCGCGCGAGCGATGTCATCGAGCGGAGCCTCGACTCCCTTGCCGGAGAAGGCGGCACGCGCGGCGGCGACCACCGCCGCTCGGTTGCGCGCGGCGTCGGCGCGCAGGGACTTCCCGGTGGATGTGGCCACAGCGTTTCCTTCCCTTGACCTATCCGGATGCAGTCTCCATATAATAATCGAATACAGTCTCCGTTTACTGTACGGAGTGCACATACCAGACAAAGGAGTATCCCATGAACGGATCCGCGCCGACCACCGGCGCCGGACATCCGGCCCGGTGGGTTGCGCTCGCCGTGCTGGTGTTGCCAGTACTGCTGACCTCGATGGACTTCTCGGTGCTGTATCTGGCGATCCCGGCGATCAGTGCCGATCTGGCTCCCACCAGCAGTCAAATGCTGTGGATTCTCGACATCTACGGATTCGTCCTCGCGGGCCTTTTGATCACGATGGGCAACCTGGGCGACCGATTCGGACGCAGGTTGATCCTGCTGATCGGCGCGACGATCTTCGGCGCCGCATCGGTGCTCGCCGCCTTCTCTGCCAGCCCGGAAATGCTCATCGTCGCACGAGCTCTCATGGGCTTGGGCGGGGCTACGTTGATGCCGTCGACACTGTCGTTGATCCGCAATATGTTCGACGATCCCGATGAACGCGCCAAGGCGATAGGCGTGTGGACCGCGGCCTTCGCCGGTGGCGGCGCCCTCGGCCCGATAATCGGTGGCGCACTGCTGAACTATTTCAGCTGGGGCACGGTATTCCTGATCAATGTGCCGGTCTTGATCATCCTGCTGATCGCGGCCCCGGCTCTGGTCCCCGAGCACCGCGACCGCTCCGGTGCCCGGTTCGATCTGCCCGGCGCGGCGCTATCCATGGTGGCGGTCCTGCCGCTGGTGTACGCAGTCAAACACGCCGCCGAGATCACCGGTTGGGATGCACGGGCATCCCTGGCGACCGTCATCGGCGTCGTCGGCGCGACACTGTTCATGCTGCGACTGCGCACCGCGGCCCATCCGCTCATCGACACTTCACTACTACGCAACCGCCGCATCCTCGGGGCACTGGCCGCGATCACACTCGGTATCATGGCGCTGCTCGGGCCCAATATGTACCTGGCCCAATACCTGCAACTCGTCATCGGCCAGTCGCCGCTTACCGCGGCGCTGTGGATGATCCCCATGACCATCGCCGCCATGGCTGGATCGATGCTCGCACCGCAACTACGCGCCAAGACCGGAACGGCGGCCGCAATCGCCATCGGATTCACTACCGCCGCAACCGGGCTCGTCGTCATCGCACTCACCCCGTCCTCGGATGGTGCCTTGATCATCGTGGCGGGCGGCGTCGTTCTGGCCGCAGGCGTGACCACCGTCATGACCTTGGCCACCGACGCCATCATCACCGCCGCGACACCCGAACAAGCAGGCGCGACATCCGCCGTGCAGGAGACTGGATCCGAATTCGGCGGCGCGCTCGGCATCGCGTTCATGGGCTCGCTCGGCGCCGCCGTATACCGTTCCGAACTCGACGACGCGGGCGACATACCGGCCGCCGCGCGCGAATCCCTTGCCGGCGCGCGCGAAACGGCCGCGTCCCTGCCCGAACAGCTGCGCGACGATCTGCTCACACATGCCAATGATGCCTTCACCTCGGGGCTGACCGTCGCTGCGACCGGCGCCGCAGTCGCCATGGCGATACTGGCTGTGGCCATCCCGTGGCTCATCCGCGGCACCGACGAGACTGCTGCCGCCGGGGGGATCGAAGCAGACAATGAACTGGAAAAGCACAGCGTAACAACCACATCGAGCCCCATGGGAGAGGAAAACCCCGCATGAACTCTCAGCAGCCGCTCGGCTATCTGATCAAATCACTCGACAATGCCCTGCACCGCTACGTCGATGGTGTGCTGCGCGAAGCCCACGGCGTCAGCCGCGGTCACTGGCAGGCACTACGTACCGCGCAGAATGAACCAGATCTGACCCGCGAAAGGTTCGCCGAGGAGGCCACCGCCTTCTACACGCCTGATCAGATCGAGGAACTGTTCGTGTCGCTGACCGACAACGGCTGGCTGCTCCTCGTTCCGGTGGATACCGAAGCCACCGCTATGCAGATCACCGACGCAGGCCGCGAATTGCTCGAACAGATGGGCCGCACGCAGGCACGCACCGCCGAAATCGTTTCTCACGGGGTGTCTTCCGAGGACTATGCCACCGTCTTGCACACACTTGGCAAGATGCTGGACAATCTGGAAGCGGCCACGCCGCGGTCCGCCGAGAAGGCCACTACTTCCTGATCTCACATCGCCCGCGAAAAGGTCGGTGCGGCGGTATCGTTCGCCGCCGCACGACTGTTGAATCCGGAAGCCGGGATGAAGACGTCAAGCCTCGCCGATCCGGAAGCCGATGCCGCGCACGGTCACTATCCAGTCGGCACCACCGAGTTTGTTACGCAGGCTGCTCACGTGGGTGTCAAGGGTCCGGCGCGACCAGCAGTCGCCCCATACCCGGCGCATGATCTGCTTACGCGGCATCACCCGCCCCTGTGCCGAGGCGAGCAGGTAAAGCAGGTCGAATTCCTTAGGGGTTACGGAGACCGGATGATCGTCGAGATGGACCTCACGGGTGGCGGAGTCGATACGCAGGGGCCCGTGCACGATCACTCGGTGCAGCGCTTCCTTTGCGGGCAGGGTGCGACGCATCACTGCCTCCATTCGCACCAGGAGCTCACGAAACCGGTACGGCTTGACGACGTAGTCGTCGAGGCCCGCTTGGAAGCCGAGAACCATGTCGAGCTCGCTCTCGCGCATGGTCACCGCGATCAGCGGCACGTCGCTGGAGGATCGGATCGCACGACAGACCTCGATGCCGTCGAGATCCGGTAATTCCAGGTCGAGCAAGACGATCGAGGCCTCGTCGTGAGTGCGCAACGCCTCGGTCGCGGTTTTGACGGCGGTCACGGAGTAACCGTGCCGCTGCAACTCCCGACTCAAGATGCCGACATGCTCGTCGTCATTCTCTACGAGCAATACGTCGAAAGACTGCGAGATCTCAGTCGGAGTAACGGTTTCCCGCAAATGGCCATTGGCGTTAACCCTGTCAAGCATCGGGTCTACCCCCCTAGCTGGGTTCGCCGCATTCATGCGGCATGGGACGAAGGGCTCGCGCGCAACGACGGACGTGGCCCATGACTAAATTTCCGACGAACTCCGAGCTGGGGGGTCGGAAATATTTCGGACAGCAAAGTTTTGGTTTTCTCAGGCTGCTGTACTCTGTCCGAGTCACTCGGACTCTACCTCGTTCGACATCCGACAGTCAATTCCGGAATGTATTCGAATCCGGCTGCGCCACAACTCGACATAGCCGATCAATCCTTTCCCCATATGCTCATATGTGGGATACTCTGTGCAGTTGGCACGCGCATTATCCAGGGCACCATCGAACGATTCCGCCCAGGCGTTACCGAAGCGAGTAGCTGCGCGCCCTGCCAGATGCCGAACACCCAAATCCTCAGTTATGGAAGCGAATTCCATCAGTAGGTACGGCGAGCCGCAATCGTCGCGGAAGATCGCCTCCGCACACAGGAAAGATGGACTCCGCACCACCATACGAAGCACATCTGCCACCAATTCAGTGCACGTGCACTCGGCCAGCACACAATCGGCGACCTTTTTCGAGAAACAATCCAGCACGGCTAAACAATCGAGCACGGCCGTCCTTATATGACTTGCGAGCACATGCTCGATTTATTCCATTTCCCCTGTTCAAGTCCGAGAAATCATTAATGTAATTTTTTGTTTATACACAGTTAATATTCCTGTCATATACATTCCGCCTTCTGAACGATTCCGACGGATTCCCGGACGCATGGCGACGACGACCGGAAACCGGACCGCGAGACGGCGTGCGGATGGCTAGCGAAATTCTGTGAGAGCATCTGGGACACGTTGTCCGCCAACATAATTCCCGGTCAGCTGACCAAGTTGTCCGGTATGTGGTTCAACAAGTCATATGCACTGATCTCCGACGACGATCCATAGCAGTTTTCGCTGGATTTCGCGTTGTAGAGCCGAAATCTGGTGCGGCAGGCTATCCGCCGGGATCTACTCGCGGCGATCCAAACGGCGGGCCGTGAAATCTATGGCACGAGCCAACGCGAGCGGTCGATAAAGCAGTGTCCACCCGAAGCGAATGCCGGGCCGAGGTCGGACCGAAAGCGACTGGACCACGCCGAATCCCCCGGCATCGCATCCTACGACCTGGTATCAACCGCTACAGGAAGTGCGGCCAGAGCCGTTACCGATACAGCCCCGGCTCAGGACAGCCTCGGTCGGTCAGCTGTCTTTCTTAGGCTGGTTGCGATTGACCAGCTCCGACAGATCGAAACCTTCCAATCCAGGAGGCAGCTGGTTGAGACCGTTGGGCATGCTGGAGAGATCGGGCATCCCGGCAGGCATCCCGCCCATAGCCGGAAAACCACCACGCACCTTCGGCGGAGTCGGCCCACGGCCACCCTTCTTACCTTTTTTGCCCTTCTTCGTGTTACGTCGGCGGGAACCGGGCAACCCCATCTGCCTGCCCATCATCGCCATCATCTTCTTGGCCTCGAAGAAGCGGTCGACCAGCTGGTTGACCTCGGAGACCTGGACGCCAGAGCCGTTGGCGATACGCAGGCGACGAGAGGCGTTGATGATCTTGGGGTTATCCCGCTCGGCCGGAGTCATCCCACGGATGATCGCCTGCACTCGGTCGAGTTGCCTGTCATCGACCTGGGCGATGGCGTCCTTCATCTGCCCCGCGCCCGGCAGCATACCGAGCAGGTTGCCGATCGGACCCATCTTGCGGATGGCCAGCATCTGATCGAGGAAGTCTTCAAGGGTGAGTTCGCCGCTGCCGATCTTGCGCGCGGCCTCCTCGGCCTGCTCGGCGTCGTAGACCTGCTCGGCTTGCTCGATCAGGGTGAGCACATCACCCATACCGAGAATACGGCTGGCCATCCGGTCCGGATGGAAGACGTCGAAGTCCTCCAGCTTCTCGCCAGTGGAAGCGAACAGAATCGGCACACCGGTGACCTCGCGGACACTCAGTGCCGCACCGCCCCTGGCGTCGCCGTCGAGCTTGGTGAGCACCACACCGGTGAAGCCGACACCGTCACGAAATGCCTCGGCTGTGGCGACCGCGTCCTGACCGATCATCGCGTCCAGCACGAACAAGGTCTCGTCCGGCTGCACGGCGTCACGGATGCCCGCAGCCTGCCGCATGAGCTCTTCGTCGATACCGAGACGGCCCGCAGTGTCGACGATGACGACGTCGTACTGTTTCTGTCGCGCTTCCTCGACACCGCCGTCCGCCACATTCACCGGATCGGCGGCCGAGATACCCAGCGGATTCTCACCACCGCCGACGGAGGTGCCGGGGTGTGGCGCGTGGACAGGCACGCCCGCGCGCTCGCCGACCACCTGCAACTGAGTGACGGCACCTGGTCGCTGGAGGTCGCAGGCCACCAGTAGCGGCTGATGTCCCTGCTCCTTCAGATGTTTCGCCAGCTTGCCCGCGAGTGTCGTCTTACCGGAACCCTGCAGACCGGCGAGCATGATCACCGTCGGCGGTTTCTTGGCCAGGTGCAGGCGCCTGGTCTCACCACCGAGGATGCCGACGAGCTCCTCGTTGACGATCTTCACGACCTGCTGGGCCGGATTCAGTGCCGCAGAGACCTCTGCCCCCTTGGCGCGCTCCTTGATCCGGCTGATGAAGCCTCGCACCACGGGCAGTGCGACATCGGCCTCGAGCAGAGCAAGGCGGATCTCACGGCAGGTGGCATCGATGTCAGCCGGTGACAGACGCCCCTTACCGCGCAGGTCCTTGAGGGCACCGGCAAGCCGGTCGGACAGGGATTCGAACACCGATCGCGCTCCTGATCTCGGGGGACGTCACATTCTCTCCCAGAGTAATGGGATCGCCCAGCCGATCGCGCAGGCGGTACGCCCTTCCAGAAGGAGCACGCCTACTCGTCGAACACATCGCGGCGTGGTTTGACCGTTTTGCGGTAATCGTGGTTTTCTGCGGCCACCATGGAGACCGCCTCATTGGCGGTCAGCCCCAGTTCGAGCGCCAGGTGATCGAGGACTGCCCATTCCGCCATGCTCGGAATAGGCTCAGCGGCGACCATGGAAGCGATCGTCATCGCGGTCACCGCCTGTTGCCCCGTCACGGTACGCCCTGGCAGCCAAGAGACCACCCAGCGGTCACCGCCGACACAGCGCGCCATATGCGTAGTCTCGTCACTTGTCATGGTCGACGCCGAAACTACTTCAATTGCCACCGACCCGCTCCCTCGCGCTCGCGATAGCCAGACATTCTAGATCGTAGAGGGCGATCCGCCGCATGGAACTCAGCGATAGCAAATATTTCGCAACATATTGGCTACCACACGAAAACGCATGCCATCACCAGTATCCGAGCGCTACTCAGCCTTCGCCGCCGGCTTCGGAACAGGCTTGGGAACTACTGCGAGAATGGCCTCCTCAATCGTTTCCCGGCGCACCGGACCGTCCTCGGCACCCAGCTCGAGGCAAAAACTGTCGACCACCGCAGACCCCATAGTGAGTACCTTGGCCCAGCGAACGTCGGCTCCGCAATCGGCCAGCGCGGCGGCCAACCGGCTCAGCAAACCGATCCGGTCCTCGGCGCGCAGCTCCAGGATCACTTGGCCCGGCACTGAGACATCCGACCAGATCACCCGAGGCCAGGCCTGCGCGTACCGGTTCGAGCCTGCCTCGATCGCCGCTTGCTCCCGTCTGACCAGCGCCGCGGACACATCCAGATCCCCTACTACGGCGCGGACCAGTTCCTGCCGCAACAAGCCGGGGTCCGGCGGGTCACCGAACGTGGGAGCGACCACGAAAGTATTCACGGCGGAAGCGCCTTCGACACCGAGCGTCGCCGACAACACCCGTAGCGAGTGCAGTGCGAGTACACCCGCCGCGGCGGAAAGCAGCCTCGGGCCGTCAGGCGCTATGACGGTAACCGCATAAGTGTGTTTGCTCTCGCCTGGCTCCAGCGTGACGTGCACTCCGCCTGCCCTGGCCCGCTCGATCAATTCCGGTGCGACCGGCTCCGGCGCGGGCAGCTGATCGCCCGCCATGACCAGCCTGCAGCGCCGGACCAGCTCACGGATCAGCGAAGCCTTCCAGTCTCCCCACACCCCGGGACCAGTGGCCAGAGAATCCGCCTCGGCCAAAGTGTGCAAGAGTTCCAGCAGCTGTGGATCGCCGTCGAGTGTCTCCACCACGTACCGCACCGTCGCTGGATCGGATAGATCACGTCTGGTCGCGATGTCCGGCAGCAAGAGATGGTGGCGGACGATCGCACTGAGAGTCCGCACATCAGATGGCTGCAGCCCGAGGCGTCGACCGATATGGGTGGCCAGCTCGGCACCGATGGCGCTGTGGTCGCCTGCGCGCCCCTTGCCGATGTCGTGAAGCAGCGCGCCGAGCGCGAGCAGGTCCGGACGGGCTACGCGGGTACTGATCGCACCGGCGTACGCAACCGTCTCCATAAGATGACGATCGACGGTCCACGTGTGCAGGACATCACGTGGTGGCAGGTCACGCACGGCGCCCCATTCCGGAAACAGCCTGCCCCACAAGCCGGTACGATCCAGTGCCTCGATCGTTTCAATGGTGCCGCGACCGGCGTCCAGAAGAACCAATAGATCTTTGAGGGCGTCTTTGGGCCATGGCTCGCGCAACTCCGGCGCGTTCTCCGAAAGCCGGTTCAGGGTGGTGGCCGACATCGGCAGCCCGGTCTGCGCCGAAGCTGCCGCCACCCGCAGTACCAGTCCGGGGTCGCGCTGTGGGCGCGCGTCCCGAGCCAATACGACTTCGCCCGCGTGCTCGACCACCCCCTCATCGAGTGGTCGGCGCACCGGCATCCGGCGAAGCCGGGCCAATCCCCGGCGTGGAAGCGCATTGGCCGCAGTACGTAGCCCGACTTCTACCGAATAGCTCACTGTTCGCGCCGAATCGCTCAGTGTACGAGCCAGATCGAACCGGTCACCGAGGCGCAGAGCCGCGCCGATCTCATCAGCGTCCTGCGCACGCAACTGGTCCCGGGCGCGGCCTGCCACCCGATGCAGTTCGGTGCGCACGTCCAGCAAACGCCGATGCGCCTGGCGCAATCCGCCTCCGGGCACATCCGGCCCCAATCCCGGCATGGCGTCGGTCAGCTGAGCGATGGCCAGCGCTTCGAGCAACTGGATGTCGCGTAGTCCACCGCGCCCGTTCTTCAGGTCGGGCTCGGCCCGATGCGCGATCTCACCACTGCGCTCCCATCGAGCCAGCGCCTGTGCGACGAGCTCATCGAAGCGGTTGCTGATTCCGGTGCGCCATTCCCGGCGTACCCCACTGATCAGCAGATTGCTCAACTCCTGGTCACCGACGATATGCCTGGCCTCCAGCATGCCGAGGGCGGCGATGAGATCTGCGGAAGCCACCCGGACCGCTTGCGGCACCGTTCGTACGCTGTGGTCGAGTTTGATATGTGCGTCCCAGAGCGGATACCACAGCCGATCGGCGACCTCGGCCACCCGGACCGGATCGACGTCGGCATGCACCAACACCAGATCCAGGTCCGAGTAGGGCAACATCTCACTGCGGCCGAGCCCACCGACGGCCATCACAGCCAGCCCGCTATCGGCGGTGATGCCGAGTTCGGCGCCCTTGCCGGCGAGCCAGAATTCGTACAGGTCGACCAGAGCGCGGCGCAGCGATTCGACATCCAGCCGAGGGCTACGCGGCAGGCCACCTTCCAGCAGCTGAGTTCGGGCACGGACCAGGTCGGCGGCCCCTTTGACTTCCTTGTCCGCTGCCGCAGTCCTCCTCGGATCACTGTCTCGCTCGTTCCGCCTACCCACAGACCACCACCCATTTCATGCGCGCGACCCCGCCCCGACCGGCACGCCGGTGGGAGCGGGGCCACCGCTCGACTCGATATTCGTTACAGCGCGTCGGTACCGCGTTCGCCGGTCCGCACCCGAACGATCGAATCCACTGGGGTGACCCAGACCTTGCCGTCACCGATCTTTCCAGTGCGGGAGGCCTCCACGATTACCTCGACGACCTTGTCGACGGACGCGTCGTCCACCACTATCTCGACGCGGACCTTGGGCACGAAGTCGACCGAGTACTCGGCGCCGCGGTACACCTCGGTGTGCCCCTTCTGCCTGCCGTACCCCTGCACCTCGCTGACAGTCATGCCCAGCACACCCGCCTGCTCGAGCCCGGCCTTGACATCCTCGAGCGTAAACGGTTTGACGATTGCGGTGATCAGTTTCATATTCGTCATGCCTCCTTGACGGCGGAACGTGCCGTGCTACCCACAGCGGCGAAGTCGTAGGCGGTTTCCGCGTGCTCGGACTCATCCAGGCCAACCGACTCGGCTTCTTCGCTCGCGCGCAGCCCTATGGTGAACTTCACGATATAGGCAATGATCAACGTTGCGATGAAGGAGAAGGCAAGCACCACAGCGGCACCCGCTATCTGCCGCCACAACTGATCGAATCCTCCGCCGTAGAACAGTCCGGCGACACCGGCACCCATCTCGGGCGCCGCGACGAAACCGACCAGCACCGTACCGACGATACCGCCGACCAGGTGTACGCCGACCACATCGAGCGAGTCGTCGAAACCGAACTTGAACTTGAGGCCGACCGCGAGTGCGCACAGCGCACCGGAGATCACGCCGATGGCGAGCGCGCCGAGCACGTTCACTGATGAACAGGACGGAGTGATCGCGACCAGGCCCGCCACGATGCCGGAAGCGGCGCCGAGCGAAGTGGCCTTACCGTCACGTAGCTTCTCTACCAGCAACCACGCCAGCATCGCGGCGCTGGTCGCGACGGAAGTGATGATGAAAGCCGAACCAGCCAGGCCATTGGAGCCGAGAGCGGAGCCGGCGTTGAACCCGAACCAGCCGAACCACAGCAGACCGGCGCCGAGCATGACGAACGGCAGATTGTGCGGCCGAAACGGAGTGGCGGGCCAGCCCTTGCGCCTACCGAGCACCAGCACCAGCGCCAGCGCGGCGGCACCGGCGTTGATGTGCACCGCCGTACCACCGGCGAAGTCGATCGCTTCGAGCTTATTGGCGATCCAGCCGCCTTCGTGGACGATGACGTCCTCGTTTTCGGGGTCGGTCGCATTGAAGTCGAACACCCAGTGCGCCACCGGGAAGTAGACCACCGTGGCCCAGATGCCCGCGAACAACAGCCATGCGCTGAACTTCAAGCGGTCGGCGACCGCTCCCGAGATGAGGGCTACCGTGATGATGGCGAACATCATCTGGAAGGCGACGAAAACCGTCGCCGGTATCGTGCCCGCGAGCGGAACCTCTTCCGAGCCGCTGATCAAGCCTTTGAGACCGAAGAACTGCGTGGGGTCGCCGATCAAGCCGAAGGTGTTGTCACCGAATGCGATCGAGTAGCCGTACAGCGCCCACAACACTCCGACCAGGCCCATGGCGCTGATGCTCATCATGAGCATATTGAGTACGTTCTTCGACCGGACCATGCCGCCGTAGAAGAAGGCCAGACCGGGAGTCATCAACAAAACAAATGCTGCGCTCACCAGCATCCATGCGGTATCACCGGTGTCCGGTACACCGGTAAACGGGTATTCCACTTATGTCCTCCTCATCTTGGGCCCAGTCGGTTCCGGCGAATGGACCTGCAGAGAAGGGTGCTTATTCGGTGTTTCATCCGTAGAGCTACGGTGTTTCACCTGAGTGAACGGATGACATGGCTGTGTTGCCACCACGTTTCACAAAGTGCGCTGGATGTTTTCCGGTGCAGTGAGCCGGTGTCCGGACAACACCGTGAACAGCGTTTCCATATGGTGAACACCCAAAGTATGCGGCCCGCGACATAAGCCTCAGGTCACGATCCCTTGGACCGCGCACTCTTGGGACCACGCACCCCTGAGAGAGCTCAACCCAGCAGCGCGTCCACGAACGCGCCGGGCTCGAAAGGGGCGAGGTCGTCGGCGCCCTCACCGAGGCCGACCAGTTTCACCGGCACCCCCAGCTCATGCTGTACCTGGAAGACGATCCCACCTTTGGCCGTACCATCCAGCTTGGTAAGCGCGACACCAGTGATATCGACCACCTCGGCGAATACTCGCGCCTGGGTCAACCCGTTCTGCCCGACCGTGGCATCCAGGACCAACAACACTTCATCGACGGCGGCCTTCTTCTCTACGACTCGCTTGACTTTGCCCAGCTCGTCCATCAAGCCGGTTTTGGTGTGTAGCCTGCCCGCGGTGTCGATCAGCACTGTGTCGACTCCCCGATCGATACCCGCGGCCACCGCGTCGAACGCCACCGCCGCCGGGTCGGCACCTTCACGACCGCGGACGGTCTCGGCACCCACCCGCTCTCCCCACGTCTGCAACTGGTCGGCGGCCGCGGCCCGGAAGGTGTCGGCTGCGCCCAACAGCACCCGCCGACCGTCTGCGACGAGCACACGGGCGAGTTTACCGGTAGTGGTGGTTTTCCCGGTTCCGTTCACACCGACCACCAACAAGATCGACGGATGATCCGGGTGCGGCAGCGCGCGGAGCGAACGATCCAGTTCCGGCCGCAGCTGCTCGGTGAGCACCTCCCGCAGCACGGCCCGCGCTTGATCGGTGGTACGCACGCTGCGAGCCGCCATCTCGGCGCGCAAACGGGATACCACCGCCTCGGTGCTCGCGGCACCGAGATCGGCCAAAACGAGGGTGTCTTCGACCTCTTCCCACGAGTCCTCGTCGAGATCACCGCCGCCGAGCAGCCCGAGTAGGCTTTTGCCTACCGCGTTCTGCGATCGGGACAACCGTCCACGCAAGCGGACCAAGCGGCCCTCGGTTGGCTCGATCTCTTCCAGCGCGGCCGCGGTCTCCGCACTCGCCGTAGTATCCGGAGCGACAGTATCCGGAGCGACGAACTCAGTGACGGCGGTGCTGGTTTCGGCAGCGGCGATGTCGGCAGTGGGCGGTTCCACCTGCGATTCCGCTCGGTCGGTCGGCGCCGACGGAGCCGACTCTGCTACCGGAGGGCGTGTCGCGGATTCGGGTTCGGCGGGTGCTTTCGTCGGCTCCGTATCACCGGATACCACAGGCTGCTCGACAGCATCCGTCTCCGGTAGCGGGATATCGGTAATGCCCCGCTTGGGCGCGTCGCGCGGTACTGCGGCATCGTCTCCGATGCGTGGCTGTCCTTCCGTGTCGGTGCGCTCCAGGGGCTGCGGTTCGGTCGCGGTGCCGCCATGGCTGAAGCTGAAACCGCTGGAAGCGGTATAGCCACCGGACCGATCGGTCACCTCTTTCTCCCGTGTGGGCGAAGCCAGCGACACGCGGCCACGCTTGTACCGGATGAAACCGGCGACAAGCAGAACCATCAGCAGCAATACAGCGACCGCGGCAATCAGAATCCACACTTCAGAACTCACGCGGACCATCCTTGCAGATATACCGGCACGGACCGGGCATGAGCCACGCCGAGCGCGATCGGATAGCACCAGCTCGAACAGTGGCACAGCGGATATCCCGCGCCGAGAACCCCGACACAGCCTGCGAGATTTCTTGTCCTGCGGAACTTCTCGCAAAGTGACAATAGGATCAGCGGCGTGACTGATCGAAACGTGCTTGGGGGGCCGCTAGAAGAGTGCGGCACCGATCCCCTCACCGGCTTCTACCGGGACGGCTGCTGCAGTACCGGGCCGGAGGATCTGGGCAGCCATACCGTGTGTACCGTCGTCACGGCCGAGTTTCTGGAACATCAGGCGTCCATCGGCAATGATCTGAGCACGCCACGCCTGGAGAACAACTTTCCCGGCTTGCAACCGGGTGACCGGTGGTGCGTGGTGGCCGTGCGCTGGTTGCACGCGCACGAGGACGGTGTCGCCGCGCCTGTGGTGCTCGCGGCCACGCATGAGAACGCCCTGGAGGTGATCTCGATGGATGTTCTGCGCAAGTATGCCGTCGACGTACCGGATGATGTCAGCGACCTGCTCTGAGCACCTGCGGCCTATCGGAGTTCATACGGTCGAGAGATACCGGGGATCGACTACCCGACGGATCAGCCCGCCGTGCCCGCCGGAGTCGGATTCTCCCCGCGCAGCCGCTGCGAGATCACTTGAGTGATGCCGTCACCGCGCATGCTGACCCCATAGAGTGCGTCGGCGATCTCCATCGTCGGTTTCTGATGCGTGATGACGATCAGCTGACTTTTCTCCCGTAACTGTTCGAACAACCCGATCAGGCGGCGCAGATTGGTATCGTCCAGCGCGGCCTCGACCTCGTCCATCACATAGAATGGCGAGGGCCGAGCACGGAAGATCGCCACTAAGAGCGCGACGGCCGTGAGTGATTTCTCCCCACCGGACAGCAACGACAGCCGCTTGACTTTCTTTCCCGGCGGACGGGCCTCCACCTCGATACCGGTGGTGAGCATATCGGAGGGGTCGGTGAGTAACAGCCTGCCTTCGCCACCGGGAAACAGTTTCGCGAACACCTCGACGAACTCCCGCTCGACATCGGCGTAGGCATCGGTGAACACCTGCAGGATGCGGGCATCGACCTCGGCGACTACGTCCAGCAGGTCTTTGCGAGCGCTCTTGACGTCTTCCAGTTGAGTTGCCAGGAAGTTGTAGCGCTCTTCGAGCGCCGCGAACTCTTCCAGCGCGAGGGGGTTGACCTTGCCCAGGGTGGCGAGATCCTTCTCCGCGCGTTTAGCGCGCCGCTCCTGGGTCGGCCGATCATAGGGCATCGGGGCAGGAGCGCTGACCTGTTCACCGTGCTCCTTGGCCTGCTCGTACTCCCTCGACTGCAACGCCGAGGGGGGTACCGCAACGTCGGGACCATACTCGGCGATCAGATCATCGAGCGCGATACCGAACTGCTCGACAATAGTCGCCTGAAGCTGCTCGATGCGCAGCGCCGCCTGAGCCTTGGCCACCTCGTCGCGGTGCACCGCGTCGGTGAGCTGGGCCAGCTGCGAGATGAGCGTACGAACGCGCTCCTTGATCTGCTCAACCTGAGCAGCGCATTCGGAACGTCTGCGTACCAGCTCGTCTCGGCGGGCATCGGCCGCGGCGATCACCTCATCCAATTCGGCGGCGATCTGCCCACCGGACTCGGCTACGGCAGCAGCCACCTCGGCCGCCCGCTTCCGCGCGGCCTGGGCGCGCTCGGCGCGAGCACGGCTGTCCCGCTCAGCGCGGGCGGCGCGGCGCAGCGAATCCGCCTTGCCACGCACCGATTCCGCGCGTTCTTCGGCAGTGCGCACGGCGAGCCTTGCCTCGACCTCCATCGCCCGTACTTCTGCCAACGCGGCTGCCGCCTCTTCGCGTGCATAGCCCGCGGATTCAGCGCCTGCCGCACCCGCACTGTCGGCTTCGACCTCGGATTGTTCGTGTTCTGCGTGCCGAAGGCGATCTTCTAGTTCGGCGAGGGAGGCCAGCGCCTCCCCTCTACTCGCCTCGGCCTCGGTGCGCTGTATCGATAGCCGCTCGCGCTCGGTATGCGCGGTGCGGGCGTTTTGACCGAGTCTGCCGAGCCGCTCATAGATCGCCACCAACGCCTGGTCGGATTCATGCAAGGCTAGTAACGCCTGGTCGACGGCATTTTTGCGATCAGCCTGCTCGGCCAGCGCGCCGGACAGCGCTGCTTCGAGTTCCTCGGCGCGGTGCTGGGTCAGCACCAGCTCGGCCTCGGCCGCATCGATATCGGCCTGGACCTCCAGCCGGCTCGGCGCGCGATCGGAACCGCCGAGCAACCAGCCGTTGCCCGCGAGATCACCGTCGCGAGTGACCACGCGGATATCAGGGCAGGACGCAAGAGTCGCCCGGGCCGCGGGCAAGTCGTCCACCACCGCGATGTCCACCATAAGCGCGGCGATCGCACCGCGCACAGCGTCGGAACACTCGATCACATCGAGCAGTAGGCGGGCATCCGCAGGCAACGCATCGAGCTGCGGTCGATCGGTGGACGCGGTGCCGAACACCACGGCAGCGCGCCCGACATCAGCCTCCTTGAGCGCGCGGATCGCGGCGTAGGCTGACTCACCGGTGTCGGCGGCGACCGCATCGGCGAGTGGACCGAGCGCGGCGGCGACCGCCGCCTCGTAGCCGGCCCGCACCCCCAACAGCGCCGAAAGTGGGCCGAACGAGCCCTTTGCCCGGTTCTCTAGCAGCCAGGCTCCCCCGTCGCGGCGGGCCAGGTTCATCCCGAGCGCCTCGATACGCGCGCTCAACGACGCCACCCGCTTGCTCGCCTCACGATCCTGCGCACGCAGTTCAGCGACACGTTGGTCAGCCAGCTCCAGCGCCTGCACCGCATGCTCATGCTGTGCGTCCAAACCCGCCTCGCCTTCCTCCAGTTCGTCGAGTTCGGCCTGTCCACTGTCGAATTCGTTCTGTGCGGCTGTCCCGCGGTGACCGACCTCATCGATGGCGACCGAAAGCCTGGCAATCTCCGTGTCCATCGACTGAGCCCTGGTACGCAGAGTGTCGACCTTGCCTGCCAGCCGGGCCAGTCCCTCACGCCGGTCGGCGACCGCTCGCACTGCGGCCAAATGCGCCTGCTCCGCGGCCTTGGCCGCGATTTCGCGTTCGGCCAGCTGGTCTCTGGCCGCCTCCAACGTCTCGACCGCGATCTCGACCGACTCCCGCAGTTCGGCCTCCTCATCCGCGACCCGCTCGGCCTCAGCCTCCAGTTGTTCGGGGTCGCGCCCGGTGCCGACCGGGACAGCGGCTGCCAGATGACGCGCGCGGTCACCAGCGATGCGAATAGTCGCGTTGACCCGTTCGGCCAGCGCGGAGAGCTGAAACCAGATCTGTGCCGCGGCCTCCGCACTCGGAGTCAACCGTGAGAGCTGAAATTCCTGCTGAGCCAGCGCCGCATTGGCGGCATCCAGCTCCGATTGCACCGTGATCTGCTGCTCACGGGCGTATGCCTCTTTACTCTGTTGACTTTCCAGTTCGCGACGGCGAGTGACGAGATCGTCGGCGGCCAGCCGCAGCCGAGCATCACGGAGGTCGGCCTGCACGGTCGCTGCTCTGCGAGCTACCTCAGCCTGCCTGCCCAACGGCTTGAGCTGACGGCGCAGCTCAGTGGTGAGGTCGGTGAGGCGAGCCAAGTTCGCTTGCATCGCCTCGAGCTTGCGGACCGCCTTTTCCTTGCGCTTGCGATGCTTGAGCACACCGGCGGCCTCTTCGACAAAGGCGCGGCGATCCTCCGGACGCGATTCCAGGATGGCCGACAGCCTGCCCTGCCCTACGATGACGTGCATCTCGCGACCGATGCCGGAATCGCTGAGCAATTCCTGCACATCCATCAGGCGACAGGAATTGCCATTGATCTCGTACTCGCCCGCACCGTCACGGAACATACGCCGGGTGATGGACACCTCGGTGTAATCGATCGGCAGTGCGCCGTCGGAGTTGTCGATGGTCAATGTGACTTCGGCCCGACCGAGCGGCGCGCGCCCCGCGGTACCGGCGAAGATCACATCCTGCATCTTGCCGCCCCGCAGCGCTTTCGCACCTTGCTCGCCCATTACCCAGGAGAGCGCGTCGACGACATTCGACTTACCCGATCCATTAGGTCCCACCACGCAGGTGATGCCGGGCTCCAATCGCAGCGTCGTCGCGGACGCGAAGGACTTGAAACCCTTCAACGTCAGACTTTTCAGGTGCAAATTCGACCTTTCCGTACTCTGCTCGGTCGTCGATTCTTCCCGGTTGCCGGTCAGCCTGGTCGCGGACAGCGCCTTCGGCAACCAGTTATGGTATCCGGCGCGTACCACAAGACTCCGTCAGGACCGCACGTGCTGCGATAGTTATCGAAGGGGTGGCAACCAGCCAGGAAACCCCGTATCCGCCTGCGCTGATGACTGCAAGCAGCCCTTATACCGCTGTTTACCGCACGTGGCCCCCAGTACAACGCGCACGCCTGATGCCGAGTCGCCCATCGCACCGCAGGCTGGGATCGATGGGAGCCGATCACCCGCAACGGAGTGTCGACACGTACTTCTTTCTGTTGCCGAAAAGCATGACCGTCAATAGTCCAGCGGTAGCGTGCGGAGCATCTGGCACAGCAATACGGACAGGTGCTCGAGCTCGGCCCACCGAGCGACCCTGGCCACGCCACCGGTGAATTCGCGAGGAGGCACAGATGTCGCAGACAGTGCACGGGATCGTAGCGCGTAGCAGGGCGGCATCGGTCGAACTCGTCGATGTAATCATCCCCGATCCCGGACCGCACGATGTGGTGGTACGAATGCAGGCCTGCGGAGTGTGCCATACCGACCTGCACTATCGAGAGGGTGAGATCACCGACGACTTCCCCTTCCTGCTCGGCCATGAGGCAGCAGGCGTGGTATACGCCGTCGGCGCCGAAGTCACGCACGTGGCGGAGGGCGACTTCGTAGTCCTCAATTGGCGCGCAACCTGCGGCGAGTGCCGGGCGTGCCGACGCGGCCGTCCCTGGTACTGCTTCGACAGTCACAACGCAAGCGTGCCGATGACCCTCGCCGATGGTACCGAGCTGAGTCCGGCCCTGGGGATCGGCGCGTTCGCCGATAAGACACTCGTGCACGAACGGCAGTGCACCAAGGTCGACCCGGCAGCCGATCCGGCGGTAGCCGGACTACTCGGCTGCGGTGTCATGGCAGGCCTCGGCGCGGCGCTGCACACCGGCGCGATAGCGCCCGGCGACACCGTCGCGGTGATCGGCTGCGGCGGAGTAGGGGACGCGGCGATCGCCGGGGCGCAGCTGGCCGGAGCCAAGACCATCATCGCGATCGATCGGGATGTCAGAAAACTGGGCTGGGCTACCGAGTTCGGCGCCACACACACGGTCGACGCGGCCACAGAGAATGTCGTCGAGCAGATCCAGCGACATACCGGCGGCTGGGGTGCCGATGTCGTCATCGACGCGGTGGGACGGCCGGAAACCTGGAAGCAGGCATTCTACGGCCGCGACCTGGCCGGCACAGTCGTCTTGGTCGGCGTGCCGACTCCAGGCATGCTCATCGAGCTGCCGCTGCTCGACCTGTTCTCCCGCGGCGGTGCTCTGAAGTCTTCCTGGTACGGCGACTGTTTGCCGGAACGCGACTTCCCCACCCTGATCGATCTACATCGCCAGGGCAGACTCCCGCTAGACCGTTTCGTCACCGAGCGCATCCGGATCGATCACGTGGAGCAGGCCTTGAACAAGATCCGTACCGGCGACGTGCTGCGTTCGGTGGTGCTCTGGTGAGCCCGCATACCGAATACAGCCCGGAAAGGTGAGGCAATCGTGATAGCGGCAGTGGTCGTTGTCACCGGACCGTCACTCGCCCCGCGCAGCTCACCAGGTCTATCGGAAGTTGTTCCACCGAGAGGGAACGACGCGTAATGATGGAAGTCATGGAACGCGGTCAGCTGTGGATATACCTCGGTGCCGCGCCGGGAGCAGGCAAGACCCACGCCATGCTGCACGAAGCGCACCGATGGCTGCAGCTCGGCCAGGACGTGGTGGCCGCGGTTACCGGGCCCCACGAAGACAAGGAGACCGCTCGGCTGCTCGAAATCATCGAGCGCATACCTTCGAAGCTGATCGATTATCGCGGCACAACCTCCACCGAGCTCGATACCGAGGCAATACTGCGGCGAGCCCCCGCGATAGTACTGGTCGAAGACCTGGCATATACCAATCTGCCCGGCAGCAAACACGAAAAGCGCTGGCAGGACGTAAACGATCTGCTCGACGCCGGCATTGATGTGTTCTCCACGCTCGAAGTTCAGCAGCTGGAAAGTTTCACCGACGTCGTAGCTCAGATCACCGGCAACAGGCGCGGCGAGACCGTGCCGGACGCTGTGGTGCGCGCCGCGAACCGTGTGGAGCTGGTCGACATCACCCCGGAAACACTGCGCCACACCCTCTCGCATGAGGGCATGAGCGCCGCCGAGAAAATGGCCGCGGGGCTGCGTGCCTACTCCCAGCGAAGAGAACTCCCCGCGCTGCGGGAGTTGAGCCTGCTATGGCTGGCAGGCCAGATCGAGGTCGCGCTGGCGGAATGCCGGACCAGTCGCATGAGTACCGAACCGAAGGAAGCACGCGAACGTGTCATGGTGGCGGTGACCGGTGGCCCTGAATCGGCGACCGTAGTACGCAGGGCAGGCCGGATCGCAGGAAAATCCGGCGCCGAGCTAGCGATCGTCCACGTCGTGCGTAGCGATGATCTGGCCGGTGTCTCCGCCGAACGCCTCACCTGGCTGCGCGAGCTCGCGGCAGAATTCGGCGCCTCGTTGCACACCATCACCAGTGATGACGTGCCCACCGCATTGCTCGATTTCGCCCATGAGACCAGCGTCGCGCTGCTCGTACTCGGCGCATCGCGGCGCTCCCGCTGGGCGGGGATACTCGCCGAGGGCACCGGCTCCACCGTGCTGCGACTCGCCGATGAGATCGACGTTCGCATAGTGACGCATGAATACGCGCAACGAGCTACCCGGCGCATGGCCCCTGGCACACGTCGTCGCACTATCGCCTGGCTCGCCGCGGTCCTCCTCCCCCTCCTGGTGTTCGCGATCAGCGTCACGGTCCTGGACAACATCATGGGTCTCGTCGCGATCAGCGCGCTGTTCGTGATCGGCGTCGTCGCAGTGGCTCTGCTGGGCAGGATTGTGCCCGCACTGTTCTCGGCTTTGTTGTCCGGCCTGTTGACAAGGTTCATCGCGCCGCCGCGCTATAGCTTGGCGGTCACTGAGCTGACCGAATGGATCACCCTGATCGTGCTGCTCACTGTCGGGGTCTCGATAGTGCAACTGGTCGATCTCGCCGCAAAACGGACCACGCAGGCGCGTCAGGCATCTCGGCAGGCTGAGCTGCTGACTATGTTCTCCGGCGCCATTCTGCACGGCGCGGATCTACCCAATCTACTCGAGCAGCTCAAGGAGTTCTTCGCGCAACGCGCAGTCAGTCTGGTGGCGAATGAGCAAGTGCTGGCCGAGGTCGGTGCGGATCCACCGCACCGACCCTCCGATGCGAGCACCGTGATAGAAGCGAGCGATTCCCACCATAAACTGTTACTCGCGGGTCGCCCGCTCGCAGCGGCCGACCGGCCAGTACTCAACGCGGTGGCCAATCAATCGGTCGCGCTGGTGCGGCAGACTCGTCTGGCCGAGGAGGCCAGCGCCGCCGCGGCGTTGGAGGAGGCCAACCGCTTACGACAAGCGCTGCTCTCCGCAGTGAGCCACGACCTGCGTACCCCCTTGGCCGGAGCCAAAGCGGCGGTCTCCAGTCTGTGCAGCGATGACGACGACATCGAGTTCTCCCCGGAAGACATCACCGAACTCTTGGAGACAATCGAAGAGTCGGTGGACCAGCTCACCGCGCTGGTCGACAACCTGCTCGACTCATCCCGACTCGCGGTCGGCGTGGTCACACCGCAGGTACAGCGAGTGTATGCGGAGGAAGCAGTACACCGTGCGCTGGTGAGCGTCGGGATGGGTGCGCGCGGACAGCGACGCGCCTCCATAGCCCGGATCCGGGTCGAGGTCGGCGACATCGTGGTCTGGGCCGACAGCGGCCTGTTGGAGCGAGTCCTGGCCAACCTTCTCGACAACGCGCTGCGGCACGCGCCGGACGGCGCATCGATCTCGGTCACCGCCAGGCGCGCTGGTAACCGCGCGGTGATCGCCGTGGTCGACTCCGGCCCTGGCGTACCGCAGGGCATGGAAGAGCGGTTATTCGAGCCGTTCCAGCGTTTCGGTGACCGGGACAATACCGCCGGCGTCGGGCTGGGGCTATCGGTGGTGCACGGATTCGTGCAGGCGATGGGCGGCATTGTGCGGGCCGAGCCGACAGCTGGAGGAGGATTGACCATGCTGGTCGATTTACCCGCGGCCGAGGCGCTCGGCACGGGCACCGAAAACGCACCCGAGATGATAAGTGCAGGTGAGCAAGGGGCCCCCGAAGACACAGGAGGCGGCGATAGTGACGAAGACGCTGGATACGGCGCCGATAAAGGTGCTCGTCGTTGACGATGAACAGCAAATCGTGCGCGCGTTGCGGATCAATCTGTCGGTCCGCGGCTACGAAGTGATCACTGCGGCGACCGGTGGCGCAGCCCTGCACGCAGCCGCCGACCAGCATCCGGACGTCGTGATCCTCGACCTCGGGCTGCCCGACATCGATGGCATCGAAGTGCTCGCCGGGCTACGCGGCTGGACCTCGGCGCCAGTGATCGTGCTGTCCGCTCGGAGCGACTCCGCCGATAAAGTTCAAGCGCTCGACGCGGGTGCCGACGACTATGTCGCCAAACCATTCGGCATGGACGAACTGATGGCGCGGCTACGCGCCGCGGTCCGCCGCGGCACCACCGACGCCGACTCTTCGGCTCCGGTAGTGACAACCGAATCGTTCACAGTCGACCTGGCCGCCAAGAAGGTCACCAAACGCGGCAAGACCGTACACTTGACCCCCACTGAGTGGGGCATGCTGGAGATGCTGGTGCGCAATCGCGGCAAGCTGGTAGGGCAACGCGAGCTGCTGCGCGAGGTGTGGGGTCCGTCCTATGCCACCGAGACCCACTATCTACGCGTATACCTGGCACAATTGCGGCGCAAGCTGGAAGACGATCCGTCCCGGCCGAAGCACCTGCTCACCGAAGCGCGCATGGGCTACCGCTTCCAAGAGTAGTTCACCGGCCACCCATCCTGGTGTAGCCGGACGTCATAACACCGGGGCACGAGCCGAGCGCGAGGGAAATGGCAGGATCGAGCCCATGGCTGAACAGACCGCTACCACCGCCACCGAGACACCGAGCGCGCAGGAACCCACCACGTTGTGGGTCGAGCGCACCGGAACCAGGGCATATACCGGCCGCAGTTCCCGTGGCGCCGAGGTCTTGATCGGTTCGCGAGACGTCCTCGGTGCGTTCACTCCTGGTGAACTACTGAAGATCGCCCTGGCCGCCTGCTCTGGCTTGAGCGCGGATTTCCCACTGTCGCGCAAACTCGGAGACGACTTCGACGCGACTATCCGGGTCTCCGGCGACGCCGATCGGGAGAACGAGGTCTACCCCCGGATAGACGAAGTGTTCGAACTCGACCTCAGCGAACTCGACGACGAAGCACGCGAAAGATTACTGGTCACCGTGCAGCGCGCGATCGGCAAGGTGTGCACAGTGGGACGGACGCTGCAGGCAGGGACAAGGGTGACCCTGTCATTCGACATCGAAGAGTGAAGAAGCGCCTGAAGAACGAGAACCTGGTGAGAACTCGAAGCATAGGAGCAGCCCTTGACGGACGAGTCTGTTCGGTTGAACGCGTGGGTGCACGGACTGGTCCAAGGCGTGGGTTTCCGTTGGTGGACCCGTTCGCGGGCACTGGAACTCGAGCTGGTCGGCAGCGCGACCAACACCAAAGACGGCAGGGTGCGCGTAGTCGCGGAAGGACCGCGATCCGCGTGTGAACGGCTGTTGGAGCTGCTGCGTTCAGGGGGTGCGCCCGGTCACGTGACTGTGGTTGTGGAAAGCTGGGAATCCCCACGGGGCGATACGACCGGTTTCGAGGAACGGTAGCACTAGTGGTGCCCCAGGTGACGACGGGGAACGACAGTGAGCACGAACCTGTCGCGGTCGCACACCATCCCTCTTCGGAAGGATCACGTCTACCGCGGTCGCCGACTGTGCCGCGGTAGGCGATACCACTGGGTGGATATGCGCTCTCCACGCCCGCCACGGAGAGCGGGAACCGAGAATCAGCCGCTGTCTGCGTGATCGAGGCAATAGGCCGCGGCCGCGAGGTACTGGCGACACTCCGGGCCGTGTCCAGCGTGCACGCTACGAATGAACAATGCGCGGTCCAAGTCGAGATCCGTCGTGGGCTCCGCGTGGCAGTCCCGGTACTGCGTCCGCCACAGGTCTCGTGTATCCAGTGATGTCCGCATCACGCACCTCCTATGCCTGCGTATCAGTGCGAGAAGGCTCATCGGCTCGCACGGACTACGTCATCGAGATACCAGACGCCAGTCATCGGGAAGACGCGCAGCGGTGATCTGCGTGCCCTCCGCCTCCAGATCGACAGTGATGGCACCCAGCCGCAACGCTCGCAGCGAGACCCTGCCCCAATGCGCCGGGAGCTGCGGACGCGCGGTAAGCGTCCTGGTCGGGGCATCGGGATCGAGCCCAAGAAACGCTCGTACCAGCAGCAGCGGCGCAGCGCTCGCCCATGCCTGCGGAGAGCACGAGGTTGGATATGGCACCGGTGTGGCGAAACGCGACCGCGGAAAACCGCAGAACAACTCCGGTAGCCGTCCATCGAACACCGCTGCGGCATCCAGTAAGCCGATGGCCAGCTGCGTCGCCAGTTCGACCGCGCCGGGCAGGTGCCGATAGCGCAACAGACCGGCTACCGCGATCGCCGTATCGTGCGGCCAAACCGAACCGCAGTGGTAGCTCATCGGATTGTAGGCACCCATATTCGATGCCAGGGTGCGCAATCCGAATCCGGAATCCATCTCCGGACCCGCCATGTGCAGAATCAATTCTGCCGCGTGCTCGTCACTAGCGATGCCCGACCACAAGCAGTGCGCCGCATTACTGGTCAGTGCGTCGACCTGACGCTTGCTCCCATCCAGCGCCACGGCGTACCAGCCACGGTCGGGTAACCAGAACTGCTCGGCGAATTTACCGCGCAATACCTCCGCGCGCTCACGAAGCTGCCCGGCGGATCGTGGCTCGTCGAAAGCGTCCGCCAGCTCGGCCCTGGCCAGCAATGCCGCATGCACATATCCCTGGACTTCGCACAGTGCGATGGGGGTTTCGGCGAGATGTCCGGTAGCATGATTGATTCCGTCGAAGCTGTCCTTCCATCCCTGATTGATCAGACCACGGTCGGTCGCACGGCGGTATTCGATAAAACCGTCGCCATCGCGATCGCCGTAGTCGGTGATCCAATGCAGCGCGGCATCGGCAGCGGGCAACAGCAGCTTGATCGCTTCCGGGTCCGCACCCCAGCGATGGCATTCGGCAAGCAACATCACGAACAACGGTGTGGCATCCGCGCTTCCGTAGTAGATATTGCCACCGAGCACCTGCCCGCCCGCCGGACCACGACGCATCTCGTGCATGATACGTCCCGGTTCCTCCTCGGTAAGAGGATTGACTTCTTGACCTTGCAGTTCCGCCAGCTGCTGTAATGTGCCCAGTGCCAGATCGACTGCCAATGGTAATGCCATCCATGCGGTGAGCAGGCTGTCTCGACCGAACAGGGTCATGAACCACGGAGCACCCGCGGCGACGAACGGTCGAGCCTCACTGGATTCGTCGTGGATCTGCAACGCACCCAGGTCGCTTTCGGTACGACGCAGTATCCGAGTGAGCACCGGATCGGATGCGGCGATATCAGTGGCGTTGTCACGCCATGCTTCGATCTTGCGGCCCGGTGCGCTGGCTCCGTAATGCGCACCAGGGGCAACAGCCTGAAAACGCTGGTTACCCAATGTCGGCTGCGCGATGATCTCAGTCTGCCAGCACTCGCCGACCGGTACGATCACCCGCCAGATCATCGTGCCCGGCAATACCTCTGCTTCCACCGTGGTCGAGATCGAGATTCCCCGGCTACGATCGGCATAATCGTGCAGCACCAGCTCGCTGTCCGCGACCGTTACATCGGCCCTCGTGTTCCCTGCCCGCCCTTCCTTCACCGCGAACAGATCGATGAAATCCGCGTCCACGTGCAGCTCCAGTAGTACTGCCGTGGGCTCGCGCCCCATATTCTCCAGAGTGAGCAGCTCATGCATGCCATCGGCGACAATCCGTTCGCGCACCACCAGCAGCGTGCTGTCGGCCAGACCCGCCTGCGGCGGTCTGCGCAACACGAACCTGGCGGCGAACGCCTCTGGGCTCAGCACCGAAAGCGGCTCGGCGGGCCTGCCGTTCACCAATAGTTCCCAGCGGGACAGCACCCGCGCGTCCCGGAAGAACAATCCGTGTGGCTTGCCCGGTTCGACATCGCCGAGCCGGTTCGACAAACAGAATGTGCCCCCCTCGACCAGAGTCACCGAGCCACACCCCCCGAACCCGGTCGGTTCGCCGGAATTCAGGGGGGCAGGATTCGAAGGTCTACCGGTCACACCAATCCGCTCGCCGCGACTCTGATCGTTGTAGCGGTCGACGTCGTGGCATCGATCGGTACCGCACCGAACCGTTTCTTGGCTCGCAACAACCTGCGATACACCTGCTCATAACCGAAACCGAGAGTATCGGAGCCGAATTTCGCCTGTACATGGGCCCGGCATGCGATCGGGTCCATCGCCCGGACCGCTTCGATGGCTTCGGGCAGCTCGGCGGGATCGTCGCAGACCCGACCGGTCGTGCCATCGACGATCACCTCGGACACCGCCCCACCACGCAACGCAACCACCGGTGTGCCGCAAACCATGGATTCGATCATCACCATGCCGAATGGTTCCTCCCAACGGACCGGGAACAACAGGCAACGCGCGTTGGCGAGTAGCTTACGCTTGGCCGAGGCATCGGCGAGGCCGAACAGATGATCGTTGTCGGTCAACAGCGGCCGCACCTTCTCCTCGAAGTATGCTTGCTCGCTGCGTTCGCTGCATTTACCGGCAAGCACCAGCGGGATACCTGCGGCATGCGCGGCCTCCAACGCCAAATGCGGAGCCTTGCACTCGTTGAACCGACCGAGGAACAAGGCGTAATCGTCCTTTTCCACACGAAACGGCCAGTCGTCGACGTTCAACGCATTGTGCACGCGCCCAGACCAATTCAAGCCCGAGGCGAGCTCGCGCTGCCGGTCGCTGATCGCTACCAGCGCCACCTCATCACCCAGGTCATGGTAGTAGCGGTAGATATCGGCCTCTATCGGCCCGTGCACAGTCAGCACCGTAGGCAGGCCGAGCTGCTGGAAAGCGAACGCGTTGAGCGGGCCGGCGAAGGTGTGATCGTGTACCAGGTCCACGCCTGCTGTCGCGACGAGCTCCTCGATCGCGCGGCGCACTCGCAACGCGTGCACGACTTCGGGGAACGGCTCTCCGAGTCGCTCAGGCACTGCGCGATCCCACACTGGTAAGAACTTGGCCTTGGTGCCCGACTCCCCCGCGCCGAGCAAGGTTATGTCGTGACCACGGTCGACCAAGGCGTCGACCAGATCGGCGACCACTGCCTCGACACCGCCGTACGCCTTGGGGGGAACATCGAAATACGGCGGCACCACCATCGCAATGCGAAACGGACCGCTGGAATGATCTATCTGCAGATAGTCGGACGACGCCATCGACAGATCGGACGACACCTTCTGCGCCGAAACCGCGCTCATGACCCTCCTTCCAGGGACAACCAGTAGCACTCGCATCCACCCAGCACTCGGAGCACCGGGTGCCGAACTGAACTAGTGGCCGCCGCGGCGGGGTGAAGACCGTGCTGCACCGCCGTCCATGGGGCTTGGTTGGCCTGGTCACGCGTCCGGCATGATCAGGGGGGCCACTTGGGGAGGTACCTCAAACTGGTTCGATCAAACCAAACAGTTCGGGAAAAATCGCCGCATCCAGCGTTCATTCAGCGACCGCTGGGTAGTCCGGTAGCCCGCTTTACCCGCTCCGGCCAGCGCGCTTCATCTACCGCGCCGGGGACGAACGCCGCTTGGACCAGCGTGTCAACCGGCGATGACAACCCTGGAGTCCCACCCCGCGGTCACGACGACGCGGACACCGAGTACGCGCTCGACAGCGTATGGTCCAGCGAACGTCGTTGGGACGGTATCCCGTTCGCACCACAGTCGAAGCCGATCGAAAGGCCGAGCCGTACCCGTCCCACGAGCGGGCGAAAGATCCGAGCCGGATCACGCGAACCCTCCTCAGCGCACCCAGTAATCGTATCCGGTGTGGAAACGACTATCATTTCGCCGAATAGGCTGCGGGTGGCCCCTGACTAGATGGCGCGATCCGTGAGCCGGTGCGACTACGACACCGCCACCTTCCGACAATCCTTACCGCAGCGAGCAGGGCGAAATCGAGCACCGGGCTACCGGATTCGGCTGTACTTCACGACAGCCACCCCGTCCTCGAACACCGTGCTGGTGATCACCCGGAATCTGGCCGGTTCCGGCAGCCGTGGTCCCGAATCGAACAGCGGGCGGCCACGGCCGAGCACGATCGGGTACAGCTTGAGGAATATCTGATCGATCTCCGGAAGCAGCGCCTGTGCCAGTTGTCCGCCGCCACACAACCAGATGCCCAGCCCACGCTCCCGCTTGAGCGTGCGGACCTTTTCGATAAGATCTCCGGAGATCAGTTCCACGGCCGGATCGGGGCTCTCGGGCAGGGTGGTCGACACGACGAACTGCCGCAGATGGGCATACGGGCTCGAAGTGCCGGTACGTACCCCGAAGTCGTGTGTCTTACGTCCCATCAGCACGGTGTCGAAGTAGCGATTGCGCGCCTCGACCCCGATCGCTTCCCGCACCTTGGTCGGCAGTGTCTCCGGGTACTGCGCGTTGATCGCCGGGCCGTGATCGCCGCCGACCGGGAAGAAGTCGACGGAGCCCTCTTCGGTGGCGATGAATCCATCAATGGTCGACGCTACGTAATAGGTGAGTTTTCGCATAGTTCAGCACCCCGAGCCAGTTGCGATGATCGAGAAGACGTGAGCTTGCGCATGCTTCCTTCCTCACGGCCGAGTAGCATTCCGAGCCGCCTGAGGAAACGGTAGCTCGCCGGTACTAGCGACGGCGAGACTCAGGTTGGCAACGCGGGCAGGAATAAGACGATCGATTCATGAACCGCTCCCGAATGATCGCCGCGCCACACTGGCTACACGGCTCGTTCTCCCTGCCGTAGACGGCAAGAGAGCGCTCGAAATAACCGGACTGGCCGTTGACGTTCACATAAAGCGCGTCGAAGGATGTACCGCCCGCGGCGAGCGCTTCCGCCATCACCGCGCCGACCTCGGCGAGCAACCTCCGCACAGCGGGCCCGGACAGCCCGGCAGCCGGTCGGCCACCGTGGATTCCAGCGCGCCAGAGCGCCTCGTCAGCGTAAATATTACCGATGCCGGAGACGACGCACTGATCGAGCAGAACACGTTTGACCTCGCTCGGCTTGCCTCGGATGACCGCGACCACGGATTCGATGTCGAACCGCGGGTCCAGCGGGTCACGGGCGATGTGCGCTACCGACTCCGGCACGAGTGTTCTGTCTACTTCGACCAGCGGTGCGAGCGCCCAGCCACCGAAAGTGCGCTGATCGACGAAACGCAGCTCGGTACCGTTACCGAGGGCAGCGCGGATATGGGCGTGTTTCTCCAGCGGTGCGTCCACCGACCGAACCAGCATCTGACCACTCATCCCCAGATGCACGACCAAAGCGTCTTCCTGGTCGCCGAAGGTCAACCAGAGGAACTTGCCACGCCGCGCGGCCGATTCGACCTTCAGCCCAGTCAATCGTGCGGCAAGATCGGCGGAACCGCCGAGATGGCGGCGCACCGAACGCGGATGGGTGATCACCACCGATTCCACCACGCAGCCGACCACGTACTCGGCAAGTCCGCGGCGAACAACTTCGACCTCGGGAAGCTCAGGCACGTCAGGTTTCAGCGGTCAACACCGTATAGGCGGCACCCGCGGCCTTCTGCTCGGCTTCCTTCTTGGATCGACCGATACCCTGCCCGTAAGCTCGGCCACCGACCACCGTGGTCGCGGTGAATTCCTTGTCGTGATCCGGACCGGTCGAGGTGATCTCATAGCTGGGCACGCCGAGGCCACGCTCTGCGGTCAGCTCCTGCAGACTCGTCTTCCAGTCCAGGCCGGCGCCCATGCGCGGGCCACGCTCGAGCAACTCGGCGAACAGCCGCAACACCACTGCGCGCGCCACCTCGATGCCGTGCTGCAGGTGCACGGCACCGAGTAGCGACTCCATACCGTCGGCGAGGATGCTCTCCTTGTTCCGGCCGCCGGTGAGCTCCTCACCTTTGCCCAATAGCAGATGCGCTCCGAGGCCGCCTTCCCCGAGGCCACGCGCGACCTCCGCGAGCGCGCGCATGTTCACCACACTCGCGCGTAGCTTGGCCAGCTCGCCCTCGGACTTGCCGGGATGTTCGTGATACAGCCGCTCGGTGATGCTCAGCCCGAGAACGGAGTCGCCGAGGAACTCGAGTCGTTCATTCGTCGGCAGGCCACCGTTCTCGTATGCGTACGACCGATGTGTCAGCGCAAGGCGTAACAGATCTGGCTGTACGTCGACGCCCAGTGCGGCAAGCAGGCTCGCATGCACACCGGACGAGTCGTTTTCGTCGGTCACGTCGCTACGACAGCTCGAAATCAGATCGCGGCGGTGACCTGGCGGCCCTTGTAGGTGCCGCAGGACGGGCAGGCGATGTGCGGCAGGGTCTTCTCACCACAAGCACGATTAGGGCAGGTGATCAGGGTCGGCGCGGTGGCCTTCCATTGGCTGCGCCGCGACCTGGTGTTGGAACGGGACATCCGGCGCTTGGGAACGGCCACGACTACTTCTCCTCTGTCCTGATTGGCTCGCCGTTTCGGCTGATCGGTCTTGATTCAATGGTCTCGGTCGGCCGCACCTTCGTCGGAGCTGCCTACGCCGGGCGATCCGGAGGTGAATTCCGCCAGCCCGGCCCAGCGGGGATCCAGTATCTCATGCTTGTGTCCGGATCCTGCAATCGCCATCCGTACTCCGCATTCCGAGCACAGCCCGACGCAATCCGGAGTGCACAGCGGCCGGAGCGGAAGCTCCAAGCCGAACGCATCGATCACCACAGGCTCCAGGTCGATGGTGTCGTCGAGCATGCGGTATATCTCGTCGTCTTCGGTGGTCTGTTCGGTGGCACTGTCCGGGTAGGCGAACAACTCGGTGAGTTGTACATCCACCTCGCCGACGAACGGCTCCAGGCAGCGCGAGCATTCCCCCTCAGTCGGCGCGGACACCGTTCCGGTGACCAACACCCCCTCGGACACCGCTTGCAACCGCAGGTCGAGCTCCACCCGCGCCCCCAGGGGAACGGCGATCAGCTCCAGACCGATCCGCTCCTGCGTGGTCACGGCGCGGTACAGCTCGCGCATGGTTCCCGGCCTGTGGCCGAGGCTGCGGGTGTCCAGCATGAAACCCGCGTCCAGCGGTCGGCGCCCAGCCGACTGGGAACGCGGTGTGAAACCGGCGGACATCACGAACTCGCTCACGATCGGGGACTATGGGCAGCCACTCAACAGTACGCGACCATGCGGTTCTCTCCAAAGGAGTCAACCGTTCCTCTTCGTTGTCGACGAAATCGCTACCTCCGGAATTCAGTGGCATAGTCAGGCGCTCCCGTTTCGACCCGCAACTGATGACGCCCGCGCCCGACCGTACGCAGCACACTGTTGAGCGTCTCCTCGAAATCGGCCAGCCTGGAGTCGACGTAGTGATCACATTCTTCGCGCAACCGATCGGCTTCCGCATGTGCGGCGTCGATCACCTTTGCCGACTCGGCATGCGCGACACGCACCACCTCGGCCTGCGCGACCATCCGCTCCTGCTCGGCAAGCCCCTCGGCGACAGAGCGCTCGTAGGCAGCCTTCCCTGTCTCGACCATCCGTTCCGACTCGGCGCGGGCCCGGCCGGTCACCGCCTCGTATTCGGCGTTGCCCTCGACCATCACGCGCTCGGCCTCCTCCTGTGCGGAGGTGACCAAGCGATCAGCGTGTGCGCTGGCTTCGGCGACCATACGATCAGCGTGGGCCTTGGCATCGGCCAAGATCCGGTCAGCCTCATCGCGAGCCGTCCCGATAGTACGCTCGGCCTGCTCGTTGGCACCTCGCACCGTGACCTCGGCCGAAGTCCGGGCGTCAGAAACGATCTTGTCCCGGTGATCGAGTACATCCTGCGCGTCGTCCAGTTCCCCCGGCAGGGCGTCGCGGACATCATCGAGTAGTTCGAGCACATCGCCGCGTGGCACGATGCAGCTACGGGTGGGTGGGATGCCGCGCGCCTCTTCGACGATGGCGACCAGTTCGTCGAGCGCTTCGAATACGCGATACATGCTCACTACCCTTCTGCGGACTCACGGTGAGGCTCCCCACCAACGCTCAGTGTGCCCCGCACCACAACCCGCACCGAGCACTTTCCGGTGTGTCGTGCCGATGTCTTGCACGCCACAACAACCAAGTGGAGATTAATTCTCCGCTTCATGCTACATTCGTCGGGGAGGTCGACCAAGCTCTGCGACATCGCCCGCGGATCCCGGGATCGCGGACGACGCGGCCCGAAAGCAAAACAGCCAGAGGAACGGACACCACCCGTCGAGTGTCGACAAGCTCCGACGCCGAGCGATCGCTGGGCGTGCGCTACAAACGGAACTCGCCGAGAAGCGACGGGGACAGCGATGACCACCGCCGTTGCCCCGGCCGACGGCTCGTGTTCGATCGGAAAGACGATGACTGCTCTGGGACTGCCTCGACTGAGGGGAGCACGCTCCACCAGCTACCTCGTGCCGTGGTACGGGGTGCCGTGGTACGGGGTGCCGTGGTATGGACCTCATCCGGTACCGCGCACCACACCGGTCACGGACCGGCTGGCACAGCTGACCCGGTATTTGCGCGGCGACCGCGCCTTGGCTCAATTGATCCGTTTCGCCCTCGTCGGGGGATCGAGCAACGTCGCCTACGTACTGCTGTTCTTCGTTATGCACAGCGTCGGCCCGCTGACGGCCAATATCGTCGGTTCCATTGTCAGCACCATGATCGCCAACGAACTACACCGCCAGCTCACCTTCCACGCCGCAGATCGGATCGGCTGGTTCACCGCGCAGTGGGAAGGCGGTGGGCTGGCACTGGTCGGTCTGGGCATCACAACCGTGGCACTGGCCGCTCTCGGTATGTGGGCCCCAGGCCTCGGTGATACCGCGCAGGCGACTGCGGTCCTGGTTATCAGTGCCGCAGTCGGAGGCATGCGTTTTCTGGCGTTACGCGGCTTGGTCTTCTGAGTTCTCCCGGCGTCCGGGATGCCGAAGGGCGCTGGGTGTCAGCGCTGACGTTCAGCGAGACGATCGAGCATCCGTTTACGCACCGAGGGGGGCAGCATATCGGTGACGTCGCCACCGAACGCAGCGACCTCTTTGACCAGAGAGCTGGACAAGAAGCTGAATGAGGGGTTGGTGGCGATGAAGAAGGTGTCCACTCCGGAGAGTTTCTTGTTCATCTGCGCCATCTGCAGCTCGTAGCCGAAGTCACCCGCATCGCGCAAGCCCTTGACAATAGCAGTGATGCCTTGGTCGCGGGCGAAGTCGACGAGCAGGCCGTGCCACGACTCCACCCGGACATTGCCCAGATGGGCGATGGATTCGCGCAGCATCTCGATGCGCTCCTCGACACTGAACATACCCTGCTTGTTCTTGTTGATCATGACGGTGATGATGATCTCGTCGAACTGGGCCGCCGCCCGAGTGAATACGTCGAGATGTCCATAGGTCACGGGGTCGAAGGACCCGGGGCACAGCGCTCCTGCCATGAGCCGACGCTAGCACCGACCCGACAGCCCGGCAGCAGTGGACGGGCAACGCTTATCCGTTCGGATCGAATTCAGCCAGATCGATGCGTGTTTCGCCATATCGGCGCGATGCGGTCGGAGCAAGTCCTGCGGGCCACATGATTTCGGGCGAACGCGCGGAGCGCTCCACGACGACCAGGGCTCCGGGACGCAGCCAGCCACGCTCGACCAGCGCGTGCAGGTCTGTCAGCACAGCAGCATCGTCCACCGCGTATGGCGGGTCGGAGAAAACCACATCGAAGCTCTCCGTCGTCCCACCCGATCGCAGCACGCTCGCCACCGTCGCGACCCGCAGCTCGGCGCCAGACAATCCGAGGTCAGCGATATTGCCACGCACTACCTCGGCTGCCCTACGGTCGGACTCGACGAGCAGAGCGTGCTCGGCGCCACGCGAGAGTGCCTCCAGCCCGAGCGCACCGGAGCCCGCATACAGATCGAGTACTCGGGTACCCACGAAATCCAACCGGGCGTCCAAGGCGCTGAACAGAGCCTCCCGCACCCGGTCCGACGTCGGACGGGTGCCTGCGGGTGGTACCCGGAGGCGCCTGCCACCCGCTGTCCCCGCGACGATCCGCGTCATCGGACAGAGCGCTCCCGATGTTCGGGCATTGTCAGTTCGATCAGCAGATCGCCGCCTTCGACCTGCTGCAGAGAACCGATCGCGACCCGGCCGACAATGCCTGCGCGTGGCGCAGTGATCGCCGCTTCCATCTTCATCGCCTCGATGGTGCCGATGGTATCGCCTGCCGCGACCTCATCACCTTCGGACACGGCGAGTGTCACCACGCCGGCGAACGGCGCGGCGATATGGCCCGTATTGGCTTTGTCGGCTTTCTCCGCGACCGGAATCTCTCCTGCGATGGAGCGGTCACGCACCGCGATCGGGCGCAGCTGCCCATTCAGGATGCACATCACCGTACGCATCCCGCGCTCGTCCGGCTCCGAAATAGCTTCCAGACCGATGAGCAGGGTGACGCCCCTTCCCAGCTGAACCCGATGCTCCTCCCCACGGCGCAGACCGTAGAGGAACTGGTTGGTCGACAGCCCGGAAGTATCACCATACTGCTCGCGGTGGGCGAGGAATTCAGCGGTAGGACCGGGAAACAGTAATCGGTTCAGCGTCGCTCGGCGCTCCTTGGATGTACCTGCGAGCCCCGCCTCGTCCGCCGGAGTCAACGGCGTCTCCGGCTTCGCCGCCGTACGGCCTGCCAACGCCTTGCTGCGGAACGGCTCGGGCCAACCACCCGCGGGGGTGCCGAGCTCGCCACGCAGGAAACCGATCACCGAATCCGGTAAGTCGTAACGGCCGGGATCGGCGGCGAAATCCTCGATGCCGACACCGGTGCCGACCAGCGCCAGCGCCAGATCACCGACAACCTTCGACGAGGGGGTGACCTTGACCAGACGTCCCAGCAACCGATCCGCCGCGGCGTACTTCGACTCGATCTCCTCGAACCGGTCACCGAGGCCGAGCGCAATCGCCTGCTGCCGCAAGTTGGACAGCTGGCCACCGGGGATTTCGTGAGTATAGACCCGGCCAGTAGGTGCGGGCAGTCCGGACTCGAAGGGCGCGTACACCTTACGCAGCGCTTCCCAGTACGGCTCCAGATCGCAGACATTCTGCAGGTTCAGACCGGTGTCGTAGGCGCTGTGCGCAGCGGCCGCGACGATCGCCGACAACGCGGGCTGGCTGGTAGTCCCTGCCATCGCAGCGCTGGCTCCGTCCACCGCGTCCGCACCCGCCTGCCAGGCGGCCAGATAGGTCGCCAGCTGACCGCCGGGAGTGTCGTGGGTGTGCACATGCACCGGCAGGTCGAAGTTGCTCCGCAATGCGGTGACCAGCCTGATCGCGGCAGGTGCGCGCAGCAGACCAGCCATGTCCTTGATGGCGAGCACATGCGCGCCCGCATCGACGATCTGTTCGGCCAGCTTCAGGTAGTAGTCGAGGGTGTAGAGCGACTCGTCCGGATCGGCCAGGTCGCCGGTGTAACTCATCGCGACTTCCGCGACAGCCGTGCCGGTTTCGCGTACCGCGTCGATCGCCGGGCGCATCTGGTCGACATTGTTGAGCGCGTCGAAGATGCGGAAAATATCAATACCGGTCCTGGTAGCTTCCTGGACGAACGCGCGGGTCACCTGTTCCGGATAGGGCGTGTAACCCACCGTATTGCGTCCGCGCAGCAGCATCTGCAGACAGATGTTCGGCACTGCTTCGCGCAGCGCGACAAGCCGCTCCCACGGGTCCTCGTACAGAAAGCGCAGGGCCACGTCGTAGGTAGCGCCGCCCCATGCCTCGATGGACAACAATTCCGGTGTCATCCGCGCCACGTGCCCGGCTACCCCGAGTAGACCATTGGTGCGCACCCGGGTGGCCAGCAGCGACTGGTGCGCGTCTCGGAAGGTGGTATCGGTGACTCCGACCGCCCGCTGCTCGCGCAAGCCCCGCGCGAAACCCTCCGGTCCCAGCCGCAACAGCCGCTGCCTGGAGCCGGGCGGCGGTGGCGCGCTCAGATCGATCGAAGGCAGTTTGTCGTGCGGATACACCGCAGTCGGCCGCTCCCCGTGCGGCTTGTTGACGGTGACATCGGCCAAGTAGCTGAGGATTTTGGTGCCACGGTCGGCCGAACCACGCAAGGTGAGCAGCTGTGGACGCTCATCGATGAACGATGTGGTCAGCCGACCCGCCTTGAAGTCGGGATCATCGAGCACTGCGAGCAGGAACGGGATGTTGGTGGCCACGCCCCGGATACGGAACTCCGCCAGCGCCCGGCTCGCCCGCGCGAGCGCCACGCCGAAGCTATGACCGCGACAAGTGAGCTTGACCATCATCGAATCGAAGTAGGCCCCGATCTCCGCGCCGAGGTTCGCCCCGCCGTCGAGACGGATACCCGCGCCACCCGGCGTGCGGTAAGCAGTGATCCTCCCGGTGTCCGGACGGAATCCGTTGGCCGGGTTCTCGGTGGTGATCCGACACTGCAGCGCGGCGCCGCGAATAGTGACCGACTCCTGACTCAAGCCCAACTGCTCCAGTGTTTCGCCCGCGGCGATACGCAGCTGCGATTGCACCAGGTCCACATCGGTGATCTCTTCGGTCACCGTGTGTTCGACTTGGATGCGTGGGTTCATCTCGATGAAGACATGATTGCCGCGCTCATCGAGCAAGAATTCGACGGTGCCCGCGCAGGAGTAGCCGATCTGCCGCGCGAAAGCTACCGCGTCGGCACAGATCCGATCACGCAGCCCAGGGTCCAGATTCGGCGCAGGCGCGAGCTCGATCACCTTCTGGTGGCGGCGTTGCACCGAACAGTCCCGCTCGAACAAGTGCATCACATTGCCGTGCTGATCGGCCAGGATCTGCACCTCGATGTGGCGCGGGTTGACTACCGCCTGTTCCAGGAACACAGTGGGGTCGCCGAATGCCGACTCCGCCTCACGCGAGGCCGCCTCGATCGATTCACGTAACTGGTCGGCCGTGGCGACTCGGCGCATACCGCGCCCGCCACCGCCTGCCACCGCCTTGACGAATATCGGGTACTCCAGATCCCGCGACGCGACGATCAATTCATCCGCGTCCGACGACGGAGCGCTGGAACGCAGTACCGGCAGGCCCGCCGCTTCGGCCGCGGCGATGGCGCGTGCTTTGTTGCCCGCGAGTTCGAGCACATCGGCGGAAGGGCCGACAAAAGTGATGCCCGCGCGTGCGCAGGCCGCAGCCAGCTCCGGATTCTCCGAGAGAAATCCGTAACCCGGATAGACCGCATCAGCCCCCGCCGACTTGGCTGCCTCGACGATCGCGTCGATGGATAGATACGCCCGGACGGGATGGCCCGGCTCGCCGATCTGGTACGACTCGTCCGCCTTCAGCCGGTGGAACGAATTGCGATCCTCGTAGGGAAACACGGCGACGGTCCCGATGCCGAGTTCATACGCCGCACGGAAGGCTCGGATAGCGATCTCGCCACGGTTGGCAACCAAGACTTTCGAGAACATTGACCTAAGGTACCGGCTACACACATCGCACAGCCCAAGAAGCCTCGTTCGCGAAGTGCTCCGCGGCAGCGAAAGCGGCCGGGGCGCCCCGAAACGACAGTCGCCGCCCGCGGAGCGAACCACCGCGACGCATACCATCACGAGGTCGCGTCCTATACTGAGCGGGCAGCTGGTTCACCGGCGCGCGACAAGATGGAGCCCCGTTGTCGCGCACCGGAGTCGAGCCCGCCTACGGCAACGTTACGGCGAGCGAGAGGGAACCCGGTGGGAATCCGGGACTGTCCCGCAGCGGTATACAGGGAACGACCGCCGTCACCAGGCACTGAGTCCACCGGGCCGGAAGGCTCCTCGACTCGGGAAGCGACGGCCAGTAGGTCGGCCATCGGGCCACCGGTACAAGCCGGAGAGGCACCAGCCGGTGCCCGCGAGTCCGAAGACCTGCCAGCCGTGCCGGGTACGCCGTACCCGGCGGCCACCGCCTCGTGGATTGGGCGGGCGGATCACCAGCTGACTTGTCGGGCTCCTCCGCTGAGGATATCCGGCGGCACAAGGTTCTCCACCTGCCCGTATGGCGATGGCTTTCATCCTGAGCAATGGAGAAGAATCGTGACTGTTCCACAGCACAAGCAGTTCACCGCGACAGTTCTCGGACTACCGAGAGTGGGACCGAAACGCGAGCTCAAACGGGCTACTGAAGCCTACTGGGCCGGCACAATCGACGCCGAGGCGTTGCATACTGTGGCACGGGATCTCCGGCACGCACAGCTCACCGAATTGCAGGCCGCGGGGCTGGACTCGATTCCGGTCGGCACCTTTTCCTACTACGACCAAATGCTGGACACGACCGTCCTGCTCGGTGCGCTGCCGCCAAGGGTCGCGGAGATCTCCGACCCCATGGATCGGTACTTCGCCGCAGCGCGCGGCACCGACACGATCGAACCGTTGGAGATGACCAAATGGTTCGACACCAACTACCACTATCTGGTGCCGGAAATCGGGCCGGACACCGTGTTCTCGCTACACCCAGAGAAGCTGCTGACAGAACTTCGGGAAGCGCTGGAGCTGGAGCTGCCCGCGCGACCGGTGGTGATCGGTCCGATCACCTTCCTGAAACTGGCGAAGGCGACCGACGGCTCGGCAACGGCTCGGCTACTGGAGTTGTTGCCGCTGTACCGGGAACTGCTGCGCCTGCTCGTGGCCGCGGGGGCGCAATGGGTGCAGATCGATGAACCCGCACTGGTCACCGACCTGACCGCAGAGGAGGTCGAGCTGGTGCAGACCGCTTACACCGAGCTGTCCGCCGCGTCTGCGCGTCCCGCGATCCTGCTCGCGACCTACTTCGGACATCCGGATGCCGCGCTAGGCGCCTTGGCGAACACCGAGATCGAGGGTATCGCCATCGACTTCATCTCCGGCACCGATGTTTCCGTGGTGGCGACCGTGCCCGCGCTGGCGAGCAAGCTGGTCGTCGCGGGAGTCGTCGACGGACGCAATGTATGGCGCACTGATCTCGAGCATGCCCTGTCCACTCTTGGCACCCTGCTCGGCTCCACTGCCCACGTAGCGGTGTCGAGCTCTTGTTCGTTGCTGCACGTGCCGTACACACTGACCGCGGAGAACCGGTTGGACGAACGGCTGCGGTCCTGGCTGGCCTTCGGCGCGGAAAAAGTCGCCGAGGTGCGCACGCTCGCGACCGGCCTGCACTCGGGCCAGGAGGCCATCGAAGCCGAGCTGGACGCGGCGCGTACGGCACTGGCATCGCGGCGATCGGATCCACGGCTGCACGATCCGCGGGTACGAACCAGGTTGGCTGCCCTGACACCGGATGCCACTCGCCGAGCCTCCGCCGACCGGCGTCGAGAGCTGCAACAAGATCGATTACGACTGCCTGCACTGCCCACCACGACTATCGGTTCCTACCCGCAGACATCCGCGATCCGGCTGGCGCGGGCAGCGTTGCGGAAGGGCGAAATCGACCACACGGAGTATGTACGGCGGATGCGCGCCGAGATCGCGGAGGTCATCGCCCTGCAGGAAGAACTCGGGCTGGACGTGTTGGTGCACGGTGAACCTGAACGCAACGACATGGTGCAATACTTCGCCGAGCAGCTCGAAGGATTCGCTGCCACCGAGCAGGGCTGGGTGCAGTCCTATGGCACCCGGTGTGTACGGCCACCGATCCTGTTCGGGGATGTGGCACGGCGAGAACCGATGACCGTCGAGTGGATCGGCTACGCGCAGTCGCTCACCGCCAAGCCGGTCAAGGGTATGCTCACCGGTCCGGTGACCATCCTCGCGTGGTCGTTCGTGCGCGACGATCAGCCACTGGGCGATACCGCGCGTCAAGTGGCGCTGGCGATCCGGGACGAGACCGTGGATCTGCAGTCGGCGGGAATCCGGATCATCCAAGTCGACGAACCGGCCCTGCGTGAGCTGCTTCCGCTCCGCGTAGTCGATCGGCCCGCGTATGTGGCCTGGTCGGTGCACTCGTTCCGGCTCGCGACTTCAGGAGTGTCGGATGCGACCCAGATCCATACCCACCTGTGCTACTCCGAGTTCGGTGAGGTGATCGACTCGATCATCGGCCTGGATGCCGATGTCACCTCGATCGAGGCCGCGCGCTCACATATGGAGGTGCTCGAGGACCTCGATGCCGCGGGCTTCGACCTCGGTGTCGGCCCTGGTGTGTACGACATCCACTCCCCACGGGTCCCCAGCGTGGCAGAAATCACTCTCTCACTATATGCTGCCCTGAAAGCCATTCCTGCCGAACGACTTTGGGTCAATCCGGACTGCGGGTTGAAAACCAGGGGACGCGCCGAGGTAGAAGCCGCACTACGCAACATGATCGCTGCCGCGGCGGCGGTACGGTAGGCGCAGACGGTCGTGTCGTAGTCCCCGTGCCATAGTCCCCATGTCGTAGCTCCATCGGCCCGAGCGATGTTCCGGTGCCCCTTCCTGTCCCGAAGAGACACCGGAACATCTTCGGTCTCAGCCTGTCTCCGGCTCAGAACGCGGCGGCCGCCATCGTCGTGAGGTATACCGGTCACACGGCTCCTCCCTCCGCGTGACCGGTAATACCCGCGCTCGTACCCGCATCCCCCGCCGCCACGCTGTATGACATCCGGGACAACGCTCCATCGGCACCCCCTTCTCGCATGTGGTCAACGATCCGTACTTTCTTTCCTTATCTACTTCGACGCACACATATCCGATTCGGTTCCCCTCGGCCGCACTGAATCGCGCCCCGAATTCAGTGTTCTCCAGACCATGCGGTTTCCGCTCCGCGCTCGGGGCCCCGTACTCGCGACCTCCCTACAAACCGAAGACTCGCCGAAAGCACCTTCGCGTACTACACAAATCAGACCTACCGTCCAGTAGCTCGGTGGAAGCACATTTCCGCAGGAAACAACGTGTGATTTTGCGATGACTGCAAATAGTCGCCACTACCATCATGCGCGTGCGCAAGATGTATGCGGGCGCCCGCCTTCGGCGATTGCGCGAAGAGCGGAGACTGACCCAGACAGCCCTGGCGAAATCGCTGGATCTGTCGCCCAGCTACCTCAATCAGCTCGAGCACGATCAGCGGCCCCTCACCATTCCGGTCCTACTGAAACTCAACTCCACCTTCGACCTCGACGTCCAATTCTTCGCCGCCGACTCGGACGCTCGCCTCGTATCCGATCTACATGAAGTGCTGGCGGACGCCGCGGGCGGACATACCGCGCCGCTGACCGAGGTGGAGGAGCTGGCGACACGTCAACCGGAGATCGCCAAGATCATCGTGGCGATGCACCGTCGGCTACGCACAACCACCGACCAGCTCGATCTGCTCTCGGCACGAGTATCCGCACCCGCGGACGTGCCTGAAATACCCATGCCCTACGAGGACGTGCGCGACTTCTTCTACGACCATCACAACCACATCTCGCTGCTGGACACCACCGCCGAGCAGCTATTCGAGAACTCCGGTCTCAGCATCGGCTCACTCGATCGACAGCTGGCGCGCATCGTCGAAGAGCGCGCCAGGGTGAAGGTCCTCGTCCGCGGCGACGGTGCGGACCCGACTGTCCCCAAACGGCATTACGAACCCGAAAGCCGCACTCTGACACTGGCCAGACGCTTGCGTCCCGGCCAGCGCGCCTTCCAGATCGCCACTACCCTCGCCTTCCTGTTATATGGGAACGAGCTGGATGCCGTACTGGCTGAAGCCCCTTCGCTCAGGGGTGAATCCCACACGCTGGCCAGGGTCGGACTGGCCAACTATTTCGCGGCCGCGCTGGTATTGCCCTATGGGCGATTTCTTCGATCGGCCGAGGAGCTGCGGTACGACATCGATCTGCTCGGCCTGCGTTTCGAAGTCGGCTTCGAAACGATTTGCCATCGACTCAGTACACTGCAGCGACAGGGGCAGCGGGGCGTACCTTTCTTCTTCGTCCGCACCGACCAGGCGGGTAATATCTCCAAACGCCAGTCCGCCAACGCATTCCACTTCTCCCGGATAGGTGGCAGCTGCCCGCTGTGGGTGGTGCACGAAGCCTTCGCACACCCCGGCCGTACCCTCACCCAAGTCGCTGAAATGCCCGACGGTCGGCGCTATCTATGGATCGCTCGAACGACCGCGACCGCGCCACACGGATTCGGCAGCATAGCAAAGAATTTTGCGATCGGCCTCGGCTGCGATATCGAACACGCAGAACGCCTGGTGTACTCGTCCGGAGTACCGTTGGACAATCCAGCCGCCACAATACCGATCGGCGCGGGATGCAAGGTATGCGAGCGCCCTGCGTGCGCACAGCGAGCGTTCCCGCATATCGGCAGTTCGCTGGCGGTTAACGAACACACCACGACTGACCTGCCCTATCCGCACATCGGCTGCTGACCCGCCTCACGATCGAAGGCCCCGGACTGCCATAACGACACCACAGCTCGCCGAACACGAAAGCGGGCCCGCATCGCGGGCCACCGGAATATCAGGATTTGGCCAGATACTCCAGCCGCTCGGAGTCGACAGCGGCATGCATGATCCCGGCCAAACCGGGATGACGGGTCAGGCCGGGATCGGATCTCACCACAGCGCGGGCGAATTCCTGGGCAGCAGTGATGACCTCGAGATCATCCAGTAACGACAGCAGGCGCAGTGAGCGAGCCGTACCGGACTGAGCGGCGCCGAGCACATCACCTTCTCGACGAGTGCGCAGATCGAGCACCGCTAGTTCGAAACCGTCGGTAGTGGCGGCTACCGCGTTCAACCGCGCCATCGCAGACCCCCTTGGCGCGGCATCAGTGACCAACAGACACAGGCCCGGATGCTCGCCGCGGCCGATCCGGCCGCGCAGCTGATGCAATTGGCTGACACCGAACCGGTCCGCGTCGACGATAACCATCACCGTCGCATTCGGCACATCGACACCGACCTCGACCACGGTGGTGCACACCAGCACATCTACCACCCCCTCAGTGAATTCCCGCATCACCTGGTCTTTTTCATCAGCAGGCAACCTGCCGTGCAACAGCCCGACCCGGACTCCGGACAGTGGCCCTTCGCGCAGCATCTCGAACACCTCCAGCACCGCTTGGGTAGCCGGAGCGTCCTGGGCGCCATTACCGGATTTCGCGCGACCGGTACGGGACTTACCCGGACCGTGCTCGTCATCGCCGATGCGCGAACACACCACATAGGCTTGGCGACCGGTGGCGACCTCCTCCACGATCCGCTCCCAGGCGCGGTTCACCCAGTTCGGATGCTGCTTGCGCGGCACCACCTTCGAGGTGATCGGCGCGCGTCCCTTCGGCAGTTCGGCCAGCGTGGAGGTCTCCAGATCGCCGAGAGTTGTCATCGCGATGGTGCGTGGGATCGGCGTCGCGGTCATCACCAGCAGATGAGGGCTGACGCCAGTCTTCGCCTTGGTACGCAAAGCATCCCGCTGTTCAACGCCGAAGCGGTGTTGCTCGTCGACCACTACCATGCCTAGATCGAAGAACTCGATATTCTCCTGGATCAGCGCATGTGTGCCGATCACGATGCCCGCCGCACCGGTCAGCGCGTCCAGCAATGCGGCTTTCTTCGCACCGGCCGACATCGACCCGGTCACCAGCACCACACGGGTCGCGTGCTCGCCGGCACCCAGCTCGCCCGCTGCGCCAAGCTCACCGAGCATGCCACGCAAGGACCGATAATGCTGTGCAGCAAGAACTTCCGTCGGGGCTAGCAGCACGCATTGCAGGCCGGTATCGACCACCTGCAGCATGGCGTGTAAAGCGACGATAGTCTTGCCGGAACCCACCTCACCTTGCAGCAACCGGTGCATCGGCTGCTCGCGAGCCAGGTCGGTGGAGATCTCGCCGATCACCCGGCGCTGTCCCCCGGTGAGATCGAACGGCAGCCTGTGCTCGAAGGCCGCGGCAATGCCATCGGCGCGTGGCAGGCAAGCCCGCGCGCTGCGGCCGGACACTTCATGTCGCCGCTGGGCCAGTACCAACTGCAGAGCAAGCGCCTCATCGAAACGCAGCCGATCCTTGGCTCGCGTGATATCGGACTTGTGCTCGGGCAGATGGATCAAGCGGAGCGCGTCGGAGACATTCAGTAGTGTGTGTTCAGCGCGCACCTGCTCCGGAAGCGGATCCTCGACGAGGTCGAGCTGGTCCAACACCTGACGCACGCACGCGAGCACATCCCAGCTCTGCACCTTCGCGGTCGCCGGATAGACCGGGATGAATTCCCGCTCCAGAAACGTCGTGTCCACTCCCTCGGCGTCTTTCGCGCTCTGCGCCAGACCACGTAGGTCTCCACCGCCACGCACCGTGGTCAATGCGCCGACCGAGTCGTCACTGCCCACCTCCGGCAGGATCAAGTAGCCGGGATGACTGAGGTTCCACTGACCGGGACGCCAGTAGTTCACGGTGCCCGACATCATCGCCCGCAGGCCTTCGCGGACGACGTACTTCACCTTGTCACCGTTGAAGAACGTGACATCGACACCACGCCCGGAACCGGTGTCGAGTACCACCTTCAGCAGCGAACCGCGGCGGTTGCGCATCGGCCGCAGTTCGGCCTTGGTGACACGCCCTATGACGGTGATATGCGAACCGTCATCGGGCGCTTCCTCCGTGAGCGGCTGGCCTTGCGTCGCGTAGCGCAGCGGGTAATGCCGCAACAAGTCTTCGACGGTATGCATATCGAACGCATCCACCAGCGCGCCCGCCGCTTTCGCGCCCAGAACGTGGTCGAGCCGATCACTCAATACCGCCATGGTCTATTCCACTCCGATCTGCACCACATCGCCGTACTGCCCACCGGAATACACGATCACCTCCACCCCGGGAAAGCCTCGCTCGATATGTGCGGTGAGTTCGTCGCCGAGCTCGGCCTGCGCCACTGCACCCATCAGCAAGGTGACCAGCTCGCCACCGAAAGCGAGCAACCGGTCGAGCAACGTCCGCCCTGCTGTGCGCACATCGCGGTCGATCACGACTACGTCGTGGCCGACCAACCCGAGTCCGTCGCCCGCTTCACAGGTACCGACCATGGTGAGCGCGCGCTCAGTCGCGGTACGCAGCGATCCCCATCGTGTAGTCGCGGCGGCTTCCGACATGGCGAAGGCGTCGTCGACCGCGATCCGCCCTCGGTCGTGCACAGCCAACGCGGCCAGCCCCTGCACCATAGACGCACTGGGTAACAACAACACGTCCCGATACGCGTCACGAGCCGCGACGCCGATAGCGACCAGTTCGTGCGCAGGCAGCGCGCCATTGGGCAGCACCAGTACTTCACGGTTGGGCATCCGACGGATCGCGGCCAGCAGTATCGCCGCGGTGACCAGCTGGTCGTCTGGGAGTACTACCGCGCCCGCGTCCTCGAACAGCGTTGCGGCACCATCCCCGGCGACTACCGCGAGCACTCCCCGATCAACCGAAGCCGCCGGATTCGCCATGGCGGCACGGTCACCGATCGCGCCCGTGCTGCCCAACCCGGTCGCACCGAGCCCGCACGTGGAAACCGCCGACGATACAGAGTGCTCACTATGCCGGGCACGGTCATTGCGATGCGAGGCCGAGGCGACAGGCTCGATCCGGATTCGGCTCAGCGCGCCCGCCGCTATCCCCGCCTCCACCGCCGCACCCGCGTCAGTGCAGTGCACATGCGCCGACCAGGATCGGTCACCATCGCCTACGATCACGACCGAATCGCCGAGCTCGGCCAAGCGGGCTCGCAGAATCGCCACTGCCCGCTCATCAGCGCCCGCCAGGAGATACATCACTTCATACTGCGATTCAGCGGTGCCTGCCGGTGTGAAGCGGCCTGCGGCGGGCTCGGGCCGGGAGTACCTCGGCCGGGTCGGCGCCTCACCGCTGGTCGTCGCGACCAGACTGTCCAGCAATACGAGCAGCCCGCGGGCGCCGGCATCGACGACACCGGCATCCCGTAACACACCGAGCTGGAAGGGCGTATCGCCGAGTGCTTTCGCGGCGCCGCCGGCCGCTACTCGCGCCACCTCGGCCAGCACGTGATCCGGGCTTGTCTCGGCAGCGGCGGACGCACGGTCCAATACCGTGAGTATGGTCCCCTCCACCGGCACGCTCAACGACTCACGAACCAGCCGCGCCGCCCTGACGAGCGCGATGCGCAGCGTACCCGCTGTCAGCGGGCCACCACGCACCGCTTCGGCGATGCCGCGCAGCACCTGAGAAAGAATGGCCCCGGAATTACCGCGGGCGCCTACTGTCGCACCGTGCGCCATCGCCGCGGCGATCACACCGGCTATATCCCCTCCTTCGTCCACCGCTTCCGCCGTCTCGACCGCAGCACGCATCGTGGCCAGTAGATTGGTTCCCGTGTCCGCGTCCGGGACGGGGAAGACATTGAGCGCGTTGATCTCCTCACGCCGGTGCGCCAAGCCTGCGACGCAGGCGTGGCCCCAGCACAGCAATGCCGCACCGTCCATCGCTTCCCACGTCTTCGGCACCACCATTTCTCCCTTCCTCGACCCCGCCGCACCGACCATCGCAAGGTTAGCGGGCGGACCCGACAGAGAACCGGTAGTGCCGCATCGGCACCCTCAGCTGTGCCCAGCGACCGCGGACACATTTCCGGAGACCGGTTTGGTGGATCGGCGCCTGCGCAGCTACCCTTGCAGGGTTGCCTTGCGCGTCCACCGCCGGTCCGCGCTGGTCGGCTCCAGTCGGCAGGGCACATCACGACATCGATCCTGGATTCGCCGCACCGCGAAGGCGGCGGCCCCACCATGACATGAAGGAGTTCGCGACTATGGCTGCCGTCTGCGACGTCTGCGCCAAGGGCCCCGGCTTCGGGAAGTCGGTCTCGCACTCGCACCGGCGCACCAGCCGTCGCTGGAACCCGAACATTCAGACGGTTCGCGCGCAGGTCGCGCCGGGTAACACCCGCCGTATGAACGTGTGCACCTCTTGCTTGAAGGCGGGCAAGGTCGTCCGCGGCTGATCCCGCCCCAGCCGGTCGATACCACCGGCGTGCGCCCCGGCACCCGCGGCAGGTCAGTCGGGGCACCGCTACGACTGCGCTCATTCGACCGCGCTCGCCCGACGACCACGGTCACCAATGACCGCACATCCATGGCGCCTTCTACGTCCAGACGCCGAACACATACTCGGCCTCGCCGAGTGCCATATCGCGTGCTGGCGCGAAACCTACAGCGATCTGGTACCCAGGTATGTACTCGACGCGTTCGACATCGATCGCTGCGCCGAGCGGTGGGAACGCGATCGGGCGCGGCATCCCGGTCGCACGCATGTCGCGATCATCGACGACGTGGTAATCGGATTCGCGAGCACGCGTCCTTCCCCCGCCTCGTACGCGGTACCCTCGCCCGAGCTGCACGCTCTTTATGTGCGCTCCGTCTGGCATGGCAGCGGCGTCGCCGACGCCCTCATCCGCGCCGCGCTCGACCCAGCACTGCCGTACACCCTATGGGTATTCGAGCAGAATTCACGCGCCCAGGCGTTCTACCGTAGACACGGATTCGTTCCACTCGACGGCATGCGCAGAGTCGAGCCGTTCACCTCCCTGAGCGAGATACGCATGGCCCGCATACCGATGGCCCCTACAAAAAATCCTCCGGACAGTAGCCATGCGAGTGGCCGACCACGGCAATCACCACACAAGCCGGATAGGTGAAGACGATTGTCCGACAGTATCGCGCAGATCGCTCTCGCTACCGCCGGACAGAGGGGTATTCATATGGCGCAGGCCCGCCTGAGCCGGATTCGCCCAGTCCGGATCACTCTCGGATCGAGAGCACGAATCTCTCCACTACGTCGGTGAACGAGTCGTTGTCGTCACCAGCCGCGGTATGCGCGGCACCACCGATCTCTACGAGCTGGGCGTGCGGCACCAAGCGCTGGAATTCTTCGGCCCCTTCATCGCTCACCACATCTGAACGCATACCACGCACCAGCAACACCGGAATACGCAACAGACGAGCCGCATCTTCGGTCTGCTCGACTATCCCTGCCGGATTCTCCAGCCGGTCGTGGAGGTCACCGACCAGTCCCGGATCCCAGTGCCAGTACCACCGACCTTCGCGCTCACGCAAATTGCGCAGCAGGCCCTCGGTGTTCTTCGGCCGGGGGCGGTGCGGCAGGTACTCCGCCACCGCGTCGGCCGCTTGCTCGACTGTGTCGAAGCCGTCCCGATGTTTGGCCAGAAAGTCGATTACCCGGTGAACTCCTTTCTGCTCTGGTCGGGGGACGATATCGACGAGCACCAAAGCGCCGATCTTCTTCCCCTCGGGTTCCGCGGTGGCGAGCAATCCAGTGATGCCACCCATGCTGGCACCGACGATCACCGCGGGCGCGCCGAGCTGGTCCAGCACCAGTAGCAGATCCCGCACCATGGTCTGGCGCCGATAATCGCGATCGGGCGCCCACTGGCTGTCACCGTGACCACGCGCATCCAGCGTGACCACCCGCATCCCCGCCGCGCCCAGACGGGCTCCGGTCTGCTTCCACGAGTGTCGGTTTTGACCACCACCGTGGAGGAAAACGACGAGCTGGCCGTCGTCCGGTCCGAATTGATCGGCGGCCAGCTCGATGCCATCCGAGCCGTAGAGCAGAAGTCCCGTCGGTTCGAGAAGGTTGTTCGCGTCACTCATGGTTCGTAGGATCGCACAACACTGGATATCGCCGGCATAGGCCCGACGGACGGCAAGTTCAGCAGGAGAGGTTACCCACGAAGAACAGACATGCGATCTTGGCGTTCACTGTCGCGGAGAAAGTAGAGGAGCCGGTCGAGGTGTATACCTCGGAAACCGGGGCCGTCGTGGTTTCCGTGGCCGGCTCCAGCCGCAGCGGCTCCGCTGCGGCGACGGCGACGCCACTGGTGAGCGCAGCGCAAAGGGCCACAGTCACGGTAGTGCCGCGCAGCGCGCCACGGACGGTGGTGTTGTGCATAGAAAGTTTCCTCACTCGTTGTTTTCTTCGGTCACAGGCAGTCGATCACGCAGGCGACCGGCTCAAGGCAGCAGCCAGTCAACCGGTTCAGCCCCCAGTTCGTCCAGTAATTCGTTCACCCGCGAGAAGGGACGGGAGCCGAAGAACCCGCGTGAGGCGGACAACGGCGACGGGTGCGCGGACTCGACAACGGGAATCTCGGATTCGGCCAACAGAGGCTTCAAAGTCGCCGCATCCCTCCCCCACAAGATCGCCACCAAGGGCTCGTCCCTGGCTACCAGCGCGCGAATCGCCTGGTCGGTTACCACCTCCCACCCCTTGCCCCGATGCGAGGCCGGTTTGCCTGGCGAGACGGTGAGCACCCGGTTCAGCAGCAGCACACCCTGATCCGACCACGGACTCAAATCACCACAGGACGGTGTCGGGTGCCCCAGGTCCTTACTGTATTCGGCGAAAATATTGGCCAGGCTGCGTGGCACCGGAGACACTTCGGGTGCCACAGAGAAACTCAGGCCCATCGGATGACCGGGTGTGGGATACGGATCCTGACCGACAATGAGCACGCGCACCGTCTCGAATGGACGCTGAAAAGCCCGCAGGACGTTGTCACCAGAGGGCAGATAGCCGCGGCCCGCCGCGTTCTCGGCGCGCAAGAACTCACCCATCGCGGCGATCTGGTCCGACACCGGCTCCAGTGCCTTCGCCCATCCCGGATCCATGATTTCCGAAAGCGGTTTCGCGCCCATAACCGGACAACTTAGCCTGGTGCGCCGTCGACTGCCGAGTCCACCCCGCGGAAAGACTCCCACCCACCGTCCCCGGCTTGCGCCACTCCGTCGACAGTGACCCCGTGACCGGCCACGACACGTCCTACCACACGCCAACCAGCGGGCAACAGACAGTCCGGCGCCCACGTGCCCACGAAAGCATGATCCTCGCCTCCGGTCAGTATCCAGAGCATCGCATCGGACGCCAAAACAGTCGCGACATAATCCAGCGCCGGGTCGCGCAGTGCCGCCGAATCCAGATCGATAGCGACTCCGGAAGCCGCGGCGACATGTCCCAGATCTGCCAGCAGACCATCGGACACGTCGGTCAGCGCATGCAGCTTGATATCCAGTGCGCGGTGGCGCATCGAAAACTGCTGTACCGCGTCCAACACCGTAGCGTACGGTGGCCGTGGAACACGATGAGCGGCAAGCACTTCGGCGACCTCAGCTCCGGTCGCCCCGGTGGTGAAAGCGTCGAGTCCAGCGGCCGACCAACCGAGACGGCCCGCCACCGCGACGATATCGCCCACGCGCGCACCAGCTCTCGTGATCGGCGCACCACCGCTCAGCACGCCGAAGGCGGTAACGGAGATAATCAGATCACGGCTGTGCACGAGGTCGCCACCCGCAATGGACGCACCCACTCCGATCGCCTCGGCCCAAGCGCCGTCCATAAGACCGTCGACCAACTCGAGCGGCGTGTCGGCGGAACAGCCGAGTGCCACGACAAAAGCGGTCGGCGCCGCACCCATGGCGACCACATCAGCGGCGCTCTGTGCGATCGCCTTGCGACCGATGTCCTCGGGACCGGACCAGTCCAGTCGGAAATGCCTACCCTGAACGAGCATGTCGGTGGTGACCACGAAGCGGCCGTCAGGGGCCGCGACCAGCGCCGCGTCATCACCCGGACCGAGCAACACACCCGGCGCCTGCACCCTGCCCGCGTTGATGCGGTCGATCAGCGCGAACTCCCCCAGTTCGCGCACTGTCCTCTGGCCTTTGCCTGCGCTGATAACCGATCCTCTCCGGCGCGCTGTTTGCTGGAATGTGCCCGACGGTACCCTTTCCTGGAATACCAGAGCACCACCGGGCTGGTCCATCGTGCTTGCGCCACGCCGACCGGTACCGATGCGCGACCAGGAAGGACAGCTGACCATGGCAGCGGATCCAACGGACCGCGATTCGGCAGACCGCGAAGCCGAGCAGCCGGATGCCACAGAATCAGAGTCCGGCACCGGAGGTTCGGTCACGAAGGACGACACAACCGAGAGCGGTTCCATCGAGGCGAACACTGCGGACGACGACACCGCGAACTCGACAGCCGATCTGGACGAGGCAGCCAACTCGCTTGGATCGACCTCGGCGCCTACCTACCCCCCTGCTCTCATCGCCACCGCTGTAGCGCTTCCCATCGTCCTGGTCGTCGCGGTGCTCGTGGCCGCGGCGCTGGCCCACCGCGCACCTGTCGAGCGTGAGCCGTTGGTTCTCGGTTCTTTCCCTGCCCCGGCCGCGGAAAGCCCTGCCTGTATGAGTTTGCTGCCTGCCTTGCCCGCGAGTCTGGGCGAGTTCACCAAGTCGACGCTCGTCGAGCCCGCACCACCAGCCACCCGTGCATGGCAGCGCGCGGAAGGCGGTGATGCCATTGTCCTGCGCTGCGGAGTAGATCGGCCGCTGGAATTCAACCGCGCCTCACCTCTGCAGGTAGTGAACGGTGTCCAATGGTTCGAGGTCCGCGATCAGTCTCTCGGAGCGAGTACCTGGTTCGCCGTCGACCGGGGTACCTACATCGCCTTGACCGTCCCAAAAGGTTCGGGCCCGACCCCACTGCAAGAGGTCTCCGACACTATTACCGCCACTTTGTCCGCCCAGCCGATCACTCCGGGGCCGCTGCCCAACTGAGCCGACGGCCCGCGACAGCCGGGACCCTACCGCAGGCCGGTGCCGCGAGCGAGCGCGGTGTCGATGAGGGTGGAGATCAGCTCGGTCAAGCTGACGCCTGAGGCATCCCACGCGCGCGGGAACATGGAGATCGCGGTGAACCCTGGCATGGTGTTGATCTCGTTGATCACCGGCCCCTGCTCGGTGAGGAAGAAATCCACCCGCGCCAGCCCCTGACAGTCGAGGGCACGGAAGGCACGCATCGCCAGTTCTCTTACCTGGTCCGAGACTTCGTCGTCCAGTTTGGCCGGAACATCGAATTCACAGACGTCATCAAGGTACTTGGTATCGAAATCGTAGAAATCAGGCTGATCGGCATCGTTTTCCGGTATCCGGATCTCCGCGACCACGCTCGCCGAGATCCGTCCGTCGGGGAATTCCAGTACTCCGCATTCCACTTCGCGCCCGACGATGCCTGCCTCCACGATTACCTTCGGGTCGTGCACACGCGCTGCGGCGATCGCCGCGTCCAGCTCGCTCCAGTCAGTCACTTTGGTGATGCCGATCGATGATCCACCGCGTGCGGGCTTGACGAACACCGGCAGCCCCAAACGCTGCCGGTCTTCCTCGGCGAGAGTCGTGGTGCCCGCCCGCAGCACCGCCTGGGTACCGATCGGCAACCCTTCGGTGGCGAGTAACCTCTTGGTGAACTCTTTGTCCATGGCCGTCGCGCTGGCCAGCACCCCAGACCCGACATAAGGGATTCCGGCGGTCTCCAACATCCCCTGCACCGTGCCGTCCTCGCCGAACGGTCCATGGAGAAGAGGGAATACCACGTCGACCGTGCCGAGAGCGGTGCGCATATCCTTGATCTTCCCGTTCTCCAGTGCGATCAGCTCCCCCGCCCGGCTCGGATCCATAGCCAGGGTCAGTGTCACGCCATTGGCATCCACCGACGGCAAGGTGCGCTCGCGGATACCGCGTATAGCCGCATCCGAGGCGCCGAGCATCCAACTGCCTTCGGTAGTGATGCCGATAGGCACGCATTCATATCGCCGCGGATCCAGATTGCGCAATACGCTACCGGCCGACACGCAGGACACGGCGTGCTCATTACTGCGCCCGCCGAACAGCACAGCCACTCTGATCCGGTTCGTCATGTCCTGAACGTACCTGCTCCAGCAAGTAATCCCACCGCTGACGGTCCCGTTCCGGTAAAATACCGGCCCGTACCGCGCAGAGCCTTTCACTCCGGTTTGATTCGCCGCCCGAGCAGGTTACCGACGGCGCTGCGCACGGAAAGCCCTTCATGACAGACCTGATGCACCGAAGACGTCAGTGGCATCTCGACCCCATTGCGTTCGGCCAGCGCACGAATCGATGTGCAGGACTTCACACCTTCCGCCACCTGGCCATGAGTGGCCGATTGCGCGGCCTCCATCGACCCGCCCGCACCGAGTACATGGCCGAAAGACCGGTTACGCGACAGCGATGAGGTGCAGGTGGCGACCAGATCACCGACCCCGGCCAAACCAGCCAGTGTCACCGGCTCTGCGCCGAGGACCGAACCCAGCCGGATGATCTCGGCCAGTCCTCTGGTGATCAGACTGGCGATCGAATTGTCGCCCAAACCCATTCCCGAAGCGATACCGCAGGCGAGCGCGATCACGTTCTTACACGCGCCACCGATCTCACAGCCGATCACGTCGACGTTGGTATACGGCCGGAAGTATCCGGTCGCGCTGGCGTGTTGCACCGCGACCGCACGCTCGTTGTCGGAGCAGGCGATCACGGACGCCGCGGGCTGGCCTACCGCGATTTCGCGCGCCAGATTGGGCCCTGACAGTACCGCGATCCGGCTCTGGTCGGCACCGCTGACCTCTTCGATCACCTGGCTCATCCGCAGCAACGTCCCGGTCTCGATCCCCTTCGCCAGGCTCAGCAACGTGGCATCCGGACCGATCAGGCCCTTCCATTCCGCGAGGTTGCCACGCAGAGATTGGGACGGTACTGCGAGCACCACGATATCGGCGCCGTCCAGTGCCACCGCGGGATCGTGGGTGGCCGCGACCGGCGGCAGTGGAATATCGGACAGATAATCCGGATTGCGATGTTCGGTGGCCAGTACCGTGGCCACCTCTGGCCGTCTGGCCCAGATCGTGACTTCGGTTCCCGCGTCCGCCAACACCTTCGCAAACGCGGTACCCCACGATCCCGCACCCAGTACTGCCGCCCTCGTCATCAGCCCAATATGCCATGGAAGGATTGCCCACATGCGCCCGCACACCGTGCATGCCGTGATCGCGGTCAAGAGCCTCGATCAGGCCAAGAGCCGACTGGCCGAACACTTGTGTCCGGAACACCGGGCACAACTGGTGCTGGCCATGCTCGCCGACACCCTGACCGCCACCGCGGCGGTCGGTGAGATCGTATCGGTCACCGTGGTCACCCCCGACCCCGTAGTCGCCGAGACAGCGCACGTGCTTGGGGCCGACATCTATCCGGAACCGCGCGAGCAACACTCCGGCGGGCTCAACACCGCCTTGTCCGCCACCGCCGCCGCATTACGCGGCACCAAAGGCCCGATCGACCTGCTCGCCCTACAAGCCGATCTGCCCGCGCTACGACCGCATGAGTTGTCGGACATGCTCTCATGCGCCCCCCGCGGCCTGCGGTCCATCGTGGCCGACCATTCGGGGAGCGGCACCACAGCGCTTGTGGTACGCGACCCGATCGCTGTACTCGAACCACGCTTCGGCCCCGGCTCGGCTCGAAACCACATCGCCGCCGGTGCCATCGCACTCGCCGGGAACTGGCCGGGACTGCGTTCGGATGTCGATACTGCCGACGATCTGGATCGGGCGGTGATGCTCGGAACCGGCAGCGCCACCCGCGCCGTCCTGCGCGACATCGGTTGGCCGAACCACGCTCACGAACACATTCCACCAGCGTGTTAGCCGAACACTCCGGCTGCGCGCACCACCTGCCGATCCCGCCGCTGGGCTGCGCGCAAACCCGCCGGTAAGGGATGATCGTTGATGTGAGCGAGATGGATACCGTCAAGCAACAACCCTTGCTGCCCACACCGCCCCCGGCGGCGACACCTCTGTCCCCCGACTCCTCAGCGCCGAGGTTGCCCCACGATCGCTATCTCAATCGCGAATTGAGCTGGCTCGACTTCAACGCCCGTGTGCTGGCCCTCGCCGAGGACGCCTCGCTTCCGCTGCTGGAACGAGCGAAATTCCTCGCGATCTTCGCGTCGAACCTCGACGAGTTCTACATGGTGCGGGTGGCCGGCCTGAAGCGGCGCGCCGAGACCGGTCTGTTGGTGCGCTCGGCCGATGGTCGCTCCCCCAGCGAACAACTGGAGCTGATAGCGGCGCGCGCCCAGGAGATCGCCGTACGGCATGCCCGTGTTTTCCTCGACAACGTGCTCCCCGCGTTGACCGCCGAGGGCATCGCGATCATCGATTGGACCGATCTGGACGATGGCGAACGTCGGCGCCTCTCCGGATACTTCCAGGATCAGGTGTTCCCGGTGCTCACTCCGCTCGCGGTAGACCCGGCGCATCCTTTCCCCTACATCAGCGGACTGAGTCTCAACCTCGCGGTGACGGTGAAGGATTTCTCCACGGGAGGAGAGCATTTCGCCCGTGTCAAGGTACCCGACAACGTCGATAGGTTCGTCCGTATCCGCCGAACCGAATCCGGCTCCTCTATCGCCGCTTTCCTTCCGATGGAAGCACTCATCGCCGCGCATCTGGATCTGCTGTTCCCTGGGATGGAAGTGGTCGAGCACCACTCGTTCCGGATTACCCGCAACGCCGACTTCGAGGTCGACGAGGATCGCGACGAGGATCTGCTACAAGCCCTGGAGCGTGAGCTGGCCAGACGCCGGTTCGGTTCACCGGTGCGCTTGGAAGTTTCCGACGATATGACCGAGCACATGCTCGAGCTGCTCCTGCGTGAACTGGATGTCGATCCCGCAGATGTGATCCAGGTGCCCGGTCTACTCGACCTGTCCTGCCTCTGGCAGGTGTACGGCGTAGACCGACCGAATTCGAAGGATGCGCCGTACGTCCCCGCGACGCCGTCCGCGTTCGGTGAGGGCGAGATGCCGCGCAACGTGTTCGCGGCGCTGCGCGAGGGCGATGTACTCGTACATCATCCGTATGATTCGTTCTCCACCAGCGTGCAGCGGTTCATCGAACAAGCCGCCGCGGATCCGCAGGTGCTCGCGATCAAACAGACGCTGTATCGCACCTCCGGCGACTCCCCGATCGTCAATGCGCTCATTGACGCCGCCGAGGCGGGCAAACAAGTGGTCGCGCTGGTCGAGATCAAGGCGCGTTTCGACGAGCAGGCCAACATCAAATGGGCGCGTGCGCTGGAACAGGCCGGGGTACATGTGGTGTACGGGCTCATCGGCCTCAAAACCCACTGCAAGACCTGTCTGGTGGTGCGGCGGGAGGGCGCGACCATTCGCCGCTACTGTCACATCGGAACCGGTAACTACAACCCGAAGACCGCTCGCTTATACGAGGACGTGGGATTGCTCACCGCCGCACCCGAGATCGGTGCAGACCTGACCGACCTGTTCAATTCGTTGACCGGCTATTCGCGAAAGGAGAACTACCGCAATCTGCTCGTTGCCCCGCATAGCGTGCGCTCAGGCATCATCGAACGCATCCAGCGCGAAATCGAGCTGGCGGCCCAAGGGCACGATGCCCGAATACGGCTGAAGGCCAATGCGATCGTCGACGAGCAGATCATCGACGCGCTGTATCGGGCCTCGCAAGCAGGCGTACCGGTACGCATTGTGGTGCGCAGTATCTGCGGACTGCGCCCCGGTGTACCAGGTATGAGCGAGAACATCGAGGTCCGCTCGATCCTCGGACGCTTCCTGGAGCACTCACGCGTCCTACACTTCCAGGCACAGGGCGAGTACTGGATCGGCAGCGCCGACATGATGCACCGCAACCTCGACCGCAGAGTCGAGGTGATGGCCCAGGTGAAGGACGCACGGCTGACCGAGCGGCTCAACGACGTATTCGACTCCGCACTGTCTGCGACCACACGCTGCTGGGCACTGCAACCGGATGGCACTTGGCGGGCCGCACCAGATCCGACCGGGGACGGCGGCAAGATCAGAGACCACCAGGAGTTCCTGATGCGACTACGGAGACCCGATCAGCAGTGAAGGCCACGACTACAGGAAGTTCGGTCCAGGATCCCCGAGTCACCGCGAACATCCATGCCGCGGGTGCCGTACTGTGGCGCGCCTCCGCCCAAGGAATGATCGAGATCGCCGTCATCCACCGTCCCAAGTACGGAGACTGGTCGCTACCGAAGGGCAAACTCGACCCTGGTGAGACTCCAGTACTCGCCGGGGTCCGCGAGGTCCGTGAAGAGACCGGGCTACAGTGCAGACTCGGCCGCTACCTCGGCCACGTAACCTATCCGATTCCAGGCCATCGCAAGCTGAAACGCGTAGACTACTGGGCCGCCGAAGTAATGGACGGCGAATTCGCGACCAATTCCGAGGTAGACGAGCTCAGCTGGCATCCACTGGAACGGGTGATGGACGAGTTGTCGTATCCGATGGACCGGCAGGTAGTGCGGACTTTCGCACGTCTGCCCGCGGGCACGAGCACATTGCTGCTGGTGCGGCACGCCAAAGCCGGCCGCAGGGATCGCTTTCACGGGCCGGACGAGCGACGCCCGCTCGATCCCCAGGGCAAAGCACAGGCTCGGGCGCTGGTGTCGAATCTCCTCGCCTTCGGAGCCTCCGAAGTCTACTCGGCCGATCCGCTGCGATGCGTAGAAACGGTGACACCGCTGGCCGAGCAACTCGAAGTCGATATCGTCCTCGAACCGCTGTTCTCCGAAACCGGTTATGCCGCGGCCCCGGACAGTGCTCAGGAACGCTTACGAGAACTAGTATCGGACAAGAATGTTCGAACCATCTGCAGCCAGGGCAAAGTAATTCCAGATCTGCTGGGCAGACTGGCCGAACGCGACGGCGTCACTCTGCAGCCTGCGCGCAACCGTAAGGGAAGTGTGTGGGTGCTGTCGTTCATAGAGCAGCGATTAGTGGCCGCCGACCATCTTGACCGCTCACTGTCGATCTACGACGCGAATTCCTGACATCGGACAGCCTCACTGGGTGTCGATCTCGTGGCGTCGGCTTTTTTGAGCCTGCTACCGGGCGAGCGACAACCAGGCAAGCCTCGCGCAACCGAAAACGGCCCCGAGCGACTCTCGGGGCTCGTCTCGACGTTGAGGCGAATGGGCCCAATTTTCGGGCCGCGCATCCGGCAATGATCCAGCAGTGACCCGGCAGTGACTCGAATTCAGCGGGTGCGGCGACCCGAGGCTTTCTTAGCTGTCTTCTTGGCAGTCGTCTTCTTGGCCGCAGTCTTCTTGGCGGCAGCCTTCGTGGCTGCCGTGGATTTCGTGGCTGCCTTCTTGACCGGAGCCTTCTTCACAGGCGCCTTCTTGGCAGCCGCTGTCTTCTTGACCGCCGCCGTTTTCCTCGCTGTGGACTTGGCCGGCGCCTTGGCAGCAGCCTTACGGGCTGTAGTCTTGGCCGGCGCTTTGGTCGGGGTCGCCTTCTTGGCCGCCGCCTTCTTCGCGGCCGCCTTCTTGACCGTCGATTTCTTGGCAGCTACCGGCGCATTCACCCCACGCTTGACGGCGGGGCCGGTCGCGGCCAGTTTCTGCTTACCCGCGATGACCGCCTTGAACTGGGCACCGGGGCGAAATGCGGGCACCGAAGTAGGCTTTACCTTGACAGTTTCGCCGGTGCGCGGGTTCCTGGCCACCCGAGCCGCACGCTTACGCTGTTCGAACACACCGAATCCGGTGATTGTGACGCTCTGGCCCTTGTGTACCGCGCGCACAATGGTGTCGACCACGTGCTCAACTGCCGCGGTGGCCGTGCGCCTATCTGTACCCAACTTTTCGGTCAGAACGTCGATCAGTTCCGCCTTGTTCATTGAATCCTCCGCAGACTAATGGCCCGTCGTCGGACCGACTAGGTACCACGGTAAACCCCCTTTGGGCAAGAGTCTATGTGCCACGCCAAAATTCATGTGGTGTAGCACACGTCCAGCTACCGCTACTCAGAGCGTTCAGCTAACTGCCAGGGTGATTACCTCTGCTAAATATGCGCAGGCAGGGTGGCGGGTTTCCATGCCAGCCTTGCTCTTTCGAACCGGTTGATAGCGTCCTCCTGACGGAGTGTGAGCCCGATGTCGTCCAAACCCTCTAACAGGCGCCACCGGGTGTAGTCATCAATATCGAACGGCAACACAACGGTTCCAGCCGCTACCGTGCGCGCTCGGAGATCCACAACCAATTCCAAACCAGGCTGTTCCTCGAGCAACTTCCAGAGCATTTCGACATCGTTCTGTGACATCTGAGCGGTCACCAGCCCCCCCTTGCCGGCATTGCCGCGGAAGATGTCGGCGAACCGGGACGAGATAACTACTCGAAAGCCATAGTCCATCAGCGCCCACACGGCATGCTCACGCGAGGATCCGGTACCGAAATCCGGACCCGCCACCAGTACACTACCCCTGTTGTATGGCTCAGCGTTGAGAATGAATCCGGGATCCGTTCGCCATGCGGCGAACAACCCATCCTCGAATCCCGTACGAGTGACCCGCTTCAAGTAGACAGCGGGGATGATCTGATCGGTATCCACATTAGAACGGCGCAGCGGTACTCCGACGCCCTTGTGTACATCGAAGGCTTTCATAACGAATCTCCTGAGGTTGGTTGAGTGAATCGGGCCGATCAGTTCAGATCTGCGGGCGAGGAGAGAGTTCCACGGACCGCCGTCGCAGCTGCTACGAGGGGAGAAACCAGGTGCGTACGGCTGCCTTTACCCTGCCTGCCCTCGAAGTTGCGGTTCGATGTGGAAGCACAACGCCGGCCGGGCTCGAGCTGGTCTGGATTCATGCCCAGACACATTGAGCATCCCGCCTGTCGCCATTCGGCGCCGGCCGCGGTGAAAATCTCACCCAATCCTTCTTTTTCCGCTTGTGCGCGAACCCGCATCGAGCCCGGTACAACAAGCATTCGCACACCTTCAGCGATACGACGGCCCTTCAAAATCCCGGCCACCGCGCGTAAATCCTCAATGCGCCCGTTGGTGCACGAACCGACGAAAACGGTATCGATGGGTACTTGGCGAAGCGGAGTACCCGGCTCCAAATCCATGTAACGCAGCGCCTTCTCCGCGGCCTCACGAGCCACCTCGCCGGTGATACCAGCCGGATCGGGCACCACTCCGCCCAATGGAACGCCCTGCCCCGGGTTGGTACCCCAGGTGACGAAGGGAGTCAGCTCGGTGGCATCGATGTGCACCTCCGCGTCGAAAACCGCGTCCTCATCGGTCTTCAACGCATCCCAGGCCGCCACCGCGACATCCCAGTCGGCACCCCGCGGCGCGTGCGGACGTCCCGCGAGGAATTCATAAGTCGTCTCGTCCGGCGCGATCATGCCCGCCCGCGCACCTGCCTCGATGGACATGTTGCATATCGTCATTCGGGCCTCCATCGACATGGCGCGGATGGCCTCGCCCCGATACTCCAGGACATAGCCCTGGCCACCACCGGTGCCGATCTCGGCGATGACCGCCAGGATCAGGTCCTTACTCGTCACACCGGGAGGCATGGTGCCGTCCACCGTGATCGCCATAGTCTTGAACGGGCGCAGTGAGAGCGTCTGAGTGGCAAGCACATGCTCGACCTCGGAGGTGCCGATACCCATCGCCAACGCACCGAACGCGCCGTGCGTCGAGGTATGGCTGTCGCCACACACCACGGTCATACCAGGCTGGGTCAGACCGAGCTGCGGGCCGACCACGTGCACGATCCCCTGATCCAGATCACCCATAGGGTGCAGCCGCACCCCGAATTCCGCGCAATTGCGCCGCAGCGCCTCGACCTGGGTACGCGAAGTCGGATCGGTGATCGGTTTGTCGACATCGATCGTCGGAACGTTGTGATCCTCGGTCGCGATCGTGAGATCCGGCCTTCGTACCCGCCTCCCCGCGGCGCGCAGTCCATCGAAGGCCTGCGGACTGGTCACCTCGTGCACGAGGTGCAGGTCGATATAGATCAGGTCGGGTTCGCGCGAGGCACCCTCACCGGCTCCATAAGCGACGACGTGCTGGTCCCACACCTTCTCGGCCAGCGTGCGCGGTTCGGCCATGGTCGATCACCTTTCGGACGAAGCAGCTGTTGCGCGCTGGGCTGCGCCGCGGCAACGGCTACACAAATTGGGATAGTCGCATCCGGCCCTGATACCGAGAACCGGGATCCGCTGCGACAAGTTTCGCCACTACAAATTCCCGCACAGTAGAGTTCTCAGTATCTGAGACGCTAATATCGTTCTATGAGACAGTCTAGCGGCATCGGCGTTCTGGACAAAGCGGTGGCGGTCCTACATGCCGTCGCCGAGCATCCCTCCGGCCTCAACGAGCTGTGCGCCCGCACCGGCCTGCCTCGTGCCACCGCGCACCGTCTCGCCGTCGGCCTGGAGACGCATCGCCTGCTCACCCGCGACAGCAACGGGATGTGGCGTCCGGGACCCGCTCTCGCCGAGCTCGCGATCAGTGCCGATGACCCGCTGCTCGAAGCCGCGTCGATCGTTCTACCCCGCCTGCGTGAAATCACCGGTGAAAGCGTCCAGCTCTATCGTCGCGACGGTAACAGCCGTGTCTGCGTCGCGGCATTGGAACCCCAAGCCGGCCTGCGCGACACCGTCCCGGTCGGAGCACGGCTGCCGCTCACCGCGGGCTCAGCTGCCAAAGTCCTGCTGGCGTGGGCCGACCCGGAACTCCAGCGCACCCTCGTAGCCGAAGCGGTATTCGGCGAGCGCGCATTGGCCGAAGTGCGCAAGCGCGGCTGGGCACAGAGCGCCGCCGAACGCTCGGCAGGCGTGGCCAGCATTTCCGCGCCGGTGCGCGCCTGTGATGGCGCCGTGGTAGCGGCTGTATCGGTGTCCGGCCCGATCGACCGAATAGGCCGCAGGCCGGGCGCTCGTTGGGCGGCCGATCTGGTCGCAGCGGCCGAGGCTCTGCACAAGCGCCTGTAACAAGTTGTATTCCGACTCATTACAGTTATCCCCTATGGGAGTCAACCAGCGGGCGCAGATCGTCATGTCCGACACCGAAATCACCGAATTCTTGCAGCGCAGCCGGATCGCGACGCTGGCGACCATCGGCCAGAAGGGCATGCCACATCTGACCGCTATGTGGTATGCGCTCATTGATGGCGAGATCTGGTTCGAGACCAAAGCCAAGTCACAGAAGGCACTGAACCTACGCCGCGATCCTCGGGTCACCTGCATGGTCGAAGCTGGTGATACCTACGACCAGCTGCGGGGCGTGTCTATCGAGGGGCACGCCGAGATCGTCGAAGACTCCGAGAAATTGTTCGCGGTCGGTGTGAGCGTTTGGGAACGCTACACCGGCCCGTACAGCGAGGAGGTACGTCCGATGGTAGAGGCAATGCTGAACAAGCGGGTCGCCGTCCGTGTGGTGCCAGAGCGCTTGCGGAGTTGGGATCACCGCAAGTTGGGTCTTCCTCGCATGCCGCTGGGCGGAACCACGGCCCAGGCATTGGACGCCCCGGTATCGGACTGAGCAGAGTATCTCCGCTCCGGGCACCGACAGAGATCGACTACAGCGCGGCGAAAAGGCGAAGGTCCATGCTCCACGAGCATGGACCTTCGCCTCTAGTAGCCCCGACGGGATTCGAACCCGCGCTACCGCCTTGAGAGGGCGGCGTCCTAGGCCGCTAGACGACGGGGCCAGGACTGCTTCCCGCTATTGCGAGAACTCCGTGGTTGATCTTTCGATCAGGAGGCCCGGTCAGCTTAACCGACCGAGGCCCGGCGACCAAATCGCCGGATGCTGTAATGATCTCGGTCGCGAACCGAAGTCGAACAACATTCCGCTGGGGTACCAGGACTCGAACCTAGAATGGCTGAACCAGAATCAGCTGTGTTGCCAATTACACCATACCCCAGTGACCAGGCGTTTCCGCCTCGCGTCTGGATGACGCGAGGCCGTGCTCCGAGCCGAGAAGAAGAGTACCAAACAGCTACCGGTTTTTTGCAAATCGCCTGTTCAGCTCTGCATTTCTGCTACTAGGACGGCGCGTTCCCCGCTGGGGTCCATCCCAGCGCCGAGCGCAGCCGATCCATGGTGGCGTCACGACCGAGCAGTTCCAGTGACTCGTACAACGGCGGGCTTATGTGCGATCCGGTCACTGCGACCCGGATCGGCGCGAAAGCTTTGCGCGGTTTCAGACCCAAATCATCGATCAACACTCTTTTCAGCACTTCTTCGATCGCTACGGTGGTCCATTCCGATAACGACTCGAGTCCGGTAATAGCAGCTTGCAATACTTCGGTCGCGTCGGGACCGAGATTCTTGGCACCTGAAACGGGGTCTATGGCGAACTCGTCCGCGGGTGCAAACAAGAAACGCAGCAGTTCCCAGGCATCCGCTAACACGACAATCCTGGTCTGTACGAGCTCAGCCGCCGCAATGAAAACTTTCTCATCGATTTCGGCGCCGATCCAGCCATGCACGGTGAGATACTCCCGAAGCCGGTGTGCAAAATCACAGGGATCCAGCAAACGGATATGTTCAGCGTTCAGCGCATCCGCCTTCTTCTGATCGAATCGGGCCGGATTCGAATTCACCTTCGAGATATCGAAGGCCTCGACCATCTCCGCCATAGTGAATACGTCATGGTCGTCAGCGATGCTCCAGCCAAGCAGGGCGAGATAATTCAGCAAACCCTCAGGAATGAATCCGCGGTCACGATGGGCGAACAGGTTCGACTCCGGATCGCGCTTGGACAACTTCTTGTTGCCCTGCCCCATCACGAAGGGCAGATGGCCGAACTCCGGAGTGAAGTCGGTAACCCCGATCCTGCGCAGCGCGGCATACAACGCCAGCTGCCGTGGGGTCGACGAGAGCAGGTCCTCCCCCCGCAGAACGTGTGTGATCCGCATCAGCGCGTCGTCGACTGGGTTGACCAGGGTGTACAGCGGATCGCCGGTACTGCGGGTAAGCGCGAAGTCAGGGACGGTACCCGCTTTGAAAGTGGTTTCGCCGCGCACCAGATCATGCCAGGACAAGTCCTCATCCGGCATCCGCAACCGGATCACAGCGGGCCGCCCGGCGAACCGGTACGCCTCGATCTGCTCAGAAGTCAGGTCACGGTCGTAGTTGTCGTAGCCGAGCTTCGGATCACGGCCGGCGGCCCGATGACGGGCCTCGACTTCCTCCGGCGTGGAGAACGATTCATACGCCTCTCCAGCGTCCAGCAAACGCTGGATTACATCCAGATGCAGTTCTTTTCGCTGCGACTGTCGATACGGTTCATATGGCCCGCCGACTTCGGGACCTTCGTCCCATGTGAGGCCGAGCCAGCGCAATGCGTCGATAATCGCCCGGTAGGACTCCTCGGAATCGCGTGCGGCATCGGTGTCTTCGATACGAAAGACGAATGCGCCACCGTGATGGCGGGCGTAGGCCCAATTGAACAGCGCTGTACGGATCAAGCCTACATGCGGTGTTCCGGTCGGTGACGGGCAGAATCGGACCCGTACTTCAGTCATGGCTCTCTTTCGATCAGCGTTTGGCGGCAACAGGGTTGGTGAGAGTTCCGATGCCTTCGATAGTTACCGACACCCGCTGCCCATCACGCATCGGGCCGACACCCTCAGGAGTTCCGGTGAGAATGACATCACCGGGCAACAAAGTCATTACAGCGGTAACCCATTCGATGAGCTTCGGAATATCGTGTAGCAGAAGCGAAGTGCGACTGCGCTGACGCACCTCACCGTCGAGCTCGGTGACAATCTCCAGATCCGAAGGGTCGAGGGAGGTTTCGATCCACGGACCAAGTGGGCAGAACGTATCGTAACCTTTGGCCCTGGTCCATTGTCCGTCCATGCGCTGCTGATCACGGGCGGTCACGTCGTTGGCGATGGTATAGCCGAGCACCACATCCAGAGCACGAGCGGCAGGTACGTCTTTACACGGCCGACCGATGACGACCGCAAGCTCTCCTTCGTAATCGACCTGAATGGAGCTGGGCGGCAAGATAATCGGGGCATTCGGCCCGATTATCGCAGTGTTCGGCACAAGAAAGATCACCGGTTCGGCAGGCGCGGAAGCACCTGTCTCGGCGGCATGGGCCGCATAATTCTTGCCCACACAGATCACCTTGCTGGCCAGGATCGGCGCCAGCAGCCGGATGTCGGCCAGTGGCCAGCTTCGCCCGGTGAGCGTCGGTGCTCCGAACGGGTGTTCCGCGATCTCCTTGGCCACACTGTCACTTCCGTCGCCTTCGATACTGACGAAGGCGACTCCATCGGGACTGGCAACTCGACCTAGACGCATGCTCGGCAGTCTATCGACCCGCTGTCACCTGCCCGAACATGCCCAACCGAGAGGTGTGCGATTTGCGCGCCCCGCGGCAGTCCGCACTGTGAGCAGTCCGACATCAACGATCACCCCCCGCAGGCGTCCTAGCGATGTAGAGTAGGCATCTGGTTCACTAATTGAGATAAATTTCTCATATTATGAGATACGAGTGGTGTTGATGGCAACTGCGACACAGATCGACGAGGTGCGCCGGTGGTCCATACTCGGTGTCGGCGTCTTCACCCAGGCCACCAGCGCGGTCTTTGTTCACGGCGTGCCGTTCCTGCTGCCGGCGCTGACCGATCACGGTATGTCGCTTGCCACCGCAGGGCTGCTGGTTGCTATGCCGACCATCGGACTGGTTTGCACGCTGATCGGATGGGGTTATCTGGTCGACCGTGTCGGCGAGCGCAAAGTACTGGTCAGCGGCCCGTTACTGATGCTAACGGCGGGATGCGCCGCAGCGACCACCACTAACGACCTCGCTTTGGGTGCGTTGCTGTTCCTCGGCGGCATCGGGGCGGCGAGCACCAATGGCGCCGGCGGCCGGGTGATCGTCGGCTGGTTCCCACCGCACCGACGCGGGCTGGCGATGGGAATCCGGCAGACCGCGCAGCCACTGGGCGTAGGCATCGGCGCATTGGCGGTCCCGTCGGTCGCTGATGCCTGCGGCGTGCCCGCGGCTATTCTGGTCCCCGCGCTCATGGCCGGTGCGGCGACCGTCGGCTGCTCGGCCATCATCGTCGACCCACCGCGCCGTACAGGCTCCGTCACCGATCCGGCGTTGCTCGCCAACCCATATCGCACCGATGCCACGCTGTGGCGCATCCATCTGGTCTCGGTGCTGCTCATCGTACCGCAGGGCACCGTGTGGATCTTCGCACTGCTGTGGCTACAGCGTGATGTCGGCTGGTCCTCGGCCGCCGCAGGCGCTCTGGTAGCAGGCACTCAACTCCTCGGCGCGCTGGGCCGTATCGGGGCGGGCGTGTGGTCCGATCGGGTCGGCAGCCGTGTCGGTCCGCTGCGCACAGTCGCTCTTGCCGCTGCGCTGTCAATGGCGGCCCTGGCCTCGACCGCATGGACGCATTGGTGGTGGGCTGCGATTCCACTGCTGATCGCCGCATCCGTCATCACGGTCTCCGACAATGGACTTGCCTTTACCGCGATCGCCGAGATCTCGGGCCCATACTGGAGCGGACGCGGCCTCGGCATCCAGAACACCGGACAGAACCTGGCCATGGCCGCCATCCCGTCCGTGTTCGGCGCACTCGTCAGCGCAAGCGGCTTTCCCGTCGTCTTCCTGCTCGCGGCCTGCGCTGCCGCAACAGCGGTCCCCCTCGTCCCGCGCGACACTGAGCAGCGAGACCCATAACCGATCCGGCCGCACGCTTCGTCCGACCCATGCGGGTTTTCGTCCACACTGTGGCGTTGCGCGAGGGGAGGGAAAAGGTCCCGCTCCCGGTCGGGAGCGGACCTCGGTCGGCAGACGGATCAGACAGTGGCAGCGATACGGTCGCCTATCTCCATAGTCGACACGACACCGGAACGAGACGCGAGGTCCTTGGCGACAGCCGACTCGATGCGAGCGGCTGCTACGGCTTCACCGAGATGGTCGAGCAGCAGGGCGACCGAGAGGATCGCCGCGGTCGGGTCGGCTTTGGACTGGCCTGCGATGTCGGGCGCGCTGCCGTGCACCGGCTCGAACATACTCGGATTCGTCCTAGAGGCATCGATATTGCCGCTGGCGGCCAAGCCGATCCCACCGCTTACCGCGGCCGCGAGATCGGTGATGATATCGCCGAACAGATTGTCGGTGACGATCACGTCGAACCGGCCCGGATCATTCACCAGGTGGATGGTCGTTGCGTCGATGTGCTCATAAGCTGTTGTGACATCGGGGAATTCGGTCGCGATCTCGCTGACGGTACGCTGCCAGAGCGAGCCGGCATAGGTGAGCACGTTGGTCTTGTGCACCAACGTGAGGTGTTTGCGCCTGGCCTGCGCCGCGGCGAAGGCGTAACGCACTACGCGTTCGATACCGAAGCGGGTGTTGTTGCTTACCTCGGTCGCCACCTCATGCGGGGTATCCACGCGAATCGCGCCGCCGGTACCGGTATAGGGTCCCTCCGTACCCTCGCGCACCACGACGAGATCGATAGAGGGGTTGCCCGCCAGCGGGCCGGTCACACCGGGATACAACGTAGACGGTCGCAGGTTCACGTGATGGTCCAACGCGAACCGGGTCCGCAGCAACAGACCACGTTCGAGCACGCCGCTCGGCACCGAAGGATCACCGATCGCACCCAACAGGATCGCATCGTGCTGCTTCAGCTCGGGTAGCACCGAGTCCGGCAGAACCTCACCCGTCGCGTGGTAACGACGTGCACCGAGATCGTATTCGGTCTTCTCGATACCGGGCACGACCGCGTCGAGCACCTTGAGAGCTTCGGCGATGACCTCAGGCCCGATCCCATCGCCTGGGATGACAGCAAGTTTCATGACCCCGCTCCGATCAGACCAGATCGACCAGTACGACCTTGGCCGCACCGACCGACTCGACTATCGCGTTCTGCACGTCGGCGGGCACCACACGCGCGACCCGGAACACCACGGTCGCGCCTTCCTTGTTCACATCCTGAGTCAGCTGTGCCGCCAGGATATCGACCCCTGCCGCACCGAGCTCGGTGCCGATCTTGCCCAGCGCGCCCGGCTTGTCCTCGTAGTTCAGGATGGCCAGATTCAGGCCCTCGGCCCGCATATCGTAATTGCGGCCGTTGATATTGACGATCTTCTGTACCAGCCGCGGCTCGGTCAGCGTACCCGCCACGTTCAGAGTGCTTCCGTCGCCGAATACCGCGCGCAGGTCGACCACGCTGCGGTGGCTCGGGCTCTCCGACACCGTGGTGACCTCAGCGGTGATACCGCGCTCCTCCGCCAACGCAGGCGCATTGACAAAGGTGACCTGATCCTCGACATGCGCGGAGAAGATACCGCGCAGCGCGGCAAGTTCCAGCACCGCGACCTGGTGAGCGGCCAGTTCTCCACGTACCTGGACCTCAACACTGACCGGCAGCTCATTGGACAGCGCGCCGAGCAGAGCGCCCTGTTTACGCACGATATCCAGCCACGGCGCAACTTCTTCACCGACAGCGCCACCGGTGACGTTCACCGCTCCCGGCACGAACTCACCGGCCAAGGCCAGCAGCACCGACTTCGCCACATCGGTGCCCGCACGATCTTGGGCTTCGGTAGTGGAGGCACCCAGGTGTGGGGTCACTACGACTTGCGGCAAGTCGAACAGCGGGCTGTCGGTGCACGGCTCGGTCTCGAACACATCCAGGCCCGCTGCGCGTACGTGGCCGGATTCGATCGCCTCGGCCAGCGCGGCCTCGTCGACCAGACCGCCGCGGGCGGCGTTGACGATGATTACGCCCGGCTTGGTCTTGGCGATAGCCTCTTTGCCGATGAGGCCTTTGGTTTCCGGAGTCTTCGGCAGGTGGATCGAAATCAGGTCGGCGCGCTCGAGCAGCTCGTCGAGACTCATCAGCTCGATACCGAGCTGCGCGGCGCGTGCGGGCGACACGTACGGGTCGTAGGCGATCACCTTGGTCTCGAAAGCGGCCAAGCGCGCAGCGAACAGCTGGCCGATGCGGCCGAGACCGACGACCCCTACGGTCTTGCCGAAGATCTCCACACCGTTGAACTTGCCGCGCTGCCAGGTGCGCTCACGCAGGGTCGAGTCCGCGGCGGGGACCTGGCGCGCGGCGGCCAACAGCAGGGTGACCGCATGCTCGGCGGCGGTGTGGATATTGGAGGTCGGGGCGTTCACCACCATGACGCCGCGCTCGGTGGCGGCAGGCACATCGACATTGTCCAGGCCGACGCCGGCGCGGGCGACGATCTTCAGGTTCTTCCCTGCTTCCAGAACCTCGGCATCGACCGTGGTCGCCGAGCGCACGAGTAGTGCGTCGGCCTCGGGCACCGCGGCCAGCAGGGCCGACCTGTCGGGGCCGTCGACCCAGCGAACCTCGACGCCGTCACCGAGCGCGTCGACGGTCGACTGGGCGAGCTTGTCGGCGATCAGAACTATCGGGCGGCCTACTTGGCTCACGGGGGCTACTCCTGGGGAATGGGTGCGGCAATTACCGCCGACCAGCTTAGTGCGCGCGTTTCCCCCCTCGCCTACCACCTGTCCCCTCGCCTACCACCTGATAGTCGGCCGTCGTCAGTACAGCGACGGGCCCCCGCGCCAACTCAGCGCGAGGACCCGTCCTAACCACCCTGTCTATCGGTGGCGAATCTCTATGCCGGTCAGCCACCCATGGAGCCGGTCCAAAGAGAGCTGAGGGTACTGGCCAGAACTGTGCCGAGCGTGTTGAAAAGGCTGTTCATCGCGGTGCTGCCACTACCGGTGCCAGTGCCGGTGCCAGCGATAAAGGAGATCATGAAATACCTCTTCCACGAAAAGGGATCCAGTCGAAGTGACTGACATCGCGTACATGAGCATCGTAACCGATGCCGTTATTCAATCGGAATACTTCATAGCACAGAAAACACATGCATCGTTATAGCCCCACGAACCGAAACTGAGATTTATATATATAATTAATCCATACATAAGTGCAGCTCAAGACATATTTTTCAATCTGTCCCAGCACCGAAGAGCGAACATTGCTGAGAGAAGCATGAGAGAATTACATCATTTTACACAGCATGAACTTATTTGAACTGTGATGGAACTTCGGAACAATTCCGACATATCGGGTGATATCGGTCGTGTCCGAGCTTCGGTTCGGTCGAACCGAAAGGTGTCGCCGTACCGCATGAGCACCGCACTCGGCGACGACATAAAGCACCTGCGCCGCACTCGATCGGTGCCTACTATGACAGTCATGGCGGTTCGCGCGATTCCAGCTTCGATGGACCCGACCGTGGTCGGATCCATCGACCGTGAGCTGGATCGGCTCGAGCACGAGTTTCGAGTGTCGATCCGACTGGCAATCGAAAGCGGCAGCCGTGCGTGGGGCTTCCCCTCGCCGGACTCGGATTACGACTGTCGGTTCGTGTATGTCGCGGAGCTGGAGACCTACCTGTCTCCTTGGCGCACCCGCGACGTGCTGAATCCGACGATATCGGGCCTGATCGACGTGAACGGCTGGGACCTCGCCAAAGCACTGCGACTGCTGGTACAAGGCAACGCCGTGCTCTTGGAGTGGTTGATGTCGCCGATCATCTACCGCGACGACCCGGGGTTCCGTACTCGATTGCGTGAGGTGGCCGAGGAAGTCACCGATCGCAACAGGGTGGCTCGGCACTACCTGCATCTGAGCAACAAGCAGTGGACGCTGTTCAACCACTCCCGGTCGCTGAAAAAGGTATTTTACTCGCTGCGCCCGGCGATGGCGCTGCGGTGGTTGCGCGAGCACCCCGAAGCGACAGTGCCACCCATGCATCTACCGACGCTGATGCGGCAGTGCGAACTGCCTGCTGATCTATCGGCCGCGGTGACCGAGCTGACCGAATTGAAATCGCAGACCCGCGAGATGGGCAGCGGACCCGTACCCGATCCGATCGTCACGTTCATCGTTACCGAATTAGACTATGCCACAAGTACTTTCAACGAGTCCCAAGAACGGGATTGCGTACGAGCCCAAGCGATCGCCGCGGAGTTCTTCCGAGCCGAGGCACTGATGCACTAGGTCGTCAGCCCGCTCGGGCCGACCGAACCATGATCGTGGCGGCGGCGATGTTCACCGGACAGCAGGAAGGCCCCGCACTCGAACGAGTGCGGGACCTTCCGGAAAGCTGAGTCGCGACTAGATAACGCGAACGTCCTGAGCCTGGGGACCCTTCTGTCCCTGGCCGATCTCGAATTCCACGTGCTGCCCCTCATCGAGGGAGCGGAAACCCGAGCCGCTCACAGCCGAGTAGTGCACGAAGACGTCGGGCCCTCCGCCGTCCTGCGCTATGAAGCCGAAGCCCTTCTCGCTGTTGAACCACTTCACAATGCCTTGAGCCATTTCATACTTTCTGTAGACGAGCCAGGTCATGTCATCGAGCTGCCCTGGTCTCATTGATCAACGATGCCATGATCAGGCGAATAACTCACGTTCAGTATCCCCAACTGTGAGCTAACGCTCATATACACGAGCTACACCGATCCACCTCGCACTCTCGATCAGACCCTGATCCGGGTAATCTCTCCAGAACGAGCACTCGGCGCCACGCCTCTCATCAGATACGCCGTCGCCGCCCGACCGGCACACACCAGTGTATGGCAACCGCGCCGGGCATCATGGGCCCTTCTTCGACACGAATACCATTCCGTTGCCAGTCTTCGTGCTCACCAACGCCTGACAACTGGATATATCCTGATGCCTGCGCATCCTGTGCCGATGGACCGCTGGGAACGCTGTGCACAGAATTCTGTTCACTGCCGCAAGAAACGCACCTGACGTGACTTCGACTCCACATAGCCTGCTCGGCCTGGCAAATGCTCCGGAACACCGACCTCCCACCAAGCGCCGGCATCGGTCCACACCTGAGGCCTGGTCCGCACCACGAGCACAGCAGGACAGGACCCGACACTCGCCGCCGACTGTGCCCGGGCATAGGCGATACGGAATTCATCCAGATCGGAAGCGATGAAAACCGTACAGCCCAGGGCGGCCGCATGTGCCGCGAAATCGACACGAGGCGGATGCGTACGAGTAGCGAGTAGTACGACACTGCGCGTAGAAATTGTTGAACGAAGCGCCACCTTGCCCCTCTTGCAGGCGAGCGATCGCGGCATAGCCGTCGTCATCACAGACCACAGCGACGAACGGATGACCAGCGAAAGCCGCCGAGAACAATTCCGAATTCAGCATCAGATAAAAGCCGTCCCCGAGCAATGTCGTGACCACACCAGCTGTGTGTGCCATGGCCGCCCCCAGGCACCCGCGAGCTCATAGCCCATACAGGAAAAGCCGTAATCTACATCCATGGTGGGGGCGCCGCCCACCGCCCGCCAGCCACCGACGAGTTCTCCAGGAAGACCACCGGAAGCTGTCATCACGTAGTCATTCGGCCCGCTCAGCTCGTTCATGATACCGATGACCTGGGTATAGCTCGGTATACCCGGAGCCGGGCGTCGATGTAGGCGTCCCACGTGGCGCGCAACGTCACGGCACGAGCACTCCACCGGGGAGCGACGCACCATTGCCCGAGCTGCCCGTCCAGCTCGCGCACAGTGGCATCGGCATCACCGACCACCGCGCTTCACGGCGTCGAACCGTGCCGCGTTGATCATCACCAGGCGAACGTCCGGAACGAAGACAGTCCAGGACGTCGTGGTGAAGTCCTGTAATCTGGTCCCGATCGCGAGGACCAGATCGGCCTCGGCCACCATCGCATTCGCCGATGCCGAACCGGTGATGCCGAGTGACCCGGCATACAGCGGTTGTTCGTGCAGCGCCAGTGTATGGCCCGCAGTAGTCTCTACCATCGGAATGCCGTGGTGCTCAGCGAATTCCAGCACTGCGCGACCGGCACCCGAATAGCGGACACCGCCGCCGAGAATCAACAGCGGCCGATACGCGGCACGCAGCCCGGCGACAGCTGCGGCGAGCGCACGCTGATCGGGGCGCTGCCGGGTGAGAAGGTGCACAACCGGCGCGAAAAGCGTTTCAGGAAGGTCGTAGCTCTCGGCCTGGACGTCCTGAGGTAACGCGAGGACGACCGGCCCGCTGTCGGCCGGATCGGTGAGTACTCGAATCGCCTGGGGCAAACTGGAGAGCAATTGTTCCGGCCGGGTGATGCGGTCGAAGTATCGGCTCACGGCACCGAACGCGTCGTTCACTGTGACGGTCGCGTCGCCGAAGTGCTCGACCTGTTGCAAAACCGGGTCGGGCGCTCGTCCGGTGAAAGTGTCGCCGGGAAGTAGCAGTAGTGGAAGGCGATTGGCGTGCGCGACACCCGCGGCCGTGACCATGTTCAACACGCCAGGACCGATCGAGGAGGTCGCGACACCGACTTGACGTCGGTTCGTGACCTTGGCATAGCCGATGGCTGCCAGTACCATCCCCTCTTCGGTATGTCCGCGTCAGACCGGTAGCTCAGCGCGTCGTTCATGCAACGCGGTGCCGAGACCGAGCACGTTACCATGTCCGAAAATCGCGAAAACGGCTGGGAAAAAGGTACTTCGCGGCCGTCGAGCGTCTCCGAACGCTGTGCGACCAGCCAGGCCACCAGTGCCTGCGCCGCAGTCAGCTTCATCGGACCCGTCCTTCGTGCGTGGTGACCGGACATCGCGGATCGACAGGTTCGGCTTCCCAGCGGGCACGCACCCAGCTGTGTGCCGGGTCGTCACAGAACGCCATGGATCGCTCGGGCGCCGGACCAGCGAGCACATTGAGGTAGTACATGGGATAGCCGGGCGCGGCGATGCACGGCCCGTGGTAGCCATACGGAATCAGGAAGACGTCACCGTCGCCGACCATGACATTTTCGTCTACGGTACCATCGGCGGTGTAGGTCCGGTGCATGCCGAACCCGTCGCGCGACGGCGTGCTGCCGTCCCGCCCGGCGATACGAAAGTAGTAGATCTCCTCGTTGACGACCTCACAGTCACTAACCTCGTCATGTTTGTGCGGCGGATAGGATGACCAATTGCCATCCGGAGTGATCAGCTCGTAGGCATTGAGCCTGTCCGCGTGCTCCCACACGCCGGGTATCCCGAAGTTGGTGACCTGCCGTGTCGCGTTTCCCGCACCACGGACTTCGACCGGAACCTTTTCCGCAGGGCCGTATCTCGGCTCCAGCCGGTGCGCACACCGCGCCATCGGCAATGCCACCTCCAGGTCGGTGCCCTCGGCGACCAATTCCATCTCGGCGTCTCGGGGAACGTAGGCGAAATCCGTGACCCGGGTGAAGACCGACTCCCGGCCCGCCAATGCGAAAGTCGCGCCATCCACGCGCACTGTGCACGCACCCGACAATGGCAGCGCGAACGCTTCGAACTCGCCTGTCCGCACTGTCCGTGACATACCTGCGCCGATCCGCAGCACCCACAGCCCGGCATAGCTCCATCCGGCGTCCTCCGGAGTCAGCAGAACCGGGTCGCCGTTGCGGCGCAACGTTCCCGCAGGCCGGTGCAACCTCATCATGGGCATCGCCACCCACTACCGGCCACCGTGATCAACAGCTGTTCCAGCAGCTCGCGTCGCGCCAAACCACCGCGGAGAGCGTCGTAGGCAGGATGCTCGGCATCGGCAGGCGCACCAGTCTGTCCACCTGCCGTCAGATCCGAACCGCGCCCCCGCACGGCACAGCCCTGTTCGATCGCACAGCAGTCCATTGGGGGGACACGCAGCAGTCCACACGAGTGCTCGTCGGTCATATACACAGCAGGCCCTCCACTCCACATCGGGTCGTGCGCGGCCTCAGCCACACAGCAGTTACTCGATTTCCGCATCGGTAGGCATCGCATCCGCACAGGCGAGACGCGCGGCCACCAGCGCGCCCGCCGCATTCGCATAGGCGGCGACCCGCCTCAGGTCCCAGCCGGCAAGCAGTCCGTGGATCAGCGCACCACCGAAACCATCACCCGCGCCGAGACCGCAGACCACCTCGACACGGCACGACAGCATCGTCCAGCGCTCGGATTCGGTAGCCACCAACAACCCATCGGCTCCTTGTTTGATCACCGCGAGACGCACACCGTGGGCAAGCAGCCGGTCGGCTGCCGTGGCTGGGTCCGCGATACCCACCGCCACGTGGGCCTCGGTACGGTTGCCGACCACAACATTCACATAATCGAGCATCCAGCCGATCTCAGCTCGCGCGGTGCCCACGTCGGGCCAGAACATCGGCCGGTAGTCTAGATCGAGCACGGTGTGCCCGCACCGGGCACGCCGCAACAATATCTCGCGCTGGGTGGTTCGGCTCGGCGCTCACGCCGGTACCGGTGACCCAGAGCAGTGGCACGGTATTCACTACCTCCCAAGGAACATCCTCCATGGTGAGAGTGAGATCCGGCGCGATCGGCGCGCGGTAGAACAGCAACGGTGGGTCCGCAGGCGGAGTGAGCGCGCAGAATACCACGGGGGTCAGCAGTTTCGACGCAGTCGTGACATAGCTGGAGCAGACACCGTAAGCCTCTAACGCAGTGCGAACGAAGGCACCGAAACCATCCGGGCCCACTTTGGTCAGCAGTGCCGAGCGTCTGCCGAGCCTGGACGCAGCCACCGCGACATTGGTCGCGGTGCCGCCAAGGAACTTCACGAAACCTCACACCTGCGCCAGCGTGACCTCGCTTTGTTCCGGGTAAAGATCCACCCCGACCCGGCCGACTGTGAGAACCTCCAGATCGTTCACGAAACAACCTCCTGCACAGACGAATTCACGAAAAATCGGCAATCGTGACTTATATCGGCAGCTCTGCCGCCACGAGCCCGAGCCGGCGCGGCGGACCGTGGTCGCAGCGACATCGCTGTCATCGCGCCATCAACTCCCCGCCGTGGCGAATACGATGTCCGTGAGATAACGCATACTGCGTCCGGTATCTCGGCTCGACCGCCGCGCCGAGTCGGCCGGGTGCAGCATGGTGTCCTGCTCCAGCACATACCAGCCCCGATATCCCATGGTCAGCACACTGCGCATGAGCTCTGCGATATCGACATCGCCCGAGCCCAGCGGAACATACAGTCCTCGACGCACTGCCCCGTGATACTCCATAAACCCGCTACGCACTTGATCAACCAACACACCACGGACGTCTTTGAGATGAATATGCCCGATCCGCGCGGCATGCCGCCGCGCCAGCCGGACGGGATCGGTGCCGCCGACGACCAAGTGCCCGGTGTCCAAGCAGAGGTCGAGTTCGGAGTCTGCGAGGAATCGCTCGATCTGCGCCTCGGTCTCCACATGCGTACCCATATGCGCGTGCAGCACCGTGCGCAGACCGTACGCGGCGGCCACATCGCGGACCGCAGCAGCGGTATGGACCAAAATGCGCCATTCGGTGTCGGAGAGCCACGGCCGCGCATCATATCCACCGGATCCCGTCGCAGCGGCGAGCACGAGAACTTCCGCGCCGATGGCGGCCAACAGCGCGGCGCTGTCCTCGGCCTGCGCGATGGCCTGTCGCTGGTCCCGATGCAGCACGAAAGCGCGGAATCCGCCGACCGGCGTGAGTCCGAAGGCATCGAGTAATCGACGCAGTTCACCAGGGTCGCCCGGCAGATACCCCGGCAGACCGAGCTCGGTGGCGGACAAACCCAGCGCGGCGATTTCTGCCAGGACAGTGCGCGCATCGCGCATATGCCCCCAGCCCGGAACCTCGCAGACTCCCCAGAAGATCGGCGTGGCCGCGAGACACGGCTGGTAGCGGGTCAGCGGCACTTCTCCGACCTCCGCTGTCGAGGCGGCTCCAACTCATCGGAACGATCCAGCTATGGACTATGACCATCGCGTGTCAAGAACACGGCCATGCCAGATAATACCGCCGCTACCAGTATTTATTTCGATGAATATCAGAAATACCGATCGGTTGGATTGCCGAAAAGGCCAAGTCGGAGCGCTCTATTGCCCACGGCGCAGCGCGCTTATATCGTCCGACCAGCGGGCCAGGCGCACATCGAATGGAAGTGGCCTAGCGCGACCCACGATGGTAGGCGTCGCCGCGCCCGCAGGAGTATCCCGCTCATCGTGCGCAATTCATCCAAGGTCGGCGAGCACCCCAACCGGAATCGGAGTTTCCACCGCCACGACACCAGGGGAAGCCGATGTCATCCCACCGAGCCATCACTGTCGGCCTGGCAGGCACCGGCCGGATCGGAACCTTGCACGCTGAAAACCCTGACAAAGCTGCCTGCCGTAGCCACAGTCGTGGTCGCCGACGCCGACGCCGCCCGGGCCCGCGCTGTCGCTACCGACCTCGGCGCCGAATTCGCTCCCGACCTCGACGTCCTCTTCTCCTCCGGCCTCGACGGCTTGGTCATCGGCACCGGCACCGATTCCCACCCCGGACTCATCACCCGCGCTGTCGACGCCGAGATCCCAGTCTTCTGCGAGAAGCCGGTGGCCACCGATCTGGCAGGCACCCTCACCGTTATCGAGTACATCCAGAACTCCTCGATCCCAGTGCAAATCGGGTTCCAGCGGCGCTTTGTCACCGGCTATCGCACCGTCAGAGAAGCCATCTCCTCCGGTCAACTTGGGCAGCTGCACACGGTGCGCGCCACTACTTTGGACCCGGCTCCACCAACTGCCGAATACATCATGCAGTCCGGTGGGCTGTTCTGGGACTGCGGGGTGCACGATTTCGACATCATCCGGTGGGTGACGGGCCGGGAGGTCATCGAGGTCTGCGCTCTTGGAGCGAACAGAGAAGAGTCGCTCATCGCCGAGGCGGGCGATATCGATACCGCCGCGGTAGTGCTGCGGCTGAACGACGGGACGCCGGCTACCGTGTCGTTGACCCGGTACAACGGCGCGGGGTACGACGTGCGTTTGGAGGCATTGGGGTCCGAAGGGAATTCTATGCCGGATTGGATAGCGAGGCGCCGCTCGCCTCAGTCGGAGCCAGCCAGGCCGCAGCTACTCCCCCTGTCTATGCGGGCTTCCTGGAACGGTTTCGATCCGCTTACGCAGAGGAGTTGTCGACCTTTGTCACGGTTGTCACCGGCGAACTCGACAATCCTTGTAACCTCGTCGATGGCTTGGAGTCGTTCTACATCGCGGAGGCGTGTGAGCTGTCGCGCCGCGAGGGGCTGACGGTATCTCTCAGCGAAGTCCGACGCTGACAGCTTGTCATAGTGGCGTGTTCGCGCACCCGCGCCCCACCTCGTGGTGCGAGCAGGCGCCAACGGCCCTTGGCATCGGTGGTAGGTATGACTCCTCTGATGAAATAGGCCGGTACGACCACCGAATGACATCACACGAAAAATCACTCCACACTTCACAGATATGAGCTCGAAAGGACAGGTGCACAGGGGACTTCGAGAAGACAGATATCGAAGTAGTCGTCATCCGCGACCCGGACGGACCTGTCGATGTCCACATATTCATCGACGGTGTGGAGAGGGCAGTGTCCGAATTCCAGATCGACGCGGGTGCTGGATGGTCCTGGCCGGATTGGAAGCACTCCCAAGTTCAAAACCTCTTGGCTGCTTCATCTTCGGGAAGGCGAGCTATGCTCACCGCTTACGCCGAACTTCCTGGAGACAGCTACGTCGAGAACCGTAACAACGCCCTGCGGCTCGAATCCGACTCGCCCAGTTGACTGGAACGCTAGATGGACTGCGGCACAGTCCAAGCACGAGACACATGACCCTTCATGCTCGTCATTGCGTCCAGCCACGCGAAGCTGGCCACCTGCTCCAACTCTCTGGACGAAATAGCCACTTGGACAATGCGAATCGAAAGTTCAGTGACAATCAGCTGACCATGGCACACTCCATCCATGGAGAGCGAGGCGGAGCTAGAGCTACGCCAGATGATCTTCGATCATCTGGCGCGCAAGGTTGAAGAGAAGGGGTCGTTGACTCGCGAGGAGCTGACCGACTTCGAAGTCGGTGCTGAGACCTATCGGTTGATCGATCGCAATAAGGGGATCTGGAATCCTACTAAATTCGCGGCCACCTTGTCGATCCTCTCAAAGCCCGATAGCCCATACGAAGATACAGAATTCGGTGACTCGCTCTATTCCTATGCATACCGAGAAGGTAATGTCCAAGGTGACAATAAGAAGCTCCGGCGTGCCCATGAGTTAAAGATGCCCATTATCCTACTCCGATGGATCAAGATTGGTAAGACAATTCGCTACGTACCAGTATTTCCGGTCTACGTGATTGCGGACGATAAACAACACCAAAGATTCATCCTAGCATTGGACGACAGCTTCAGAGATGTTCCAAATATGTTGAATCTGAAGCCGATTGAACGAAAATATGCTCAACGACTCACCACGCAACGCCTGCATCAGCCAGAGTTCAGGGGTAGGGTTCTTCTTGCCTACGATCATCGTTGCGCAATATGCGATGTGGGTCATACACAACTGCTCGACGCCGCTCATATAGTCCCGGATGGCAGGGAAAACGGTACAGCGGATGTGACTAATGGATTGAGTCTCTGCAAAATCCACCATGCCGCCTACGATGCAAATCTGATCGGCATCTCACCCGAGTACACAATCCATGTCGGCGCAAAGCTGATGCATGATCGTCGCGAGGGACCGATGCTGCGACACGGACTGCAAGAAACAAACGGCCAGTACCTCTCCTTGCCACAACGGCGGCAAGACTGGCCCGCAACAGAACGGCTCGCGGAAAGATTCGCCGAGTTCAAGGCAGCCAGCTGATACTCGGACCGAGACCTCCCACCAAAACGCATGCGGACTTGCATAACTCGTTCCTCTAACAACCTTACCTGTGCAGAATCGCAGCCGCGGTCGCCGCGATCATCCGGTCTGCATCATCAGCCAGCTCTTCGAGCACCTCCCGAGTCGCAGCGCCCGGAAGCTCGGCGAGTGCCTGCGTGATCCGCAACCGCGGCGGGAGGTCGTCTGTGTGGTCGAGTTCGTCCCGCAGCACCCGGATGATGTCGACGGCAACGACCGCGTCCTCCGCCAGTAGTCCCAACGCTTCGGCGGCCTCCACATCGGACCGCCCCGCGACAACCATCTCGAGCAGTGTCGACATTGCCTCGGCGACTTGACGGGAGCCGAGCGCCAGGGCAGCACGGTCTCGCACGATCATGTCGCAGTCGTCGAGTGCCCGCCGCAGCAGCACCGTCGCTTCCGCGACTGGTACTGCCGCTATCGCGACAACCGCACGGCGCCGGACCTCGACCACCGCCGAATCCAGACCGACCGCCAGATCCGTCAACCCGGCGTCGCCCGTTCTCGCCAACGACCAGCGCAGCGCTCCAGCGACATTCGGGTCTTCTTCCGCTAGCACTGCCTCGACCAGAGCTTCGACGGGCAGTGCTGTGCTCTCGTGCTGTATCAGTACGGCTTGTTGCCTGCGAGCTCCGGATTCCGATTCGAGTGCGCGCAGCAGTATGACGATGCCCATGACGTCTTCCCACTGCGTCGGCGCGGCCGTATCGACACGCTCTAGTTTCCTGAGCAGTTCCTTCTCCGCGGCGAGCCGCGTTCGCGTGCGCCGGATGAGCTCTCCCACCAATGCCATCGGCACGAAGTCGGGCTCGTCCAGCACTCGCTTGGTTCCGTGCAACGAAAGCCCCAAGGTCCTGAGACACTCGACATGGAAGAGGCGGCGGATGTCGTCGGCGGAGTATTCACGGTAGCCACTGGATGTGCGGCCCGTCGGTTCCACCAGCCCCAACGCGTCGTAGTGGCGCAGCATGCGGGTGCTGACACCGGAACGCCGCGAGACCTCACCGATCAACATCCATCGTCTCCCTGCTATGCGTTCGAGCCGGTCACCGTGACCTGCTCGGCGATCTCGAACGGGAGGGTGAATCCGCTATCGGGGTCACGGCGGAGCCGCTCGGTGGCCTCCGCATGGGCGCGAACGCGGGGATCGGGGCTCACCATGGCAGCATCCAGAACCGGTGCGGCGGCCTCTCCGAGTGCCGCCAGCGCGCGGCTCAGGCTGAGTTGCGTATGGCGATCACCTCGTCCGAGGGCTAGCGCTATATCGACAGCGAGTTCACCCTCTTCACCGGGCGGCACGAGTACCGTAGCTGCCCGCCACGCGCTGCGCGCGACCTCGTCGTGTTCGGCGTGCAGCAACGTCGATACTGCGGGCCAGGCACTCCGGTCGCCGATCTTGGACAGGGTGTGCAACGCCTGACTGCGGGCCTGTGCCGTGTCCGACCCGAGCTCGGCTAACAGCCTCGGTACCGTGATCTCGGCAGGCATCCGGCACAACGCCCAGGTCAGCATGTCCAGGACGAAGAAGTCCGGTTCGACGGCGCACCGGGCGATGAGCGGCTCCACGAAACGTGGATCGCTCAGCGAGCCTGTCGAGAGCGCCGCTCGTAGCCGAGTCGACGAATCGGCACTGGCAAGAGCGTCGGCGAGACGAGCATCTGGCTCATCGTGGTTGATGGTATTCAGGACAACCACCTCCTTCGTCGACCACTCAACTCTTTGTCACAATGTCAAGGTCAAGCCGTGTGGTCGTGGCCGAGACACGCTGATCCGAAAACGAAGATGTACGCGGGCGACGAAGCTCTGCGCTCACGCGGGAAGCAACCCGGCAATGACCTCGGCGAGTTGTTTGACGTTGCGGCACTCATACATCGTGACGTGCTCGGCGTACACATGAGCGGCGGAGTCGCCGGTCGACTATGAGCGGGCAGCCTCCGGGTTGAGCCAATAGGTGTGCTCGGCGCGAGCGCGGATCGTTTCCAGAGCGGCGAGATTCGGGTCGGTACGGTTGGTGCGAGCATCGCCGAGGATGTCGGTCATTCGAGCGGAGTGATTTGGTGGCACCTGGAACGCTGTTCAGCAACCATTCGACTACCATCGATGATGGTCGTCTGACCGCGACACCGAGCAGCGCGCCAACCTACCGCCCTGGATTACTCGCCATGGAACGCCCGAAGGCCCGTCTATCTCTCGACGAACGGGCCTTCAGACGAATTCTGCTCCAGTTCAGGCGGTCTCGGTGATCGGCCGGTCGACCCAACTCATCAGGCCGCGCAGCTTGGCGCCGGTGACTTCGATCGGGTGCTCGGCGTTCTTCTTGCGCAGCGCCTCGAGTTCCTTGCCGCCGCCCTCGACATTGGCCACCAGGCGCTTGATGAAGCTGCCGTCCTGGATGTCCTTGAGAATGGCTTGCATGCGCTTCTTGGTGTCGGCATCGATGACCCGCGGTCCGGACAGGTAGCCGCCGAACTCGGCGGTGTCGGACACCGAGTAGTTCATCCGAGCGATACCGCCCTCGTACATCAGGTCGACGATCAGCTTGAGCTCGTGCAGCACCTCGAAGTAAGCCATCTCCGGCGCGTAACCGGCCTCGATCATGACCTCGAAACCGATCTTGACCAGTTCCTCGGTGCCACCGCAGAGCACAGCCTGCTCACCGAACAAGTCGGTCTCGGTCTCTTCCCTGAAGGTGGTCTTGATGACGCCCGCGCGAGCACCGCCGATGGCCTTGGCGTAAGACAGCGCCAGTGCCTGACCCTCGCCCTTCGGGTCCTGATCCACGGCGATCAGCGCCGGGACGCCCTTGCCGTCGACGAACTGGCGACGGACCAGATGTCCTGGGCCTTTCGGCGCGACCATACCGACGGTGACCGCGGCGGGCGGCTTGATCAGCCCGAAGTGGATGTTGAGGCCGTGGCCGAAGAACAGCGCGTCGCCGTCTTTCAGGTTCGGCTCGATGTCGTTGGTGAAGATCGATGCCTGCGCGGTGTCGGGCGCCAGCACCATGATGACGTCAGCCCAGGTCGAGACCTCGGCGGGAGTGCCGACGGTCAGACCCGCTTCTTCGGCCTTGGGCCGCGACTTCGAGCCCGCCGCGAGACCGACGCGCACCTCGACACCGGAGTCGCGCAAGCTCAGCGAGTGCGCATGGCCCTGGCTGCCGTAGCCGATGACAGCGACCTTGCGGCCCTGGATGATCGACAGGTCGGCATCGTCGTCATAGAACATCTCGACTGCCACTGTGGTTTCCTTCCGGAGTCATCCGACGCGAGCGGGGTCCACTCCCGCTCGCGCCCGTGTTGTATGAAACCGTCCCTTTGGACGGGACGGGGTTTCCCGCATAAGCGGGAGGCCATGTCTACCGCCGATCACAGCCAGCCTACGCGCCACTACCTCTGGGGCGGTCACGCCGAAGTCTTTCGCGTCATCGGGCAGCGGTAATGGACTTCGGTCCACGCCCTACCGCGACGACACCGGACTGCACGATCTCCCGGATACCGTAGGGCTCGAGCATCCGCAGCAGCGCGTCGAGCTTGGACCTGGTTCCGGTCGCCTCGACAGTGAGCGCATCGGGAGACACGTCGATGACCTTGGCGCGGAACAGCCCTACCGCCTCGATCACCTGGGTGCGCACGCTGGCATCGGCACGCACCTTGACCAAGATCAGTTCGCGAGCCACTGAACTGTCGGAGTCCTGCTCTACGATCTTGATGACGTTCACCAGCTTGTTGAGTTGCTTGGTGACCTGCTCGAGTGGCAGATCCTCGACAGTGACGACGATAGTCATGCGCGAGATCTCCGGCAGCTCGGTGCCTCCGACCGCCAGTGATTCGATGTTGAAGCCGCGGCGGGAGAACAATGCCGCGACCCGCGCCAACACGCCCGGTTTGTCCTCGACGAGAACGCTGAGGGTGTGGGTGGTGCTCATCCGTTGTTCACCTTGTCCTGTTCCTGTGACACCGCTTTTTCTTGTGACACCGCGGCGTGGATCGCCGAGGGTCCTTCGGCCTGCTCGTCCTCGTCGAACAGCGGGCGGATGCCACGAGCGGCCATGATCTCGTCGTTGCTGGTGCCCGCGGCGACCATCGGCCACACCTGAGCGTCCTTGCCGACGATGAAGTCGATTACCACAGGTCGATCATTGATGGCCTGGGCCTCACGGATGGCGGCCTCCACGTCCTCCTCGCGCTCGACTCGGATTCCGTGGCAGCCGAGGGCTTCGGCGAGCTTCACGAAGTCGGGGATGCGCAAGGTGTGCGTGCTCAGATCGGTGTTGGAGTAGCGCTCCTCGTAGAACAGGGTCTGCCACTGACGAACCATGCCGAGGTTGCCATTGTTGATCAGCGCGACTTTGATCGGCACGCCCTCGACCGCGCAAGTGGCCAGCTCCTGATTGGTCATCTGAAAGCACCCGTCGCCGTCGACCGCCCACACCTCTTTGTCCGGAACGCCCATCTTTGCGCCCATGGCGGCCGGAACCGCGTAGCCCATGGTGCCGAGGCCGCCGGAGTTCAGCCAGGTGCGCGGCTTCTCGTACTTGATGAACTGGGCAGCCCACATCTGGTGCTGACCCACTCCGGCACAGTAGACCGCATCGGGTCCGGCCAGCCGACCGAGCGCCTCGATGACGAATTCCGGCGACAAAGACCCGTCCGAAGGCGGAGTCCAGCCCAGCGGATAGGCCCCGCGCACATGGTCGAGGTAGGTCCACCATTCACTCAACGAGAGCATCGGAGCCACACCTGCCGAGGGATCGGCCTTCAGCGTCTCGATGAGCTCGGTGATCACCTCACGGCAGTCACCCACGATAGGAACATCAGCATGCCGGTTCTTGCCGATCTCGGCTGGGTCGATGTCGGCGTGGATGACCTTGGCACCGGGCGCGAAGGAGTCCAACTGACCTGTGACTCGATCGTCGAAGCGGGCGCCGAGGGTGATCAACAGGTCCGACTTCTGCAGCGCGCCGACAGCACCGACAGTGCCGTGCATGCCGGGCATCCCCATGTTCAGCTGATGGCTGTCGGGGAACGCTCCTCGCGCCATCAAAGTGGTGACCACCGGGATACCGGTCAGTTCAGCCAGCCGCAACAGCTCGGCTGAGGCATTGGCCTTGATCACTCCGCCGCCGACGTACAGGACCGGCGCTTTGGCTTCCATGATCATCCGGGCCGCCTCGCGCACCTGCTTGCCATGTGGCTTGGTGACCGGGCGGTATCCTGGCAGCCGCATCTCCGGTGGCCAGCTGAAGGTGGTTTGCGCCTGCAGCACGTCCTTGGGGATGTCGACGAGCACTGCACCCGGCCTACCGGAGGCGGCGAGATAGAACGCCTCCGCGAGGATGCGCGGAATGTCATTGCCCTCGGTGATCAGGAAGTTATGCTTGGTGATCGGCATGGTGATGCCGGAGATGTCGGCTTCCTGGAACGCGTCGGTGCCGATCAAACTGCGGCCGACCTGACCGGTGATGGCCACTATCGGGACCGAATCCATCTGCGCGTCGGCGATCGGGGTGACCAGGTTGGTCGCACCGGGGCCGGAAGTAGCCATGCACACACCGACCTTGCCGGTGGCCTGTGCGTAACCAGTGGCCGCGTGGCCCGCCCCCTGCTCATGCCGGACGAGGACGTGGCGCACCTCGGCCGAATCGAACAGCGGGTCGTACGCCGGAAGAATCGCACCACCCGGAATGCCGAATACGGTGTCGACGCCGAGCTCCTCTAACGAGCGGACGACCGACTGCGCGCCGGTGACCCGCTCGGGCGGGACCGGACGGCGGGTAGCCGCCGATGTCGCATTGGCAGCGGGCGTGGCCTGCTGATTCACCGAAGGCGCCGGCTTGCGGGCCGAGGGCCCTGGCCGTGCGGTAGGTGCGCTCACCGTCTTCGTTCCTTACTGGTTGTCGTTTCTGACCCCGGTTTTGTGCCTCGAGGCGCTGGGCCGGATAAGCCGGCCCCCGCATGCGGTGTCGTGCGCTTCGCCATGTCGGACAGTAGTCCGAACATAAAAAATCCCCCGACAGCACAGGGCTGATCGAGGGTGGCGCGTCGCGACGCGAGCTGACGTATCCGACTCAGTGTGTCAGGCTCAACGCTGGACGCGCCGGCCGATTACGAGCAACTCGTTTCGATTCACGCGCACGACGTTAAGCGGAGGTGAACCGAAGAGTCAAACAGCTGACCCATTGCGTCCCATTATGTGGGACAGTGCGGTTGCTTGTGTCCGTGTACCAGGATGCGAGGATGGTGGTGTGTCATCACCGCATCAGTCCGTGCCACCTCCTGAATCGTCCCACATGTCCGCGCAGACAGCGGACATGGGTAGCGCATCGCATTCCCGCGTGATCCGTATCTCACGACTCGCGCTCCTCGGCGTACTCGTTCTGCTGCTGTGTGTGTTCTTCCCATTCGCCGGCTGGCCCGCCGGGCTGTGGTGGCTGCTACTACTCCCGGTCGTGGTGCTGGTGTGGGTGTTGCGAACGCAGACCACCGTGTCGGGCGCCGGATTGGAATTACGGACGATGTTCGGCTCCCGCCATCTGGACTGGGCACAGGTGCGAGGCGTGCGGATCCCGAAGCGCGGATACGTGCGCGCCGACCTGACCGACGGCACGGAAGTGGTACTGCCCGCGGTGAGCTACGACCGGCTACGCGAGCTGGCGGCGGCGTCCGCGGGCCGGATCCCCGACCCGTTCACGAAGCCGGAGAAATCACCCGCGAATCACAGTGACACCGAGGAACCGATGGAAACGGTCGACACGGCGAGCCCGAGCCTCGGCAGCGACCCTCGACACAATGGCACGGGCGAACTCACCACCGGCACCGATGACAAGAACGCACAGTAGTCGCCGGTGCGTGTCCGCCGCACCAGGTGATTCACCGAGCGCGACATGGGCGGGACCGCGCCGCAGAGCGTCGGACGGGCGCACGCACAGGCAGTATGCCGCTGTCATGCCATAAAATCATGGATACGATCTCGCCGCAGTAACGCCCTGCTTCTCATCATCTATCGCCCCGACATCTATCGCCCCGACGGTCCGATACCGTCGGACAACCCAGATACCTCCCACGGCGACAGACCGAAACCGAGATTCGACATAGAACGCCGCTCGCGGGGCCTGCGTCGATCTAGTATCGGCGTACCGTGGGGGCCGTCGAGCACACTCGACACTGTCGCATATCAGCCCCCGCGACCTAAGGATCATCGAGATGCCATCTCTTCGTTCACGAACTACCACGATCGGCCGCAATGCCGCAGGCGCCCGCGCGCTCTGGCGGGCCACCGGCATGACCGATACCGATTTCGGCAAGCCGATCGTCGCCATAGCGAACTCCTACACTCAGTTCGTACCCGGCCACGTACATCTGAAGAACGTCGGTGACATCGTCGCCGACGCGGTGCGCGCCGCGGGCGGCGTACCACGCGAATTCCACACCATCGCCGTCGACGACGGCATCGCCATGGGCCATGGCGGCATGCTGTACTCGCTGCCCTCGCGGGAAATCATCGCCGATTCGGTCGAATACATGGTGAACGCGCACACCGCCGACGCGCTGGTCTGTATCTCCAATTGCGACAAGATCACTCCGGGTATGCTGAATGCCTCTATGCGGCTCAATATCCCGACGGTGTTCGTCTCCGGCGGACCGATGGAGGCGGGCAAAGCCGTGGTCGTCGACGGCGTCGCACACGCACCGACCGACCTGGTAACGGCAATCTCCGCGAGCGCGAACCAGTCGGTAACGGATGAGGGCCTGTCCGAGGTCGAACGCTCCGCATGCCCGACCTGCGGCTCGTGTTCGGGCATGTTCACCGCCAACTCGATGAACTGCCTGACCGAAGCGCTAGGGCTCGCGCTGCCCGGCAATGGCTCCACTCTCGCGACACACGCCGCCCGCCGAGCGCTGTTCGAGAAGGCGGGCACCGTAGTAGTGGATATCGCCCATCGCTGGTACCGCGAGGACGACGCATCTGTACTGCCCCGGAACGTCGCCAACGCCAAGGCTTTCCGTAATGCCATGGCGCTGGACGTCGCGATGGGCGGCTCGACCAATACCGTGCTGCACACGCTGGCCGCGGCGCAGGAGGGTGAGATCGACTTCGATCTGCACACCATCGAAGAGACCAGCCGCCGAGTGCCCACTTTGTCGAAGGTCTCTCCCAACTCCGACTACCACATGGAAGACGTGCACCGCGCGGGCGGCATCCCCGCCATCCTCGGCGAGCTGCGCCGAGCGGGCCTGCTGGAGACCGATGTCACCACTGTGCATACCAAGTCTGTCGACGAGTGGCTCGATACCTGGGACATCCGTTCTGGCAAAGCATCCGAGGAAGCCATCGAACTCTTCCATGCCGCACCGGGCGGAGTGCGCACGACCGAGCCATTCTCCACCGACAATCGCTGGTCGGCGTTGGACACCGATGCCGAGAACGGCTGTATCCGCGACCTGGAGCACGCCTACACCAGCGAAGGTGGGCTGGTGGTCCTGCGGGGCAACATCGCGCCCGATGGCGCGGTGCTGAAAACCGCGGGCATCGATGCGGAGCTGTTCTCCTTCCAAGGGCCTGCGGTAGTGGTGGAGTCCCAGGAAGAGGCCGTATCGATCATTCTCGGCAAGAAGATCAAACCGGGCGATGTGATCGTGGTCCGCTACGAAGGTCCCGCGGGTGGCCCTGGCATGCAGGAGATGCTGCACCCCACCGCCTTCCTGAAAGGCTCTGGTCTCGGTAAGCATTGCGCGCTGATCACCGATGGCCGATTCTCCGGTGGCACCTCGGGTCTGTCGATCGGGCACATCTCTCCCGAGGCCGCCGCAGGCGGTGTCATCGCTCTGGTGGAGAACGGCGACCAGGTCCGTATCGATGTTGCCTCCAGGACCATCGAAGTCCTCCTCGACGACGCCGTTCTCGCCGGACGTCGGGCCGAAATGGAAGCCGCCGAACATCCCTGGCAGCCAGCCGACCGGAAGCGGCCGGTCACGACCGCTCTTCGCGCCTATGCCGCCTTGGCGACCTCGGCCGATAAGGGCGCCGTCCGCCAGGTCCCATAACGCAGGCCGGGTGGCATCCGGCGGGCCTGCTCGAACTGCCGGATGCCACCCGACAGCTACTCAGTCGAAGGGGCCGATTCCACTGAACGGATTGCCCCCGTGCAGGTACCAGTAGGCGCCGACCGCAGCGGCGATGGCAAGCAGAAGAACAACCAAGGAACCCACGAAAGGCCGGGTGGCCCAGCCGCGATTCCGGTCGAAGGACCAACGCCCAGGACCGGTCAGGATAATGGCGGCGGCGACCCCGGCGAGAACGCTCTCCAGTTCGACCGCGCTCGAGCTCGCCTTGTACTGGAGTCCGGCAATCATGCCCTGCTTCCAGGCCCAGGCGTCCAAGACCACCGCAAGCACCGCGCCTGCCGCGAACGGGGTGGCCAGACCGAAGACCAACAGGGTGCCGCCACCGAGCTCAGCGACAGTCACCAGAATGGTGGACAACGTCGGGTGATCCCAGCCGCCGTCCTTCAGCATGCCGCGCGTCCCGTCCAAGCCGGGGCCGTGGAACCATCCGGTGAGTTTCTGCAGGCCGTGGTAGATGAATGTGCCCCCGACCACCAAACGTAGCAGAAACAAACCGAAATCCACTGTGCCGCGTCGATTCTCATCCTTACGCGAGGGCAGTCGGATGCTGCCTTTCGGCAGAGCCGGGGCAGGCGGAATGCTGGCGTATTCGTACGTAGGCGCAGACTGACTCTCCTCGGCACGGCTCTCCCTGACTCCGTTCACCCCAGTCTGCTGTTCGTCCGCCTTGTCGGCGCCGGCCACCGGGACTTCCGGATCGAGCCCGAGCTCCGCCTCGGTGCGCGGAACGTCTCCGGCAGGCTCCGGTCGCTGGAATAGCCTCACACCGTGAAATTGCTCGGTCGGCGCATCGAACGGGCTACGTGCCCCTGGACCTGCGGACGACACCGCCGACTGCTCGGCCGTGGACCGAGTGGAGTCCGCAAAGTCCTCGGTATGTGAAAGTCCGGGTGCGTCATTGGGCTTGTCGGTCACGGGCATTACCCTATGCCGCGCCTTGTGACAACGGCTGAGTACGCGGTGCGGCGTGTCAATGTACGCGCAACACCCACCCGGAAGGGGCGCACATGAAGGTATTTCCGTAACGTCTGGGCTATGAGTTTGGTTGTCGTTGGCCGCATCGCAGCGAGCTTGGCGCTCGGCTCAGCCCTGCTGGTCGGCTGTGCCCGGTTCGACGATTCCGCGTCCAGCCCGTTCACTCCGGAACCGACCTGGCACGAGGCCAGCATCAAGCCGAGAAGTCCGAGCGAACCGCCCACGTCGACGACCCGGCCCAGCGGACCGTGTATCGATCCGGACCCGGCCGTGGTAGCTACTTGCCTGGAGACTACCGGCGGACTTGTCACACTCGGTAACAGCGCGCTGGTAGCCGAGCGCAGGACCGGACGTATTCTCCAGGTTGCCCCAGAGCAGCCCCCGACCGAGATCGCCCGGCTGGACGTGGACGGCTCCACCGACGGTGGCCTGAGCGATATCGCACTGTCTCCCACGTATCAGGAAGACGGCCTGCTGTACGCGTACATCACCACCGCAGGCGACAACAGAGTGGTCCGAATCGCGAAAGAAGGCCCACCGAAGGCCATCCTCACCGGAATCCCCAAAGGGCCCAGCGGAAACCGCGGCGCGATCGACTTCGTTTCACCCGACCGGATGCTGGTGCTGACCGGCGATGCGGGCAGCCCCGCTGCTGCGGCCTCTGCGGGCTCACTGGCGGGCAAACTGCTGCGGATCGACTCCCCCGCCCCCAGCCGCACATCGACCCCTGAAATCACCGTATCCGGAATCGGCACTGCCGGGGATGTGTGCCGCGCCGGCAAAGACAGCGTCTGGATCACCGACCGTACTGCCACCGAGGACCGGTTGCGGTATATCGGGAGCGATGGCAAGGTCGTCACCGCGTGGACCTGGCCCGACCGGCCCGGGGTCGCAGGCTGTACGGCGACCGCCGACGGCGTAGCCATCTCGCTGACCCACGCGAAGGCCCTCGCCCTCGTAGCCGCCGACGCGAACACCCATGCGGTCACCACGCCGCCGACATTGGTGGCACAAGACAAATACGGGCGACTCGGTGGTGCCGACGCTGGCGTCGACGGCACCGTCTGGGTGAGCACGGTGAACAAAACCAGCGGTCGACCCGGCCCGTTCGACGATCGTGTCGTACGCATCCCACCGCCGCAGGCCGGTGGAGGCGGCCTGGACTGAGCGACGACAGCGGCTGATTTCACCCGCAGGCGGCGAGTACCAGCTGCCTGACGCGCGCTGCGTCGGCTCGGCCACGAGTCGCCTTCATGACGTCACCCACGATCTTGCCCGCCGCCTGGACTTTGCCGGAGCGGATCTTGTCGGCGATATCGGGATTGGCCGCGAGCGCTTTGTCCACCTCGGCCCGCAGTGCGCCCTCGTCACTGACCATACCGAGTCCCTTGGTCTCGACGATCTGCGCCGGATCGCCCGCACCGGCCAGAACATGGTCGACAACCTGCTTGGCGGCCTTGTTGTTGATCGTCTTCGCCTCGACCAGCTTGACCACCTCGGCGACCTGCCCCGGGGTGATCGACAACTCATCCAGCGGGATCTCGCGTTCCTTGGCCTTCTCGGTGAGGTAGGCGACCCACCAGGAACGTGCTTCGTTGACCGGAGCACCCGCCTCGACGGTAGCGCTAATCAGATCCAACGCGCCTGCGTTGACCAAGTCGCGCATCACTTCGTCGGGCAGACCCCACTCGGATTGGATGCGCGCACGGCGCAACCAGGGGTATTCGGGGATGGTGCCGCGCAACTGCTCGACCCACTCCGCGCGCGGCGCGACCGGCTCCAGGTCGGGCTCGGGGAAATAGCGGTAATCCTCGGCGGTCTCCTTGCGCCGTCCCGGCGAGGTAGTTCCGTCGGCCTCGTGGAAGTGGCGCGTCTCCTGAACAACTACACCACCACCCACGAGCACCGCGGCCTGCCTGCGCATCTCGTAGCGCACTGCGATCTCGACGCTGCGCAGCGAGTTGACGTTCTTGGTCTCGGTGCGAGTGCCGAATCGGGTGGCGTCGCGAGGCATCAGCGAGACATTCGCATCACACCGCAGTGAGCCCTGCTCCATTTTCACGTCGGAGACGTCGAGGGATTCCAACAGATCCCGCAGCGCCGTCACATATGCCCGGGCCACCTCCGGCGCCCGCTCCCCCGCGCCGGTGATCGGCTTGGTGACGATCTCGATCAGCGGCACGCCCGCCCGGTTGTAGTCCAGCAAGGAATGGCTCGCGCCGTGGATCCGACCGGTTGCCCCGCCGACATGCACCGACTTGCCAGTGTCCTCCTCCATGTGCGCGCGTTCGATCTCCACCCGGAACGTGCTGCCGTCATCGAGGAGCACGTCCAAATGCCCGTTCGTGGCTATCGGCTCGTCGTACTGGCTGATCTGGTAGTTCTTCGGCTGGTCGGGATAGAAATAGTTCTTGCGCGCGAACCGCCCCCATGGAGTGATCGAGCAATTCAGCGCCAACCCGATCCGGATCGCCGACTCGACGGCCTTCTGGTTCACCACTGGAAGCGCGCCGGGCAGACCGAGGCATACCGGACAGACCTGGGTGTTCGGCTCGGCGCCGAACTCGGTTGGACAACCACAGAACATCTTGGTCGCTGTGGAGAGCTCGACGTGAACCTCCATACCGAGCACCGGCTCGAATCGGGCGATGACATCCGAGTAATCCATCAGGTCGACCGTGGGTGCGCTCATGGCCATCAGTCTAAGTAAGCGCACCCGCGGCAGCGCAGGGGCTCGCACCACGCGCACTGCGTGCGGTGCACGCTATCGCCCACTGCGTGCACCGCACGCACTATCGCCCACTGCGTGCGGTGCACGCGCTATCGAACAGGGACCCGCTGACGTAGCCAGCTGAGGACGTAGTCGAGTACCTCCGGTGCGATGGTCGTTTCGATGGCGCTGTACTCGCTGGGGCGACCAGTCGCACTGGGTTGCATCAGATGGTTGAGCCCCGGAAAAACGTGCACGGTCGCCTCCGGGGCTGCGGCGAGGAGATCACGCATCGGCTGCTCGCTCTGGGCCGGCGGCACTTGGAGGTCCTTACTGCCGAAGAACGCGAGTACCGGAATCCGCAGGGCGCGCAGCGCGGGTGCGGGGTCGTAAGCAACCAGGGCCTCCAGATACGGGGTGATCTGCGCGGTGGCCTGATCGTCAGGTACCCGCTCGGCGACCGGAAGCGACTGATTCTGCCGACGGGCCAGTTCTTCGGCACCCGCCAGGTCACCCGCTTTCAGCAGAGCGGCCAGTTCACTGGTCTGCCGCACCCGGGTGGCCACCTGCTCGGCCGACATGCCATTCGCGGTGGCGAGCAATCGGGTCTGTTCGACGAGCACGTCCGCGCCTGGTACACCGGGCCCGGCCATCAGCACGGTAAACGCGACACCGCTGTCTTGGCGCGCGGCGACCAATGGCGCGAGGTAGCCACCTTCGCTGTGACCGAACAGTCCGACACGGTCGGAGTCGATATCGGGTCGCGCTCGGAGAAAACGGATGCCTGCGACGATGTCTTCGGCGAGGTCGGTGTAGGTCGCGGCCGGCAGCGTGCCGGTGGTGCCGCCGATGCCGCGGTCGTCGGCACGCAACACGGCGTAGCCTGCTCGGGTGAAGGTATCGGCCAGTAGCAAGAAAGGCTTGTGGCCCATGAACTCCTCATTGCGATCCTGTGGACCGCTTCCGGTGATCAACAGGATGGCGGGGAACGGACCCGCGCCCTGCGGTTCGGTCAGTGTGCCCGCGATAGTGATATCGCCGTTGCGATAGGTGACGTCTTCGGACCTGTAGAGAAACGGTGGCTTCGGCTCCTGGGGCCGGGCCGGGCCCCTGACCCCTCCTCGTTGCATCGTCAGCCGGAAGACCTGGCCGGATTGGGTGAAATTCCCCGTGATCCGGTCGGTTCCGGAGTCGTACCTGCCCCGGAACGTCGGGTCGCCGAGGATATCGGGAATCATGAACGACACCTCGTCACGCTCTGCGCTGACGTCCTTCAGCCGCGCGTCTCGCACTCCCCGCAGCGGAATATCGATGGTGGCCGTCCCGTCTTCGTGGAAGCTCACCCCGATCCGGAGCGGTCGAGCGGGCGCCTCGATAGTGCCATGCCAGTCGCCGCGGATCGACTCGACCGGATCCGCTTTCGCGCATCCGGCGGCCAGCGCCTCGACCAGGAGCAAAGCCAACACGATTCGACGCCCGACACGCATGTGCTTCACCGTAGTGTTCCTGACGGTTGGACAACTCGAATTCGGCGCGCTCAGCCGAAGAACGCTTCCGCCTCGCGATAGCGTTCCGCGGGCACCCGTTTGAGCTGCTTGGTAGCCTCCGACAGCGGGACGAGGCCGATGGTAGTGCCGTGTAACGCCACCATCTGGCCGAACTGTCCAGCGTGTACTGCCTCAGCAGCGTGCAGGCCGAAACGGGTGGCCAGCACCCGGTCGTAGGACGTTGGACTGCCCCCACGCTGCACATGCCCCAGCACGGTGGTGCGGACTTCCTTGCCGATGCGCCGTTCTATCTCCACGCCGAGTTGCTGAGCGACACCAGTGAACCGTTCATGACCGAATTCGTCGATACCGCCCGCCCGCAAGGTGAATCCGCAATCCGGCGCCGGATGCGAGCCCTCGGCGACGACACAGATAAAATGCTTGTCACCACGCTGGAACCGCCGCTTGATCATGGTGCACACCTCGTCCACATCGAACGGGACCTCCGGCACCAAGGTCAAGTGCGCTCCCGAAGCCATGCCCGCGTTGATCGCGATCCAGCCCGCGTGCCGGCCCATCACCTCGACGAGCATGACGCGCTGGTGCGACTCGGCGGTGGTGTGCAACCGGTCTATCGCCTCGCCTGCGATACTCAACGCGGTGTCGTGACCGAAAGTGACATCGGTGCAATCGATGTCGTTGTCGATCGTCTTCGGGACACCGATCACCGGAACACCCTCGTCGGACAGCCAGCTCGCGGCGGTGAGCGTGCCCTCGCCGCCGATCGGGATGAGTGCCTCGATACCGTTGTCGTCCAGGGTCTGCTTGATCCGTCCGAGGCCGGCGCGCAGCGTATCTGGATTGGTACGCGCGGTACCGAGAATAGTACCGCCCTTGGTGAGCAAGCGGTCGGTGCGATCGTCATTGTGAATCCGGATCTTCCGGTCTTCCAATAGACCGCGCCAGCCGTCCTCGAAACCGAGTATCGCGTCTCCGTAGCGGCCGTTCGCTGTTCGCACTACAGCGCGGATGACCGCGTTCAAGCCTGGGCAGTCGCCGCCTCCGGTCAAGACTCCGATACGCATGGCCGCTATCTTGCCCTCCCCGGTCTGTCTCGGCAGCCCCGACCCAGTGAATGCTGGGTAACAGTGCCCCGGCTAGCTGTGTTCACGCGACCGGGCAGCGCCCGCCGGACAGCTCATCGGTGTGCTTGGCGACGGCTGTGGCCAATGCGTCCATAGTCTTCATGCCGTCGTTGAATGTCCCGGAATCGGGCCGTGCCGCCATCGCGATCGCGATCTGACCCGAGGCGATGGTGATGATCCCGAACTGCCGCACCAGGTAGTTGCCTTCGACGTCGGGTCCCCAGCCACCTTTGAACTCGGCTCCGGCGAATGCGGCGAGGCCCCAGCGCTGCCTGGAGATGATCTGTTTCATCAGCGCGGTCACTTGTCCGGATTGAGGCAGGCAGGGCAACCGCGCGGCGAACCGCACTTGATCGGTCAACGACCAGTCGGCTTGTCCGAAGGGCGAATACTTGGCGCGAGGGCCAGTAGCGGGCACCACGGTCGTGTTGTCACCGCCTTCGCGCAGCACCGCCTGCACCGCCTGCGCCGCCTGCTCGGCGTTACCGAGCGACCGCCAGAGCACATCGGCGGCGGCATTGTCAGAGGCGGTGATCGCCGAAGATACAGTGTAGTTGGAGATACCCGGAGTCCGGCGCAATGCGGCGATGGCCAACGGCACTTTCATCGTCGACCATGCCGGTCCGCTTGTCCAGTCACCGAAGGTCACCGCCTGCTCACCGCCGACCGGCATGATCGCCATACCGATCTGCCCCGGTGCGCCGGCCGCCACCTCGGCATAACTGGCGGCCAGCGTACCTGGCACGACGACGGACAAGCCTTGTTGACCAGTTCGCGTTGGCTCGGTACTGCCCACCGGGGTACTGCTGGGCACCCCGGTCGTCGGATCATCGACGTGATCGACCCCGCACCCGGCGACCAGGAATGCGACAAGCACCATGTATCCCAGAACTTTTCGAGTTCCGCGAAGTCGATCAACAGACATATTTCGGCACATCCTCATTGCGAACTTCGCCCGGCCTCGGTGTCAGTTGGGCTTGTCGACACCGTACTTCCGAACGGCTACCGCCCATCCGCCAGGCCGTCGCGAGTTCGCCACGCACCCGGTATCAATAGACGTACACCACTGCATTGTCACCGCCGGTGCATATGACGAGCGGATCTTCGGTCCGGCAGTTCATCGTGTAGGTCCGGCCGGTGACCGGGCTGGTCGCGACCACCGTGCGTGGTGCGTCGCGGGCCGCGTTCCGCGTCGCGGCAGCGTCGGCATAGGCTCTTCGCACCGCTTCGGCAAACGGACAGCTGGTCACGGTATTACCCGCCGCCGAATGGTTGAAGGCTCCGGCGGCCGATCCCCTCTGCCGACAAGGTGTGGCACTTGCGGGCAAGGTGACCGACGGTGGCCTGACCGAAGTGGGCGAGCTACTCGGAGTCGGCGTTCCTGAACTTGGACGTACGGTCGGTACCGGTCCCTCGGGTATCGTTTTCTCGGACGCCGGTTCAGCGACGGTCGGCACCGCCGGACTCGAGCCGAAAGTCTGCCAAACGATCGCACCACCTACGGTCAACGCGACGATAGCGAACACGGCGATCATGATGGGTAGTGTGATGGAGCGCCCGGTCCGGGACGGTGGGTGCGTCATCTCGTCGTAGCTGTGATCCGGGTGGTCTGTGTCGACCGGATAATCGTCGTACTGCGCGTGGTTCTGGGCCGGATAGCTGGTCCGCGGCGCCGGGTTGCGCATCGCCTGGTTGTCGGACGGACCGGGCGGGTTACTGTGATCCGAAGAATACATCGGCACTGCGGAATCGGTGTAGCTCTGCGGAGACGCCGGATATCCCCTTACTCGCGCATCCGCCGAGTCCAGATATGCCTGGGTTTCCGGATACAGATGCGCGTCTGGAAATGGGCGCATCGGCGGCAGACCCGCGTCGGGCTGTCGTGGTGGGCGCGAGCCCGCGGGCTGGAGTGGTGTGAATTGAGTTTCCGTCGGCCGGACCACAGTGGCCTCGCTCGGGCGGATCACCGCCGGGATCGACAACTCTCCCGTAGATTCCGGTGCGACAACCGCGTCATGAGCGACCGGCTCACCGGAAGGCCGACTCAGGTCGGGCGCACGTACCACAAGGGTCGGTGCAGTGGGTGGCACCGGGGCCAGCGCTGCGCGCGCGGCCCTGGCCAACGCGGTCGCGGTCGGGAAACGGTCGGCCGGATCCTTGGCCATGCCCTGGACGACGACCTCATCCAAGGCAGGCGGGATATCGCCTGCCCTTGTGCTCGGTCGTGGCGGTGGATCGGTCAGATGCGACTTGATCAGCACACTCATGCTGGCCGCGGGAAATGGGGTGGCGCCGGTCAGGCATTCGTGCAGTACGCAGGCCAGTGAGTAGACGTCGGCACGGCCGGTCACCGGCCCGACATCGAAACGTTCCGGGGCCATGTAGATATAGGAGCCGATGGCCATACCGGCCAGGGTCACAGCACTGTCGCCTTCGGTATGCGCGATTCCGAAATCGGCGAGATAGGCGAAATCCGCATCCGTGACCAGGATGTTCGCCGGCTTCACATCCCGGTGCACCAAGCTTGCCTGGTGCGCGGCATCCAATGCGGCGGCGATCTGTTCGATGATCCCGACAGCACGGACAGGGCTCAGCGGTCCCCGGCTGAGCAGCAGAGTACGCAGGTCGACGCCGCGCACCAACCGCATATCGATGAACAACGTGCCGTTGATCACGCCCCAATCGTGGATCGGGATGACGTGCGGATCGGCCAGCCGGGCGGCAGCCTGCGACTCGCGCCGGAAACGCGCCTGGTAGATCGGGTCCTTGGCAAATTCTTCTGATAGCAGTTTGACCGCGACCATCCGGTCTTTCACCGTGTCGTAGGCCTCGTATACCTCCCCCATCCCCCCCTTGCCCAGCAACGACCGCAGCTCATATGGCCCGAACCGCGTTCCAGCCCTCGACCCGGATCCTCGCACCCCGTTATCCTCCACATCCCGGGCGGAGAGCACAACGAGATCGCGCGGTACGCAACCGGAGCCTGCCCATCACAGAGTGGATTCTCCTGGTACCACTACCCCCTGGTCAAACGCGAACACAATAGCCGCAGCACGATCCCGTAATCCGAGCTTGCTGAAGATACGTCCTATATGGCTTTTCACCGTTACTTCCGAGACGCCGAGCTCACGAGCGATTTCCGAATTCACCCGGCCGCGCCCGATCAATTCGAGCACCTCGTACTCGCGAGCGGTCAGCTCGGACAGCCGGAGATCGGAGCCGGTGTGGGCCGGGCGCACCATGCGGTAGGCCGACAGCACACGACCGGTGACCGACGGGTCGAGCCAGGATCCACCACAAGCGACAGTTCGTACTGCGCGGATGAGGTCCTCGGCGGGGGCGTCCTTGAGGATGAATCCGGCAGCGCCTGCCCGCAGCGCCCCGGACAAGAGCTGGTCGTCGTCGAAGGTGGTGAGCACGAGGACCGGTGGGGCCTCATCCACCGCCTGCAGCGTCCGGGTCGCGTCGATACCGCCGACACGCTTCATACGCAGGTCCATCAGCACCACGTGGGGGCGGAATTCGGTTATCGCGGCGGGTACCTCGTCACCGTCGGCGCATTCGACCACCACGAATCCATCGCGTCGGCGCAGTATGCGCCGTAAGCCACCACGCACGAGTTCCTGATCGTCCACTACCAGCACAGTCACAACGCCGGTACCGCTGTCAGACGATAGCGCGGTCATGTTTCCTCCTGCGCAGGCGTGGATCCGACCAAGGGACGTGGCCAGTCATACCGACCTGGAGTGAGCGGAATACTAGCCCGGACCGACCACCCCCTGCTGGACGGGCCGCTGGTAATCCGGCCACCGAGTAGCTCGGCACGCTGCCGCATACCAGAAATGCCCATTCCCGTATCGCGCTGTGCGGGTAACCCGGCGGGTAGCGGGTTGTCCACGGTCAATGTCACTGTGGTCGTATCCACTACCAACCGGACCGCCGCAGACGTGCCATGCGCGTGCTTGACGACATTCGCCAACGACTCCTGGCCGATCCGGTACAGTGCCAGCCCGACCGCGGGCGACACCGCGGCGAGATCACCCTCGCATGCCCAGCGCACGTCCAACCCGGCTCGGACGAAGTCGCCGACCAAATCCCCGATGTCTTCCACACCCGGCTCCGGAACGGACCTGGATCGTCGCGCGTCGAGCAGGCCGACCGTGCGGCGGATGTCGGCCATCGCCTGTCTGCCGAGCCGCTCGGCATCGGTCAACGCCGCCACGGCTTCGTCCACGTCGCGGTCGGTCTGCAGTGCGTGCCGCGCCGCGGTCAGATGCAACAACGTGACGCTCAGCGAGTGCGCGATCACATCGTGCACCTCACGAGCAATCCGACGGCGCTCCTCGTCAGCGGCCTGCAGCGCGCGAACCTCCCGATAATCGCGCTCCCGGTAGAGGAAGCGACGCTGATATTGCAGCATCACCCCCGCCATCCAACCGAACACGATGCCGACCAGATACATCGGTAGTCCCTCAGGCACATCGCTGATCATGGCGAACACGACCAGTTGCAGCAGCATCGCCGCCGTGAGCGGAATACTCACCTGCTTCGGCGCGATCGCCCCGACCTCGCCTGCGGCGAACACCAGCAGGAACGGCGCGAAATCGACATCGACCGGTTGCACGAGGAACAGTGCCTCCGCTGTCATGGCCAGTAGCCCGAGCAGCAGCGGGCGCGGCAGGACGGCGAAGAATACGTACAGCGGACCGGAAACATACATCAGCAGCACCGCGATGAACGGAAGCGCGGTGGGAAAATAGCTATAGCGCTGCACCGCGGACGCGATCGCGATCGCGAGCACAGCCAGGTAGGCACTCATAGCGACCGACAGCGGGTAATCGAACGGCAACTGTTCGGCATTGCGCCGCAAAGCCGTCACCGAATTTCGCCAGTAACCGAGGCCGCGATGGCGGACCCGCACCAATGCGGCGCGGCCGTACCGGGGCCACCACCGACCGAGCGCCGGTTCCGAGACCCCGATCACACCCATTCTGTCAGGCTAGTCGTCGCACCGAGCGCAGCACATCACCCCACAATCGGGCTACGGCTCCTACCGTGGTAGGAGCCGTATTCCGATCCCCGGCACGAAGACGATCCGGCCGTCTCCTCAGTAACATGAACAATAGTTCTCTGCGGAAGGCAGCCATGTCCCAGGCGGATCCACACGCTCGAACCGAAAGCACCCGGACCGTACCCACCCGCGCGACGATCGGCCTGGCCGATCCCGATCTCTTCCCGAAAACCCTCGGTACCGACAAGCCTGCCGGTGACGCGGAGGGGTCGATGGTGCGGAGGGATCACTGCACTGTCGCTGGAACATCCATTTCGACACGAAACTCGGTCAGAAGCTCACCATAGCCGAGGTGTACCGGGCACTGATCACGTAACGGCCGACACTGCGCGTGATGCCCGCCGCACGGCGGCGCCGCCACCGCGCACTCGAAAGCCAGGAGCTGTAGCACGGATTCGGGTCGAGACCGAACACAGCGGTCGAACGACCGAACGAAGCGAGGGACAGTGATGACGGAGCCGGCAATGCTGGAGCTATCCAGGGTGACCAAGGAGTACCGAGTAGGCGATCAGACCGTCCGCGCGCTCGACGAAGTCGACCTGCGTATCCATGCGGGTGAATTCACATCGATCATCGGCCCATCCGGTTCCGGCAAAAGCACTCTTCTGCATTTGCTCGGCGCGCTGGACCGGCCCGATACAGGCTCGATCCTGTTCAAGGGCGAGGAGATCGGCTCGCTGAACGAGGAACAGCAGGCGGAGTTCCGCCGCCACAAGGTCGGTTTCGTCTTCCAATTCTTCAACCTGCTGCCCACACTATCGGCGTGGGAGAATGTGGCGATCCCGAAACTGCTGGACGGTATCAGCTTGCGTAAAGCCAGACCGCGCGCGCTGGAATTGCTGGATCGCGTCGGCCTCACTGAACGAATCGAACACCGACCGGCCGAGCTATCCGGTGGCCAGATGCAACGGGTCGCGGTGGCACGTGCGCTGATCATGGACCCGCCGCTGATCCTGGCCGATGAACCCACTGGAAACCTGGACTCCAAAACCGGCACCACCATCCTGGACTTGCTCGCCGAAATCTCCGAATCCGGTAACTCGGTGGTGATGGTGACCCACGATATGAGCGGTGCGGTGGCCCATTGCGACCGGGTGATCACCCTGCTGGACGGTCGGATCAGCGTCGGCGATCAGGTCGAACGGACAGTCAACGCATGATCGGCTCCGCATGGGATCGCCTGCGGCTGTTCAACATCGGCGAGCTGCTCATCCATCGCGTCCGCACCCTGCTGTCACTGACCGTGATGAGCGTCTCGGCAGCGCTGCTGGTCGCGGTGCTGAGCATCAATGGCTCGATCACCGCCTCGGTGAACGAGCTGGACAACGCCCTCGGTGGCAAAGCACAGCTGGAAGTCACCGGAATCACTGACGCGGGCTTTGATCAGCAATTGCTCGGGCCGATCGCGGCTACCCCCGGCGTCGCGGTGGCGGTGCCGATGTTGCGCACGGAAATCGGCACCGGTGCCGACCATGCGCTGCTGATCGGTTCCGGCCCGAACATCAGCGCGCTGGACAGCGAATTGACTGCGCCATTGACTGCCCTGATGGGAAAACTGCTGACGGTGCCCAACGGTGTGCTGGTCGGCACCGGGCTGGGCCGCGCCGAGGGCGAGCAGTTCACACTGGGCGATACCACGGTCACAGTCGCGGGCGTCTTCGACTCCGCGACGTCCCGGAAACTCAACGACGGGTATCTCATCGCGGCACCACTCGGGCTCGCACAGAAGATCACCAACCGGATAGGGCGGCTGGATTCGATAGAGGTCGTGCCCGCTGCCGGCACCGATATCGCGCAGTTGCAGACGGCACTCACCGCGACTGTGCAAGGCCGCGCGGTGGTCGCCTATCCGGACCTGCGCGCTGCGCAGGCGAGCGGCCCAGTGCAAGCTATCCTGTACACCACGCTTCTGGACTCGGCCACCGCACTGATCGTTTCGGCTTTCCTCATCTACAACGCGATGAGCATGGCCATCGCACAACGCAGGCCGATGCTTTCGCTGTTGCGCGCTATCGGGGGCAGACGAGGACCGATGATGCGCGATCTGCTGGCCGAAGCCGCGCTGCTTGGTGTGATCGGTGGGCTGGTCGGCGCACTGCTGGGCACATTCATGGGCAGCAGTGCGATCGGCACCCTGCCTGCCGCGATCCTACAGTCGATAGACGCCCGCATTACATACACGATGCCGTGGTATGTGATCCCTTACGCGATCGCAGCCTGCGTATTCACTACTGTGCTCGCGGCAGGTATCGCCGCACGCCAAGTATACCGGGTCCAGCCCGTCGAAGCGCTGGCCCCCGTAGGGGTCAGCCGTTCCGATACAACCAGCCCGCTGCTGCGCGGGCTCGCCCTTATGACAGGCATCGGGTTGGCGATCGCCTCTCTTCCGATCTCGCACAGCGATCTCGGCCGCTATTCGCTGGCTACCATACCGGTCATGTTTGTCGCCATGGTTTTGTTGTGTTTCGCTGCCATCGGTCCGATCGTGCGGGCTACAGCAGGCATCGCACGCTGGTTCGGCGCCCCCGGCACACTTGGCGCAACCACGCTGGAACGCGCGCCCCACCGGGTGTGGACGACGGTGATGACCGTGATGATCGGCGTCGCGGCCGTCGCCGGCGTCAATGGTGCCGCGAACAATATGGTCGCCTCGGCCAGCAAGAGCTTCGATTACCTGGGCGAGCACGACGTCTACGTCAGCCCGACCGCTATGGATCAGATACCGAGTGTACTGATGCCCGCAGGCCTGAAAGACAAAGTCGCGGCGATACCAGGCGTCACACGCATCATTCCAGAACAGATGGCCTATGCCGCACTCGGTAGCAACCGCGTCTTACTGCAGAGTGCGACCGACCCCCGAGATACGCGCTTGGGGCTGCTCACCGACGAGACCGCGGCACAGCTTTCGGCGGGCAAAGGCGTGGTGATCTCGCGCGATGTGGCGCGCGCACTGGGTGTGAGCGCAGGCGCGGAATTGACCTTGCCGACCCCGACTGGGCCACATACTGTGCGGATATTGCAGGTGATCCCCTATTTCTCAGCAGTCGCGGGAATAGTGATAATGGACTTGAACACGATGCGCACCTGGTACGAGCGCCCCGGCGAAACCATTCTCTCGGTCGATATCGCACCCGACGCCGATCATGCTGCCGTGCTCGCGGCGATACGCCAAGCGATGCCGCCGGATATGGTCGTCGCGACCGGCACCCAGTCGGTGCAGGGTGCCTCGACGAGCATTCGACAGGGAGTCGCGTTGAGCACTGCCATCCTCTGGATCGTTGTGCTGGTCGCCGCGGTCGCGTTGCTGAACACTTTGATGCTCTCGGTGCTGGAGCGCCGCAGAGAGCTCGCCGTATTGCGTGCCATAGGCACTGGACGTGAATTCCTGACGCGTTCTGTGCTGGCCGAGGCCGCTGGCATCGGAATCGTCGGTACGGCGCTGGGTCTGCTCCTCGGTACTTGGGAACAGTATCTGGCTTCGATCACCATCGGGCACGCTATGACCATAGATATCGCCTACCAGGCGAGCCCGATGCTGCTTGTCTACAGTGCGCTGGCATTGGTGCTGGCGCTGCTCGGGTCGATTCCACCAGCGATAAGCGCGGCCCGGCTGCCTGTCGTGGAGGCCCTCGCGGTCGACTGAGCTCCTGGCGCTCACCGAGTCGCCTCTTGACCGTGACGTTTCGAATTCTCGGCGCGAATCCGCAAAACTGTGTCCGGGATGTCGCCCTTGCGCCGTCGTGCGCCTTGTGACGATGTCTCCCGACCGGTCACCGGCCGGACGGGCACGATGAGCTAATTGCACCGCCGAAGAACAGCGAGCCCTCGCGACTGGTGGTGGGGAGGACTCGGTGGTGAGGTCGATGGGATTTGGCGCTGCGCTGCGCTGCGCGGCTGCGACAGTGGTACTGCTCACGCTTGCCTTCTGTGCGCCTATTCCCGGCGAACGCCGAATGGCCGAGGCACCCGCCATGGTCATGGAAGCCGCTAGTCCCTCGCTGCCGGGCCTCCCTGTGTTCTCGCCTGACGCATTGGCCGCCGATTTCACCTACCTGCGGCAGCGGCTCGCTGGGGAGGTCGGCATGGCGATCATGCCGGTCGGCGGTAGCCGGATAACCCTCTTCGGCACCTGGAGCAGTGGCATCGCATGGTCGACCATCAAGGTTCCGCTCGCGATCGCCGCACTACGGCACGACCATCGCGGGCAGATCGTCCGCCAGGCCGAGGCCGCCATCACAGTATCGGACAACGAAGCCGCCCGAGTACTGTGGCGGTCACTCGGCAATAGCCGGGAGGCCGCCGCGGCTGTCCAAGCCGTACTGGACGAAGCGATTACCAGTGCCGTCGGCGCGGAACCACGCACCATGCTGGACTACACCGCCTTCGGTGGGACCGAATGGACACTGACCAACCAGGTCCGGTTCGCATCTCAACTGCCTTGCTTAGCCGAGACGTACCAGGTTCCTGAACTGATGACGGCGATTACGCCCGAGCAGGCATGGGGCCTCGGCGTTCTGGAGGGCACCGCGTTCAAGGGTGGCTGGGGGCCGGACGATGTAACCGGCATCTATACCGTCCGACAGTTCGGCTTGGTCCCGGTCCGATCCGGAACAGTCGCCGTTGCCTTCGCCGCACAGGCCGATTCGGGCGCATTCGACGATGCCACCGCCATCCTGAGCCAGCTGGGGCAGTTGCTCGGCCGCCACCTCCACGAGTTGAATGGCGGGTTCTGCCCACCACCGCCGATCAGCCCGGAGTGACCAGGCCTGTCCCTGGTAGTTTCCAGTATTCAGCTTCGCGTGTACCATTGTTGATCCGCTCGCCGCGCTCGCATTCCTCATAGCCACGGTCACCATGACGATATCGATCAGGGCACCGCCATAGCGGTGCCCTGATCATCGGTTCCACTCGACATCTACACACGACCAAGTTGGAACGTGTTCTAATTCCCTCATGGCCTTCATCATCGACCGCGCCATCGATATCGACGCACCCACCGATCTGGTGTGGCAAGTGATCACCGATTTCCCGCGTTACAGCGAATGGAATTCCTTCGTTTCGCAGTGCCGCAGCTCCCTGGTTCCCGGTGAGCCGATCGATATGCTCGTCCATGTCTCCGGCTCGAGCCCGCGTAAACAGCGTGAATGGATCCGCTCGCACACCCCTGGCCGAGGATTCAGTTACGCGATGCGGCCGCTCCCACTAGGAGCACTGCACAGCTTGCGCTCACATACCGTGACACCCCTCGCGGACAACCGCACCCGCTACGAATCACATTTCGAACTCGGTGGATGGCTCCGCCCGGTAGTCGTCGCACTTCTGGGCGAGAACCTGCGCCGCGGCTTCACAGATATGACCGAGGGAATCCGCAAGCAAGCCGAATCACTACCCGCCGCCTGAACAGCCCAGCCCACACCTGGCGATCCCGCGTCGGTCCACTCCTGGAACACGTCTACGAAAGAAGCGGAAGCGACCGACCAGGGACCATCACAGAGCTGCTCGGTCCTCGCTACCCGCTTGGTATCGGAGGAACGAACAGCCCTGCGTGGCGCGGCCCAGGTCAGGCGATCGAACCGCGGGCGACCTCATACGCAGCGCCCACCCGATAGAGCCGATCGTCAGCGAACGCGGGAGCCATGATCTGCAGACCGACGGGCATGCCGTCGTCCTCGCTCAGACCGGAAGGAACCGACATCGCCGGATGGCCGGCCAGATTGGTGGGCAGAGTGCACAAGTCCGACAGGTACATGGCCAGCGGGTCGTCGACCTTCTCGCCGAGCTTCCACGGTGTGCAGGGGCTCGTCGGCGAGACGAGCACATCGACCTGCTCGTAAGCGTTGTCGAAATCGCGGGCGATGAGCGTGCGCACCTTGAGCGCCTGACCGTAGTACGCATCGTAATAGCCCGCCGACAGCGCATAGGTACCGATCATGATGCGGCGCTTGACCTCAGGGCCGAATCCGGCCGCACGGGTGGCCGCCATGACCTGTTCCGCGCTGCGCAGTCCGTCATCGGCGACACGCAATCCATAGCGCATGGCGTCGAACCGCGCCAGATTCGACGACACCTCCGAAGGCAGCACCAGGTAATAGGAAGCCAGCGCGTACTCGAAGTGCGGACACGACACTTCGACCACTTCGGCGCCGAGATCCTTCAGCAGGGCGACCGCGGCATCGAAAGACGCGAGTACGCCCGGTTGGTAGCTGTCGGAATGCAACTCCTTCACCACCCCGACTCGCACACCGCGCAGATCACCCCCGGCCCCCGCACGCGCGGCGGCCACCACCTGAGGCACCGCGACGTCGCGCGAAGTGGAATCGCGTGCGTCGTATCCAGCGATCACCTCATGCAGCAGCGCGGTGTCCAGCACCGTCCGGCCACACGGGCCACCCTGGTCCAGCGAAGACGCGCAAGCGATCAAGCCGAAACGCGACACCGTGCCATAAGTCGGCTTGGTCCCGACAGTCGCGGTGACGGCAGCAGGCTGGCGGATCGACCCACCAGTATCGGTGCCGATCGCCAGCGGCGCCTGATTCGAAGCCAACGCGGCCGCGGAGCCGCCGCCGGAGCCACCCGGGATACGGGTGGTGTCCCATGGATTGCGGGTCGGACCATAAGCCGAGTTCTCGGTGGAGGACCCCATGGCGAACTCGTCCATGTTGGTTTTTCCGAGGATCGGGATACCCGCCGCACGCAACCGCGTAGTGACTGTCGCGTCATACGGCGACATCCAACCATCGAGGATTTTCGACGCGCAGGTGGTCGGCATGTCCGTAGTAGTGAACACGTCCTTGAGCGCCAGTGGAACCCCAGCCAGCGGCGAAGCCGGCTCAGCACTGGAGGCGAGAGCGGAGTCCACCGCGGCCGCGGTCGCCAGCGCCTGCTCCTGCGCGACATGCAAGAAAGCATGGTACTCACCGTCGACCGCGGCGATCCGATCCAGATACGCCCGGGTGACCTCCACCGAGGACAACTCACCGCCGTGGATCTTACCGGCCAGATCGGCCGCCGACAGTGTGGTCAGATCGGTCATTCACCCTCCTGTGTTATGCGGGAGTCCCCGCACCCCGTCGGCCGAACGACCGCTGCGCGATTGTCCGTCACTCGGCCTCCTGTGTCACGCGGGAGTCCCCGCACCCCGTCGGCCGAACGACCGCTGCGCGATTGTCCGTCACTCGGCCTCCCCGAGGATCTGCGGGACCATGAATCGCTGTTCCTCTACGGCGGGCGCCCCGGACAACGCCTCCTGTGGAGTCAGACACGGCACCACTTCGTCGGGCCGGGTCACATTGCTCACCGGATTCGGCGAAGCCGTGGCCGGGACATCGGCTGCGGCGACCTCGGAGATGGTCTGCACATGGCTCAGGATCGAATCCAACTGTCCGGCAAAATGATCCAGTTCGGCATCGGACAGCGCGAGCCGGGACAGCCGGGCAAGGTGTGCGACCTCGTCACGGGAGATGGCGGGCACCACGGAACCCCTTTCGGCTTCGATTTCAACAGTTCACACCGACTCCGCTCACGACGGACGGCGACGTGCGCGACAAACACGTGCACGACAAACACATAGCCTAGCTACCGGCGCCGACCACCCCTCCGGCACCCACGCTTCGTCCGGCGACCCACGCAGTCGAACCGAACCGGCACCTGGCAACCGCTGTCGGGATCACCGCATCTGTCCTGAGCCGTTCGACCCGTCACCCTCGCACACATCATCGACGTGACCCAAGTCACCAGCATGACCTCGACTCGATAACCAGCCGTCAAGGGTGTAATCATTGCTTTACCCGGGTATATGTTGAGAATCTCGGTCGCTCGAGGAAAGGAACGCACGTGTCGTATCTACTCCGCGTGCAGCTTCCAGATCGACCGGGAAGCCTCGGGGCGCTCGCACTCGCGTTGGGCTCCGTCGGCGCCGACATCCTCTCGTTGGATGTGGTGGAGCGCGGTGCGGGCTACGCTGTCGACGACCTCGTCGTCGAGGTCCCCTCCGGTGCACTGCCCGACACTCTGATCACCGCGGCCGAATCTATCGGCGACGTACTCGTGGACTCGATACGCCCCTACTCGGGAGTGCTGGACACACACCGCGAACTCGAGCTCATCGACAACGTGGCCGGCGCCCGCGACGACCGGTTACAAGTGCTGGTCGACGGTGTGCCACGGGTGCTGCGGGTCGGCTGGAGCACAATTATCGGTATCGGCCCACACGGTACCTATCGAGTGGTCGGAAGCCCCGGTGCACCACAGACACAAGCGGGTTCGGCGCCATGGATGCCGCTGGAGAAACCTTCCACGCTGGATCCCGAGGCCGACTGGGTACCGAAGATATGGCGCGATATGGACACCAGGCTGGCCGCCGCACCGCTCGGCAACACAGGCAAAGCGTTGCTATTAGGTCGGCCCGGTGGTCCTGACTTCCGGCCCTCCGAGGTGGCCCGGCTCGGTTATCTCGCGGGGATAATCGCGACCGTGCTCATCTAGTTCCGGTAGGTCCGGTTTCGCCGCCGACCCGGCTCCACTCGAGCGAGTCGCCCCTCGGCTATGGCGCTGTACCCGCGGAGTCCCTTCCCTCCGGAAGGAATGGTAACCGCAGAACATGCAGCTGTTCACCCGACCCGGTGCGCCAGTCCCGACTCGGGACAGGGTGAAAACCGAAGCGGTGGTAGATCCGGCGGGCATCCACCATGGCAGGCATAGTGGTGAGCACAACAGCGGCGAATCCCTCCGCGCGGGCCAGGTCGATCACCGTACGCACCAACTCCGTTCCGGCACCGAGACCACGCGCCGACTTCGCGACAGCCAACATACGGAACTCCAGCTCACCCGGTAGCGCGATCTCCGCGTAGGGAGTGCCGGGATACGCGACGGTGAGTGAGCCGACGATCCGGTCGGCATGGGTGGCGACAAGGATCCGGCCGGTCACCGCACGGCGAGCGGTATCAGCCAGCTCACCCGCGTACGGGCTGTCGGCTGACACGTAGCCCTCACCGACGTAGACCTGTACGGTCAGTTCACCTACCTCGCCGTACTCCTCGGGTCGAGCCGCCCGGACGACGACCCCGAGGTCGTACACACGCATACCATGCATAATGCCATCGGCAGTCGTGTCGGCCGTCGCCCACGCGCCACACTGAGCGGACCCGACCCATCTCTGCTCAGCTGGGCAGGCAAAGCTGCCAGCGTTCTGGTTTACCCACCGGATAGACAACGGTGAAAAGATCCCCGCTCTCCGGCCAAGAACTGGTATTCCAGACGAAACGGCCGTACACCACTGTGCCGGGGACCGAAGGCCCGGTGAGTTCGCCGGTGATGGTCACATACTGCTCACCAAAAGCATTCGGACGCGGGCTCACACCGGTGACATACAGCGTCCCCTGCTCCGGGTTCGTCAGCTGACGGCCCGGACGACCCTGGCGGGCACGGACGGCCAGCGCGATCAGCGACGCCAGTACCGCGGTCAGGATTACCAACGAGGCGAACTCCAGCATGTCCTCATGCTAGGACCCGCGCTATACCGGCATGAGCTCGCTGCCGCCCTGGCCAGTACGGCGAATCTGCCATACCGAGGTGCGAGTGCGTTGCGAGCGCCCATTGCCCCGATCGATCAGGATACGGTTGCCGGTGGTGAAGATCAGTTGAGCGCCACGGCGATTGGTCTCCGGATTCTGAAACAACTGGATCAGCCGGTCAGTCTCCTCGACAGACAGGCACACGTCGATATCGTCGATGACCAGGACCCGGCCCATATCCAGGGCGTCGAGCATGGCGGGCAGCAGCCGCAGCAGCGCTAGCGTGGCGGAAGATTCGTCGCCGATCTCGAACGGATTCTCGATGCCCTCGTGCACCAGGTTCAGGCCGACTCCGCGCCGGGCCACCATCCGCGCGTACAGGGCATCGCGCGCGGCTTTCAGGTTGATCAGCTCGCGCTCGAGCAACACGTCGGTGAGACCGTGCTCGCGCAGTAGCTGATCCGCGTAGTCGCCAGAAGCGGCACACCGATCGATCTGTTCAGCGAGACCGGCGATGTCGGCATCCAATTCGCGCAAGTAGTCGGTATACATCGGGTCGTTCTCCGCGATGAGCACATCGGTGATGCCCAGCTCGGCACTGCGCAGCAGCATCATTAAGCGGGTCGCGTTCTCCGGCGACCTGGACAGATGTCCGGCCAGCCGATAGGCGACGGCGGCCTGCTCAGTGTGCCCGCACTGCACCTCTAGCATCGATTGAAACCACCGGTACGCGGGTACGAGCGCATCGGAATACAGCTGTCCGGCGAGACTGAGCAGCAGCGCGTTCGGACGGACCAGCGGCACCAGCGCGGCGATTCCATAGCGGGCCGCCTCGAACATCGGGCCGATCTTGATCTGTTCTCCGCTGCGCTCGAACACGATTCGCTTGCGCGAGCGTGGATGGGTGTGCAGCCATTCCGCAGTCACGTCGGCGGTGCTCAGTCGGAATCCGTAGGTGTAGGGCACCCCCTCGGCCACGAACGCCGCCACGAATTCCGAAGGTCGATCCGGGAATCCGAGGTGCGGAACCCGAACCGGTCCCGCATACGGATCCCACCCGGCGACCGAGTGCACCACCGCGTCTCGCATCTGCCGGAGTGCGTCGATCAGGTTCGTCTTGCCCGCCGCGGCGCCACCATGGATAGCGGTCACCGGCACAGCGACCGGCCCGCTGCCCTTGGTGAGCCGCAGCTCCTGTGCATCGGCCAGCGATCTGTGATTGGTCACCCGAAAACTGCGCAGCATGTCGCCATACTTCCCGCTGCGCACCGACTCGGCGACACCAGCCCGGCAGTAACCGCGTCCAGGATGATCCACCCGGTCCCCGACAACCCCGAATCGATATCATGAGTGGAAGCGGGCTACATTGCCGGGCCTGCGGTTTCGAACCCCCACGGCCCACGGCAGCCACCGCCATCCTCGCGCACGTGCCCTAGCGCCCCTTCCTGCCACCACCGGATAAAGACAGTCGCAGATTCCACGTCGAATTCGTCCGAGGCGAAGAGCTCGACCCTCATCGGCTTCATGCTCTCCCGCTTCTCGACGGTATGCCGTATCGACCGCGTTCAGGTCAGCCCTGTACTCGAATATCTCGAAACCCGGACCCCGACCTCGAAGCTACTCCAGTACAGCAACTCTCGGCGCCGGACATCCGATTACATACCATCCGGGCCTGATACCCACTGCCGGACAACCATTATCACCCCACAAGACCGGCCGTTCACAGTTCCGAGCCGAAAACTGTCCAGGCAATTCGTTGCGGAACCGCGGCCAAGGATACGTTGCGGAACCACCACCGCCGGTGGCCTACTGAATACAGCGGTAGCGCTTAACTCGATAAATGTTGCAGGACAACCACTTTCCATGTTCGAAGACCTCCGATGGCGCCTGTGCTCACCTCACTCGACCCCACCTTCGGTCCCACCTCCGGCGGCAACACGGTACAGATCTTCGGCAGCGGGTTCGCCGGCGTCGGCCCGCTGACAGTACGGTTCGGGGCGACCGCCACCACGTTCACCATTGTCTCCGACACCCAGATCGACGCCATCGCCCCGCCTGGCACCGGCACCGTCGAGGTCACCGTCGCCGCCCTGCTGAACGGCACCAGCAACCCACTGCCCTACACCTACAACGGTGCCGGGCTGCTGTTCTTCACCGATGGCGTCTCCCCTGTCGGCAATGTGTATTCGGTACCGCAAACCGGTGGCACACCGACTTTCCTGGCGACCGACCTGAGGCCCGTAGGTCTCGTCCGGGTCGGTAGCCTACTCTACATCTGCGATCAAGGGGCCGATCGGGTGGTGACGGTGCCGACAACCGGTGGCACGCCGACCTCCCTGGTGACCGGACTGTCGAGCCCTACGGATATCACCGTCTCCGGCAGCACCCTGTTCATCACCAACTTAGGTACCAGTCAGGTAGTGTCGGCGCCGATCACCGGCACCGCCACCCCCACCGTGATCGCCACCAGCCCCACCGGCATCTTCGGCATCACCGACGGGGTGCCCACCCAATCGGGGCTTGCTTCGGTCTCGGCGGCTCTGCTGGCCGCACCTGTGCTCACGGCGCTCAGCCCGATTTCCGGTCCCGAATCCGGCGGCAACACGGTATAGATCTTCGGCAGTGGGTTCACCGGCCCGTTGACCGTACGGTTCGGGGCGACGGCGACCACCTTCACCATCGTCTCCGACACCCAGATCAACGCTATCGCCCCACCCGGCACCGGCACCGTCGAGGTCACCGTCACCTCCGTGGACGGCATCAGCAATCCACTGCCCTACACCTACGGCGGCCTGTTGTTCTTCACCGACTTCGGCGCCGGCAATGTGTACTCGGTGCCGCAAACCGGAGGCACACCAACCCTATTGGCGTCCGGCCTGGACCTTCCTATAGCCCTCGTCCGGGTCGGCAACCTCCTCTACATCTGCGAGCCCGCGGCCAATCGAGTGTCCACGGTGCCGGTCACCGGCGGCACACCGACCCCCTTGGTGACCGGACTGTCGAACCCTTCAGGTATCACCGCTTCCGGCAGCACCCTGTTCATCACCAACCGAAACACCGCTCAGGTGGTGTCGGCGCCGATCACCGGCACCGCCACCCCCACCGTGATCGCCACCAGCCCCACCAGCGTATTCGGGATCACGATTTGAGCGGCGACCCGACCACCGCATTGTGCGGCACCGCCGAGATCCCCCTCGGGCCGTGCCGCACAGCACAGCGGGGCTGCAGCAGACGCCACAGGGGGAGCGCCGCACCGAACCCGGCTGACGCACCTGTGCTCAAAGTTGGTGGGACGAGGCATGATGAACTCTTGATAGTCGCCCATCAGTTGATCCTCATACCTCAAACTATCTCGAGGGCAAGTATCGTTCACTCCTCGGCTTCGGCATCCGCCGCGGCCGTCTCCGGCGCGACCGCATCGGGTCCGCTTGCCAGCAGCCGCCGGAATCCCTCCTCATCGAGGATCGGCACACCCAGTTCCTCCGCCTTGGTAGCCTTGCTTCCCGGTGCGTCACCGACCACGACGAACGCGGTCTTCTTCGATACCGAACTCGCGGCCTTGCCGCCGCGCACCAGAATTGCCTCCTTGGCGCCATCACGGGTGAATCCCTGCAAAGAACCGGTCACCACGATGGACAGGCCCGCGAGATGGCGCGCGACGGAATCGTCGCGTTCATCTGCCATCCGCACCCCAGCGGCCCGCCACTTCGCCACCACGGCGCGGTGCCAGTCGACGGTGAACCATTCCGATACTGCGGCCGCGATGGTCGGACCGACGCCATCCGTGGCAGCCAGTTCCTCGACCGAAGCCTCCTCGATACGGTCCAGGCTTCCGAACTCGGCGGCCAGCGCGCGCGCTGCCGTGGGGCCGACGTGCCGGATAGACAAGCCGACCAGCACTCGCCACAGCGGCCGGTTCTCGGCCGTGGCCAGATTCTCCAGTAAACGCTTGCCATTGGCCGACAAACTGCCGTCCTTATTGGCGTATAACGAGGTGGTCAGCAGAGCCGCCTCATCCAGATCGAACAGGTCGCCCTCGTCGATGATCGCACCGGATTTCAGCAGATCGATCGCACCCTCATAACCGAGCGCCTCGATGTCGAACGCGCCACGGCCTGCCACGTGGGATACCCGCTCACGCAACTGCGCCGGGCAGAATTGCTGATTCGGACAACGGATGTCGGCATCGCCCTCCTTCTCCGGCCGCAACTCGGTGCCACACTCCGGGCAGTGCGTCGGCATGACGAACTCACGGACATCGGCGGGGCGCGCATCCACCACCGGGCCGAGTACCTCGGGGATCACGTCACCCGCCTTGCGAATGGTGACCGTATCGCCGATCAACACGCCTTTGCGTTTGACCTCGGCGGCATTGTGCAAGGTGGCCATCGCGACAGTGGAACCTGCGACGGACACCGGCTCCATGACCGCGAACGGGGTCACCCGGCCGGTACGGCCGACATTCACCTGGATGTCCAGCAGCCGGGTCGTCGCTTCTTCCGGCGGGTATTTGTAGGCGATCGCCCAGCGCGGGGCGCGCGAGGTCGAGCCGAGACGGCGCTGCAACGCGGTCTCATCGACCTTGATCACCTGACCATCGATCTCATGATCGATATCATGCCGGTGCTCGCCCCAGTAAGCGACCCGCTCGATCACCGCGTCGATACCCCGCACCCTTCTGATGTGTTCTGATACCGGCAGCCCCCAGGCCGCGAGCGCCCGGTACGCCTCGTGCTGCGTGACCGGGGCGTAGCCCTCGATGCGGCCGAAGCCGTGGCAGACCATCCGCAACCTGCGCCGCGCGGTCACTGCCGGGTCCTTCTGCCGCAAAGAGCCCGCCGCGGTATTGCGAGGATTGGCGTATGGCGGCTTTCCCTCTGCGACGATAGCGGTGTTGAGCGTCTGGAAATCCTCCAACCGAAGGTACACCTCACCGCGAACTTCCAGCAGCTCCGGAATCGGGAATTCGTCGCTGGGCGTCAACTCGCCTGGGATGTCGTCGATGGTGCGGGCGTTGAGCGTCACATCCTCACCAGTGCGTCCATCGCCGCGGGTGGCGCCGCGGATCAAGCGCCCGTTCCGGTAGACGAGATTCAGCGCGACGCCGTCGATCTTCACCTCACACAGATAATGCGGGTCCGGCCCGGTTTCCGCCTCCACTCGCGCGGCCCAGGCCCGCAACTCGTCGATATCGAACACATTGTCCAGCGAAAGCATCCGCTCGAGGTGGTCCACTGCGGCGAAATCAGTCGCGAAACCACCACCGACGAGCTGGGTGGGCGAATCGGGTGTGCGCAGATCGGGCTGCTCGTCCTCCATGGCCTGCAACCGCTGCAACAACGCGTCGAACTCGCCGTCGGAGATGATCGGCGCGTCCCGTACGTAGTAGCGGAACTGGTGCTCACGCACCTCGTCCGCAAGCTGCTGCCACCGCACTCGCAGCTCCGGCGGCGCCGCATTGTCGCTGTCACTCACGCTTGGCACAGTAGCCGAGCGCACCGACAGTGCATGCTCGTGTTCCGCACATCAGACGCGGCCCGTCCCGACCCAGAGCAGACGACGAAACGTCCAGTTCAGTCGAAGGAAAGCCGCTCCGGCTCTTCGGCATAGGCCCGTGCCACCTCATTGGCCAGGCGCAAGGCCTTGCGTCCCCACTCCGGAGAAGCGCTCGCCATACCGCAGGCAGGGCTGACCGCCACTCGCTGCGCGAGCGTCCGGCGACCGAAGCCGAGCCGATCGACCAACCGGACTCCCGGTTCGGCGAGACTACGCCAGGTGACCGGAGTGGTCGGAGCTACGGCCGGAACGACGCCGAGCACCAGATGTTTACCCCCTTGGAGGGTTTCCCCTACCTCGTCGAGCTGCCCGGTGCCGATCGTGCTCAGGTCGAAACCGAGCGCGGCGGCGGCAGTGCTGCGCAGCAGACCCAACGCCGGGACCTCAGCGCAGCTGTGCACGAGCACCGGCACCGATTGTGCGGTGATCACTGTGTCCAGGACGGCACACGCTTGTGGCTCGGGCAGCGCGCGCACGGTATCCAGTACGCTCACGCCACGCAGCGAACCGTCGAGTACCGCAGTCAGCGACGGCTCATCCAGCTGCAGGACGGCATGGGCGCCGAGCCGCTTGCCTACCTCGGCGAGGTGCTGGGACAACCCCTCGGCCAACGACTCCGAAAGGTCGCGCACGGCACCGGGATCAGTGAGCACGCGATGCCCACCCGGCAGCTCCACCTGTGCGGCCAAGGTCAGCGGACCCGCCGCTTGGACCTTGACCGTGCGTCCGAGACCGGTCAGTCCAGCGTCCTCCCAGGCTTCTTCGAGCGCGTCCAGATCAGTGCGTAACAGATCATGGGCGCGCCGCGAAACCGCTCCTGGCCGCGACGCGAGCCGATAGCCCCGTGACGTGGTATCGAAACGCAGATCGACCAATAGCGCAGAAGCGCGGCCGATCAGGTCCGCGCCCGCACCGCGCATCGGCAGCTCCACCAGATGCGGCAGCTCGCCGAGCTCGCCGACGATTGTCGCGGCGGCCTCCCTGGGATCGCTTCCCGGCCAGGAGCCGACCCCGGTCGCGAGTCCGCCGCGGAAACCGGCGAACTCGGGCACCGCATCGGCCGCACTGTCCCGCACCGTACCTGTCGTGCCGGTCTCGTCCACCGTCACCGAACTCCCGTCCGTCCGAACTTTCCGTCACCAGTGTCGAGCGCTCCAGGCGCGGCCACCGTCTGCTGTCGCCGCACCGCACCGTCGTCTCACCACACCGTATCGGTGGATGCGGCCCGATCCGCTGTCGCGGAGATGGTTCCGCTGCCGATCACTTCGTCGCCCTGGGGATCCGAACGGTAGAGCACCACCGCCTGGCCGCGGGCGACACCGGTCAACGGCTCGCGTAGGCGCACGATCAGCCCCGCACCCACCGCCTCGGCGACCGCGGGGGCAGTACCGCCGTGCGCACGCACCTGAGCCACGCACTCGATCGGTCCCGCGGGTGCGGAACCCGAGGTCCAGACTGCTCGCTCGGCCTCGACCGTCCAGACCCGCAGGTCCTCTGCCGTACCGACCCGGACTGTTCCGGTATCGGGATCGATGCCGGTCACATATCTGGGCTTGCCGTCGACCGCTGGTCCGGGTAAACCGAGGCCCTTGCGCTGACCGATGGTGAACCCGTGCACACCCTCGTGCTGCCCGAGTACCCGGCCGTCCGCGTCGATGATCGCACCGGTCCGAATGCCGATCTTCGCGCCGAGGAAGGCACGAGTATCTCCAGAGGGGATGAAGCAGATATCGTGGCTGTCCGGCTTATTCGCCACGGCGAGCCCACGCTCGGCGGCCTCGGCACGAATCCGCGGCTTGGAAGTATCACCCACCGGGAACATCGCGCGCGCGAGCTGCTGTGCGGTCAGCACCGCCAGCACATAGGACTGGTCCTTGTCTATGTCGACGGCGCGGCGCAGCACACCGTCTTCCAGCCGCGCGTAGTGGCCGGTGGCCACCGCATCGAAACCGAGCGCCACCGCGCGGGCGGCCAGCGCGGAGAACTTGATCTTCTCATTGCAGCGCAGGCAGGGGTTCGGTGTTTCTCCCGCCGCATAGGAAGCGACGAAATCGTCGATCACGTCTTCTTTGAATCGATCGGCGAAATCCCAGACATAGAACGGGATGCCGAGTACGTCAGCGGCACGTCTGGCATCGCCTGCGTCCTCTTTCGAGCAGCAGCCGCGCGATCCGATACGCAACGTGCCTGGTATCGCCGACAGCGCCAAGTGCACACCGACCACCTCATGGCCGGCATCGACGGCACGCGCCGCCGCGACGGCCGAATCGACCCCACCACTCATCGCGGCGAGTACCCGCATCAGACGCCTCCTCTCGCACCGGCCAGGCCTGCGGCCTTGGCCCGCTCCACCACCTGTGGCAGCACCCGCAGCACTGTATCGACATCCGCGCGAGACGAGGAGTGCCCCAGCGAGAATCGTAATGACCCACGCGCCTGCCTGGGCTCGGCGCCCATCGCGATCAGCACATGACTCGGCGTGGCGATGCCGGCGGTACACGCCGAGCCGGTCGAGCATTCGATCCCGGCCGCGTCCATCAGCATCAACAGCGAATCCCCTTCACAATCAGGGAAAGTGACATGCACGTTGCCGGGCAGGCGGCGATCGTCGAGCGGCCCATTGAATATCGCGTCCGGAGCGATCACGCGAATGCCTGCGATCAGCGCGTCACGAAGAGCGCTCAATTCGTTCGTCCGCGCGGGTAATTCGATGACCGTTTGCCGCAAGGCGGCGGCCAGGCCGACAGCCGCCGCGGTATCGGAGGTTCCCGAACGCAGGTCGCGCTCGTGCCCGCCACCGTGCAACAACGGCACACACGGCACCTGCCTGCCGAGCAGCAGTACACCGACACCGTGCGGGCCACCGACCTTGTGACCGGCGAAGCTCGCCGCGGAGAGCCCGCTGGCTCCGAAGTCGATGGGAAGCTGAGCGGCCGCCTGCACCGCGTCACTGTGTATCGGCACACCGAATTCCTGCGCCACGGCGGCGAGTGACCCGATCGGCTGGATGGCGCCGACTTCGTTGTTCGCCCACATGATGGTGACCAGTGCGACATCGCCGGGATTCGCGACGAGCGCGGCACGCAGGGCGCCGGGCGCGACCATCCCCTCATCGTCCACCGGCAACCAGGTGACCTCCGCGCCCTCGTGCTGCTCCAGCCACTCCACCGCGTCGATCACCGCATGGTGCTCGATCGAGCTGGCGATGATCCGAGTCCGGCATGGCTCGGCGGCACGACGCGCCCAGTAGATGCCCTTGACCGCCAGATTGTCGCTTTCGGTGCCACCGGAGGTGAAAATGACCTCCGAGGGCCGGGCACCGAGGTCGGTGGCGATCGCCTCACGTGCCTCCTCCAGCAGCCGCCGGGCAGCCCGTCCCGATCCGTGCAGCGAGGAGGCATTCCCCGGTATTCGCAGGGCAGCCGTCATCGCCTCGATAGCCGCAGGCACCATCGGTGTGGTGGCCGCGTGATCGAGGTAGACCGTCTGAGGCGCCGCGCCGTTGACCGGACCCGAAAAAACCGACTTCATGACCAGTAAAGGATAACTGTCACCCGCAGTGGGTCGTTCCCACCCATATCGCGGGCCTGCGGCACGGGCACCTGCCAAGAGCCGAACAGGTGCGGTCGCAGGACCGCTACCAGGCCGCGCCGCGCACTGCCGACTCACAGCGATGGGCCAGCTCGCGCCGATCCGAACCGGGCTGTTGCACCGGTTCTAGCACTACCTCGGCGAGCAGGCCACGCGAGCGCAACACCCGGCGCACGGAGGATATGAATGTATCCGCGCCGAGGAACCCCGGCGCCGTGCACGGCATACCGCGCCGGTCCAGATACCGCAGTCGCACCGGCTGTACTGCGCTTCCTGTGTCCACCGCTGCCTGGAACAGCGCGGGCCGCATCTTGCCGGAAGCACGGCCACACCAGGTGGTGCCCTCCGGAAAGACGCCGATCCGGTCGCCGGCGGCCAGCCGAGCAGCCACTACGGATACCACATCGGGCAGTTCTCGCAGGCGTTCCCGTTCGATCGGGATGACCCGCATCACTTGTGCGAGCTTGCCGAAAAACGGCAAATCCACCAGGTCCGCGCGTGCCACGAAACCGAGCGGCTGCACTGAGGCCAGCGCAACGATATCGGTCCAACTGATATGCCCGGCGACAACCAGCGTTCCGCTGCCGGAAACGCCGTACCCAACCGGCGCGGACACGACATCGCCCACATCAGCGCCGCCACGCTTCGGCGCGGCCCCCCGGTTGTCGACTATGCGTAATCGAATGCCGAGGCAGCCGAGCAGCGAGCGCGCGTAACCTCGTTGCATTGATTCACGTTTGCCACGTGGCGTCACCATGTACGCGACCGGGAAGCTGAGCAACAGTCCGGCGACTCCGGCCAGCCGAACGGCCACCCATCCTGGGCCCGCCTCGGCGATCGCGTCCAGGCAGTCGGTCCCGCATGGACTCGACGGCATCCACGCGTGCGCAGTGCACGCGGCAGGCGGCATATCGAAGCCCACAGTGTCACCGTCTCCGATCGAAGGTAGCCGCGGCATCGCGTAGGCGGTCGAGGTAGCGGGTGTTGATAGTGTCCAGCCCGAGCAGCGCGACAAAGTCGGCCACCGCGAAATCGAGATCGTGCGCGGGCTCGCCGCAGAACTTCGCGCCCAGCCGCAGATAGCCACGCATCAGTGGTGGAAGCTTCGTCCGCGACGGTGCGGTCAGTTCATCCAGACACCTGCCCTCGACGAGCACCGGACGGTACGGACGCACCCGGCGTTCCTGCTCGCAGGCATGCCTGCCGAGCAGCAGGTCACGCACCCCGCGCACATTCACTCCCAACGGGTCTGTCGGGGACTGCTGCATCGGTACCGATACACACCCCATCACCCACTCATAGCCGGTGAGTTGGATGTAATGCAGGATGCCCGCCCACATAAGGGTGAGTACCGAACCGTTGCGATGCTCGGGCACCACGCAGGCCCGGCCCATCTCCACGATCCGCGTGCCCACCGGATCCAGTTGGGCGAGATCGAATTCTGTCGCCGCGTAGTACCCACCCGCCGCGACCACCTTGTCCGGCGGCAGCATGCGGTAGCAGCCGACGAACTCCCCGCTGATGTCGTCGCGCACGAGCATGTGATCGCAGTACTCGTCGAAATGGTCGGCGTCCAGGCCAGTTCCATTGTCCAGGATCCGGAAGCCCGGCTCTTCGGCGAAGACCCCATAGCGCAACCGCTGCGCGGCGACACGATGAGCGATATCCGAGGAGACCACCAGCGAGTACTGCGGCCGTTCCTCCCTGGATATCACCGGTCGAGCCGAGGCTGTCAGCACGGACGAAATAGTCATACCTGAGATGAAGCCAGTTCGACACTGCGCCAGAGCAACTTCTAAATGTCACCTCGACACCGGTTCGGTGAACGAGATTTCAGTCACACCCAGTCGTTCACCAAATAGTTCCGCTGCGTTCACCCGACCACGGCATGGGCGAACAGGCGGTCATGAATACGCCGCGCCGCAGCCCCGGCAAACCGAATGCGGCTCAGGCTGCGCTGTGCTGCGCAGCGTGTGTCTCGGCCGGAGCTGTCCGCTCTTCGGCGAAGCCTGGCCGCCCGGTACCGATGAACGCGATCAACCAAGAAGCGACCGCGGCGAAACGGTTACGGAAGCCGACCAAGTAGAACAGGTGCACCGCCAACCACATGAACCAAGCCGACACACCGCGGAAAGTGATGTGCTCATTGAGTTTCGCGACCGCGCTGAACCGGCTGATCACCGCCATACTGCCCTTGTCCCAGTAGCTGAAGGGGGTACCGGGCCGCTTTTTACGGCTGATGATGTCGGCGGCATGTCTGCCTTCCTGCATGGCTACCGGCGACTGTCCGGGGTAGCCGTTGAGCGAGGTCATATCTCCGATGGCGTAGATGTCCGCGTACCCGCCGACGGTGAGGTCCGGGTTGATCAGCAACCGACCCGCCCTGTCGGTCTCGATACCGGTGGCATCGGCCAAGATCTTCGCGAATCCGCCCACCTGCACACCTGCCGACCAAACCACCGTTTCGGCCTCGATGACATGTTCGACATCGTCCGCACCCTTGACGGAGACCTTGCCGTACTCGATGTCGGTGACGAAAGTGTCCAGTAACACGTTGACGCCGCTGTGGGTCAACGATTTCCTCGCATAGTCTGACAGCCCGCCACCGAACGGCGGGAGCACCGCACCGGCGCCTTCTACCAGCGTGACCGAAATTTCCTGGCGGTAATGACGCTTCGCCAGCTCCTGCAGCTGGCCCGCGACCTCGACGCCGGTCGCACCCGCACCGACCACGACGAAATTCAGGAGCCCGCGCTTGGTCTGCTCGTCGGCATTCGCGGCCTCGGTGAAAACGCGTTCGATCTGCGCGCGCAACCGCCGCGCGTCAGCGATGGTCTTGAGCGAGAAGGTCTTCTCGGCGAAATCGTCCCGGCCGAAATAGGACTGACTGGCACCAGTCGCCGCGATCAGCGAGCCGTAGCGAATCCGATGCCGCACACCCGCGTTCTCATAGATGACAATGGCCTGATCCGGATCAATGGAGACTACTGTGCCGAGGCGGACATCGGCCTCGCGGTGGCGGCGCAGGATGCCCGCGATCGGCGGCGCGATCTCCTCCGCGGTGAGCACTCCGGTCGCTACCTGATACAACAGCGGTTGGAACAGATGCTCGGGCGTGCTCGAGATCAGCACGTAGTCCACACCGGACTTGGCCAGTTGCTTGGCGGCTGCGAGCCCACCGAATCCCGATCCGACAATGACCACGCCCGCGGTTTCGATCCCCGCATCCACGTACTCCATACAAACCTCCTTCTCTCATTACAAACCGTGATCCGGAAGGCGGATATTTCAGGTGTCAGAGCGCATACTTGAGATGACTCTTATCTCGATTCGTAATCAATAGGAGGTGCTGTGGAACTTCGGCAGCTCACCTACTTCGTCGCGGTGTGCGAGGAGCTCAGTTTCAGTGGTGCCGCCACGCGCTGTTTTATCTCCCAATCCGCGATCAGCCATCAGATCTCCCGGCTCGAACGCGACCTCGGCGTGCAACTGTTCGAACGCTCGACTCGATCGGTAGTACCCACGGACGCCACCGCCCGGCTACTCCCCCTCGCGAAACAAATGCTGAGCCTGGAGTCGGCGATCCGCGCCGCCGTGCGCACAGCAGGACCGCGCATCCGGCTGGCCGCGAACATGTCCTTCGCCACTCGCTCGCTATCGGCCATCGCAGGCGCGCGCGCCGCGCATTCGGAAGCCGAGATCGAGTTCGTGATCAAACCATTCCGCCAACGCATCACCGCGGTCGCCGACGGAGATTGCGATCTAGCGCTGATCCGGGGCCGGGTCGACCAGCACGGCCTCGTGGTGGAGCAGCTCTGGGTCGAAGACCTGGTGATCGCCACCTCCAGCGCACACCCACTGGCCGCCACATCCACGGTGACCCTGGCCGACCTGAGCTCGTATCCACTGCTACTCCCGCCGGAACAGGAGCAAGTGCTGTTGCATACGGTGATCCGCAACGCATTCGCCGAATTGCCTACCGGCCCCACCTTCGGGCCACCCATCACGCCAGACCACACCGCGACAATGGAACTCATCAACCGGCCCGACGCCTGGACTGTGCTCTACGCCGAAAGCCCCACCGAGGGGCTGGTGGTGCTACCGCTCACCGAGCACAAACTGCGCATCCCGGTCTCGGCCGTATTGCGCACCGATCTCCGGCGCTCACCGATCCTGACCACCCTGCTGTCCGCACTGCGACGCAGCTGAACCAGGGCAGACGGCGAGGAAAGCGTACTCGTCTATCCGCTACGTGACGTCCCGATCGAATCGGATCACGCACCCACACCGCACCTCGACATCGGCCGAAACCAGAGCCGAAGCACCACCAACAGTCCACCGAATTCGCGATTCGCCGATCCACTCTGCCGCAGATCAGCAATATATAGTGCCGCAAATCGGCTATAAATAACACCGCATATCGGCAATGTATATCGCCGCAAATCGGCAACAGGAACTACCATAGGGTGCATGGCGACCGGAAATCTACGACCGCGACATGCGGCCGAAGCGGTACGCGACGCGTTATCGGATACCCGGGTCGTGCTGGTCAACGGTGCCCGCCAGGCCGGTAAGAGCACGCTGGTGCGGTCGATTGCCGGAGAACGCGCGGCCACGTGGCGGGACCTGGACCGGCCCGACGACCGACAGGCCGCGATCGCCGATCCCGTCGGGTTCGTCGAGGACGATGGGTTGATGGTCATCGACGAGATTCAGCGGGTGCCGGATCTGCTGCTTCCGATCAAAGTGGCCGTCGATACCGACCCGCGCCCCGGTCGCTACCTACTGACCGGATCCGCACGCCTGCTCGGGCTGAGAGATCTTCCGGACACGCTTCCCGGTCGCATGGATACGATCGAGTTGTGGCCTTTCTCACAGGGAGAAATTGATGGGGCCCCAGATGGATTCGTCGACGCGGTCTTCCGTTCTGGGCCTGCGATCGGCACCGATTCGGAAATCTCGCGAGTGGAATACACCGAACGCATTGTGCGCGGTGGCTTTCCGGAAGCGGTCGCGCGGACCGATCAGCGTCGACGGGGTCGGTTCCTGGACAACTATGTGCAGAACCTGATCGAGCGGGATGTGCGACAGCTATCCGAGATCGAGCGCGCACCCCAGCTGACCACCTTGGTGCGGTTGCTCGCGGCGCGATCCGGAACGCTCACCAGCGCAGGCGCACTGGCTGGTGAACTCGAGCTTGCGCGCGGTACGGTCCAACGGTACCTGCGGCTGCTCGAGGAGATCTTCCTCATCAAGCGGATTCCCGGTTGGTCACGCAATATCGGCACACGCGTAACCTCCGCGGCCAAGCTCGTATTCGTCGATTCCGGTGTCGCCGCCCGGATGCTCGCTATCGATGCCCACACTCTGCGGCGACCGGGAGGCCTGTTCGGTCCCCTGCTGGAGGGGTTCGTGATCTCGGAACTCGCCCGGCAGCTGACCTGGAGCGCGACGCCGGCCGAGCTCTACCACTACCGAGACCAGAACAAAGTCGAAGTCGACATCCTACTGGAGGACCGCCGCGGAGCTGTGGTCGGGATCGAGATCAAGGCGGCTTCCACGGTCAAGACAACCGATTTCCGCGGACTACGCGCCCTGGAGGCCAAACTCGGCGACGAATTCCTGGCGGGCATCGTCTTGTACACCGGCGGCCATACCTTGCCGTTCGGCCCGAAGCTGCGCGCCATGCCGGTGAGCGCCCTGTGGCGACTCTCCACTTGATCATGACATGTTTCTCGGGAACCAATGCTTGAATGAACTGTCATGGATCAGGTTCCCGAAGACTGGCAGCGCGGTGTGGTAATCGTCGCGCACCCCGACGACATCGAATACGGTGCCGCCGCAGCGGTCGCGCGCTGGACCCGCCAGGGCAAGGATATTCGCTATGTACTGGTGACCAGCGGAGAGGCAGGAATCGCCGGGCTAAGGCCTGCGGTTGCGGGCCCGCTGCGCGAAGCGGAGGAAATCGCGGCGGCCGAGGTGGTCGGGGTGCGAGAGGTGGAGTTCCTTGGATATCCGGACGGGAGGGTTCAGGAAAGTCTGGAGCTGCGTCGTGACCTGGCCGCGGCGATCCGCAGGCACCGACCGGAGATGGTGGTGTTGTTCAACTTCGGCGACACATGGGCACCTGGTTACGCCAACAGTGCCGATCACCGCGCTGTCGGCCGAGCCGCACTCGACGCCATCTCAGACGCGGGCAACGAATGGATATTCCCCGAGATCGCCGAACAGGAACCCTGGTCGGTGCGGTGGGCGGCGGTCATGGGTCCGGTCGTCACCCATGCTGTGGATGTCACCGACACCCTCGCACAGGCTGCCGCGTCTCTGACCGAGCACCGCCGCTATCTCACAGCATTGACTTCCGTACCCGTCGACGAGCAGGTTCGCATCATCATGGACCGGGTAACCGGCCCCGAAGAAGGGTTCCCCGCCGAGCGTGCGGTCGGTTTCGAGCTGTTCTTTTTCAGCGGCTGATCGGCGTCTCTACCCGGTTTGTCCCAGCAGCGCCTGCTCTCGCGTCTGCGAGCGAAAGATGGCCCCGGCTGTTTCCCTAGCCAGGGCCACCGATTCCGCGCGGCACGCGGGTCGTCAGCCTTTGTGCGCCTTGACTGCTTCAGTCAGCTGCGGCGAGACGTTGAACAGGTCGCCGACAATGCCGTAATCCGCGATCTCGAAGATCGGCGCCTCTTCGTCTTTGTTGACCGCGACGATGGTCTTCGAGGTCTGCATACCGGCGCGGTGCTGGATCGCGCCGGAGATACCCAGGGCAATGTACAGCTGCGGCGAGACGGTCTTACCCGTCTGACCGACCTGGAACTGACCTGGGTAGTAGCCCGAGTCGACCGCGGCACGCGAGGCACCGACAGCGGCACCGAGCGAATCAGCCAATGCTTCGACCACGGCGAAGTTGTCGGCAGAGCCGACGCCACGGCCACCGGAGACCACGATGCTCGCCTCGGTGAGTTCGGGACGGTCACCGGCCACGACCGGCTCGCGCGAGGTCACCTTGACCACGCCCTCTTCCTGTGCGGGTACCTCGATAGTCACCTTCTCTCCCGCACCGGCCTGCGCCGAAGCCTCAACGGCACCCGGACGCAGCGAGATCACCGGCACATCACCAGTGACCTTGGCGTCGACTGTGAACGCACCGCCGAAGATGGAGTGCACCGCGCTGCCGTCGGACTTCACGTCGATGACATCGATCAGCAGGCCGGAGCCGATACGGGCGGCCAGACGACCCGACACTTCTTTGCCCTCAGCGGTGGCAGCGACGATGACCGCGGCCGGGGAGGCCGACTCGGTCAACCCGGCCAGCACATCCACCTTCGGCGTCACCAGATAGTTCTCCACATCGTCGGACTCGGCGACGTAGATCTTCTCGGCGCCAGCGGTGGCTAGCGCGTCAGCCAGCTTCTGGCCGGTACCCGCCGGGCCGAGCACGACGGCGGCGGGCTCGCCGAGCGCACGAGCCGCGGTGATCAATTCGGCGCTGACCTTCTTGATCGCGCCGTCTGCGTGCTCGACGAGCACAAGTACTTCTGCCATTTGTGTTCTCTCCTAAGAAGTCTTCAGTCCTGGAGGGCGGAAAGAGCGGCAATCGCCGAGCGCTCGTTCCGCCCAGCCTGATGCGGTGTCCCGCAGAGCGCTGCCGAGATCAGATGACCTTCTGGCCGATCAGGTACTGGGCGATCTTGGTGCCGCCGTCGCCTTCGTCGGTGATCTTCTCGCCCGCGGTGCGCGGGGGCTTCGGGGTAGCCGCGGTGACCGCGGAGCCCGCGTTCGCCACACCCACAGTCGACGGGTCGACGCCGAGGTCGGCCAACGTGAAGGTCTGCACTTCCTTCTTCTTCGCGGCCATGATGCCCTTGAAGGACGGGAAACGCGGCTCGTTGATCTTCTCGGTGACGCTCACGATGGCAGGCAGACCGGCTTCCAGCTTGAAAACGCCCTCGTCGGTCTCGCGCTCACCAGTGATTTTATCGCCGTCGACGGTCAGCTTGCGCAGGTGCGTCAGTTGCGGCAGACCCAGGTATTCGGCGATGATCGCGGGCACGGCACCGGCGCGGCCATCGGTCGCCTCATTACCGGCGATGACCAGTTCCACCCCCTCGACCTGGCCGAGAGCGCTGGCCAACACCCATGCCGTCTGCACTGCATCGGATCCGTGGATGGCCGGATCGTTGATGTGGATAGCCTTGTCCGCACCCATGGACAGCGCCTTGCGGATGGCCTCGGTAGCGCGGTCTGGACCGGCGGCCAGCACGGTGACCTCGCCACCCTGGGCTTCCTTGATCAACAGCGCCTCTTCGACGGCGCGCTCGTTGATCTCGTCGAGTACGGCGTCGGCGGCCTCGCGATCAAGAGTGAAGTCACCGTCGGTCAGCTTGCGCTCGGACCAGGTGTCGGGAACCTGCTTGATGAGTACGACGATGTTCGGCATCGGTCTTCGTCGACCTCCTGTTCTGGATTACACGGTCATGGTGGTCGCACGAGCTGGGCCGTACGTCCGGGTGAATGGCTCAGGCCGTGTACATTACCTTACGTTAAGTTACCCATGGGTAACTTAACGGTTCGTCTCGCCCACCGCGTGCGGGCTTCCCAGCACAGGATCAAAGAATCGAAGATCGGGGCATGATCGTGCCGAAATCTCGAATCGAGGGCAGGCCGGGTGCGAATGTCCCGTACGGACGCCATAGCAGTAACGTGAGGGTGATGAGCAAGGCTGTGACCACTGCCGCAGTGGGCGACCCGGTAAGTATGACCGCGGCCCCCGAGCCGACCACAGGCGCTGTCGAATCATTGCCGCTGACCGGCGAGCGTACCGTCCCGGACATTGCGGAAGAGAACTATTGGTTTCGTAGACACGAGATCGTCTACGCCCGCCTGCTGGATCATTGCTCCGGAAAGACCGTGCTGGAAGCCGGTTCCGGAGAAGGCTACGGCGCCGATATGATCGCCGATGTTGCCGACAGAGTGATCGGAGTGGACTACGACACCAGTGCCGTCGAGCATGTGCGCGCGCGCTACCCGCGGGTGGAGATGATCCAGGGCAATCTTGCCGCGCTACCACTGGAGGACGCCTCGGTCGACGTCGTAGTGAACTTTCAAGTGATCGAGCACCTATGGGACCAGTCCCAATTCCTGCTCGAGTGCCTGCGTGTACTGCGTCCCGGCGGCGAGCTGCTGGTCAGTACACCCAACAGGATCACCTTCTCTCCTGGCCGCGATACCCCGCTCAACCCGTTCCACACCAGGGAATTGAGTGCCGCCGAGCTGACCGAACTACTGATCGACGCAGGCTTCGAGGTCACCAGGATGGTCGGCGTACACCACGGGCCTGGCCTGCGGGCATTGGACGCCAAGCACGGCGGATCATTCATCGACGCGCAGATCGAACGGGCGCTGGCCGGCCAACCCTGGCCCGCCGAGCTGACCGCGGACGTTGCAAGCGTCACGAGCGACGACTTCGTGCTGGTCGCCGCGGATGTCGAGAACGCCGCGGATGTCGAGAACATTGATGCGAGTCTGGACCTGGTCGCCATCGCGGTGAAGCCTTGACCGAGCGCAATACTGTGCCCCACGGGCATTCCGCAAGTCCGGTACCAGGCCAGTTCACCTTGGTCCTGCACTCCCATCTACCGTGGCTGGCCCACCACGGCCGCTGGCCGGTAGGCGAGGAATGGCTCTACCAGTCCTGGGCCGCATCCTACCTACCAGTCGTCGAGGTGTTGCGAACCCTTGCCGTCGAGGGTCGTTCACATCTGCTGAGCTTAGGCATCACTCCGGTGCTCGCAGCTCAACTGGACGACCCGCACTGCCTGGCAGGCATGCACCACTGGCTGGGCAACTGGCAGCTGCGCGCCGACGAAGCCGCTATGGCGGGCAATCTCGCACTCGGTAGACGTGAGCACCGATCGGCCACCGCGGCGCTGGCCGAATTCGAGCAACACTGGCGGCACGGCGCGGCGCCGGTCTGGCGCGAACTCATCGACGCCGAGATCATCGAACTGCTCGGCGGCCCCTTGGCCCACCCGTTCCAACCTTTGCTGGATCCGCGGCTGCGACAGTTCCAGCTCACCGAAGGCTTGGCCGACGCGCACCATCGCTGGGGCCACACTCCCGCTGGAATCTGGGCGCCGGAGTGCGGCTATACCCCTGGCATGGAGATCGGCTACCAAGCCGCAGGGGTAACACATTTCATGGTCGACGGCCCCGCACTACGTGGCGACACGGCGCTCGGCCATCCAGTACACGAGTCCGATGTGCTCGCTTTCGGACGCGATCTACACGTGAGCTACCGGGTATGGTCACCGAAATCGGGTTATCCAGGCCATGGCGCCTATCGTGATTTTCATCACTATGATCACGCTACAGGTCTCAAACCCGCACGAGTCACCGGGAAGTCCATCGCCGGACCGGATAAAGCGCCCTACGACCCCGAACTGGCAGCGGCTGCTGTCACCTGCCACGTGGACGACTTCGTGGACACCGTGCGCGAACGATTGATCGCCGAATCCGCACGAATCGGGCACCCCGCCCTGGTGGTCGCCGCATTCGACACCGAACTGTTCGGCCACTGGTGGCACGAGGGGCCGCAGTGGCTGGCCCAGGTGCTGCGGGCACTACCTGAGGCCGGCGTGACCGTAGGCACGCTGACCGACGCGCGCGATCGGGGCTACCTGGGAAAACCGGTGCCACTGGCCGACTCTTCCTGGGGCTCGGGCAAGGACTGGCGGGTATGGGCGGGCGAGCAGGTACGCGATCTGGTCGAGCTCAACGAGGACATCGTGCGACTGACCTTGGACACCGTCGATAAGCTGCGCGCCGCTCAGGGCGGTGCGCTCGGCGTGCGGGATCAGGTAGCCGACCAACTGCTCCGCGAGGCTATCCTGACCGTGTCCAGCGACTGGGCGTTCATGGTCAGCAAGGACTCCGCCGCGGGCTACGCGCGCGACCGCGCGCACCGACACGCTCACGCGGTACGGGAAATCGCCACGGCGATCGCAGCGGGCCAAGTCGCGAAGGCACGGCAGTTGACGGCAGGATGGGGGGCGGCCGACGGGCTCTTCCCCGGCGTAGACGCACGACGACTGACCTCCGCGGGGTCCATCTCCCCCGCCCTCGGGGCAGCATCCGCGGCCGTGCCGGAATCGGGCTCCGCCGCAACGGACCCCGGCCTCGTCTCAGCGGAACCGGGCTGCGCCGCAGGAGGACTTGCATGAAGATTTTGATGGTGTCGTGGGAATACCCACCAGTCGTGGTCGGTGGGCTCGGCAGACATGTGCATCACCTCGCTGTCGAGCTGGCCTCGGCGGGTCATGAGGTGGTCGTACTGTCCAGGAGACCTTCCGGTACCGACTCCTCGACCCACCCCACGCACTCCTTCGCCGCCGATGGGGTGCTCGTGGTGGCAGTAGCGGAAGACCCGCCGGTATTCGACTTCGGTGCGGATATGCTCGCCTGGACCCTGGCCATGGGGCACGCCATGGTGCGCGCAGGCGTCGCTCTCGGTAAACCGGGTATAGGCGACGGCTGGACGCCCGACGTCGTGCATGCGCACGACTGGTTGGTCGCGCACCCTGGTATCGCACTGGCCGAGTACTACGACGTGCCGTTGGTCTCGACCATCCATGCCACCGAGGCGGGGCGACACAGCGGCTGGGTCGCGGGCAAGGTCAACAAACAGGTGCATTCGGTCGAGTGGTGGCTGACCAACGAATCCGACGCGCTGATCACGTGCTCGGCCTCCATGCGAGACGAAGTACAACGTCTCTATGGTCCGGAACGGATCCCGATGACGGTGATCCGCAACGGAATCGACGTGGGCGCTTGGACCTTCCGTCCGCGCGCGCCACGCAATGGCCCGCCACGACTGCTGTATGTGGGCAGACTCGAGTACGAGAAGGGCGTGCAGGACGCGATCGCGGCGTTGCCGCGCATCAGGCGCGCCTATCCCGGCACTACTTTGACCATCGCCGGTATCGGTACCCAGTTCGAGTGGCTGCGCGAGCGGGCCCGAGCACACCGGGTCGCCCGCGCGGTGACTTTCGCCGGTCAGCTCGCACATGAGGAGCTACTCGGCTGGCTACACGGCGCCGACGCGATTGTGCTACCCAGCCGGTATGAACCCTTCGGCATCGTCGGCTTGGAAGCCGCCGCGGCGGGTACGCCGCTGATCACCTCGACGGCAGGCGGCCTGGGCGAGGCTGTGATCGATGGCGTCACCGGCGCTTCCTTCGCACCCGCGGATGTGACCGGCCTGGGCGAGGCGGTCTGTGCCACTCTCGACGATCCCGCCGCCGCTCAGCAGCGGGCCTACGCTGCCAGAGAACGACTCACCGCCGATTTCGCCTGGGATGTGGTGGCGGCGGAAACCGCCCAGGTGTATCAGTCGGCCAAACGGCGGGTACGCAATCCGCTGGGGCGTCCGACCATTGTGGAGCGCCCACTTCCGGAACGCGATCCGCATTGACGGCTCTTCCCACCGCCTGAAGGCAGAAGATTCCGGCCAGCGCGGACCGCGCCGCGTTTCCCGATCCTGCCGGATACGCGGCTAGGCGGTCTGGGTCTGGGTGACGCCATTCTTCTTGCGCGCGATATCCTCCAGCGCCGCCTGGTACCGGGCGCGTTCTTCCGCACCGGAGTCCCAGACATCCTTGCGGTTCTTGACCACCTTGGCCGGTGCGCCCACAGCGATACCGTAGTCCGGGATCTCGCCCTTGACCACAGCGTGCGCGCCGAGCACACAACCGCGGCCGACTCGGGTCTCACGCAACACGGTCACCTTGGCGGCGATCCATGTATCGGGACCGATCCGTACCGGGCTCTTCACAATGCCCTGATCCTTGATCGGCACGGTGATGTCGTCCATCTTGTGGTCGAAATCGCAGATGTAACACCAGTCTGCGACCAGAGTCGATTCACCTATCTCGATATCGAGATAGGTGTTGACCACGTTGTCCTTACCGAAGACCACCTTGTCGCCGATGCGCAGCGAACCCTCATGGCAGCGGATCGCGTTACCGTCACCGATGTGCACCCAGCGGCCGATCTCCAATCTGCCCAACTCCGGCGTCGCATGGATCTCCACGCCACGACCGAGGAACACCATGCCGCGCAGCACGATGTGCGGATTGGCCAAGCGGAACTTGAGTAGCCGGTAATAACGCACCAGGTACCAGGGGGTGTAAGCCCGATGCGCGAACACCCAGCGCAAGGACGCCAGTGTCAGAAATCGTGTCTGCTGCGGATCGCGACGGCGTGATCCCCGCCAGCGCGAACGCAACGGTGCGCCCCACATGCTCGTCACGAACGCCTCTCCTGTCTTGGTCCTACCCTGCCGCCCCGCCTCTAAGGCGGCACGGTATAGCCTAACGCCCGCGGCGTGTGCCGCCGACGACCGGCGGGACTCGTTCGCCTCATGCCGGTCTCCCGTACAGTGACTCTCGCGGCGACGGCAGTGAATCGCCCGTCGGCGAGAGCGGACACACCGGCGCGAAGACCGTTCCGGGACAACGGTTCGGCACCTCATCGGTCTCGCGCGAGCCAACGACGACAGGAGTGCGGCAGGTGCGAAGCGGCGGCGTACTGGCTACTTTCCGGTGGCGACCGTCCCGGAAACGTACCGCGACGGTGCTGGTCACGGCCGGTATGCTGATCGTGTCCGGCTGTGGCACCGATATCGACGACATCACCGTCGGTTCCGGCAAGGGGTGGACCGCCGTCCACCACGACGGCCGCAACAGCGGCAGCAGCCCCGTCATCGGTACCAGGAAAATCACGCTGAGCTGGTCGCGCCCGGTCGGGGGGCCGATCGCCGAGCCCGTCACGCTCGGCCCTGACAGCCAAATGTTCATCACCACCCGACTGCCGAACTGCTCTATCTTCTCCTTCCAGATGAAGACCGGCCGCAAACGCTTCTGCGACACGCTCGGCCCCACCGCGATATCGGCTCCGACCTTGGTCGACGGTATGACCAACGTCTATGTCGGTGACGACAACCATATGAACTCTTTCAACTACTTGGGCCAACCACGCTGGCGTACCCGAGTCACCGGAACACCGGTCTCGGCGCAGTTCACTGGCGACGGGAATCTGCTGACCATCACCCAGTCCGGCCAGATCGACGTGCTGTCACGACAGACAGGCGCCCAACTGATACCGACAGTACGATTACTCGACGAACCGAATCTCCCGGTCCAGTCCACCCTGCCCCGGCCGACCTCTGAAGCAGAACTCGACGACTGCTTCACCGGAGGCCCCGGATGCCCTGTCGCGAATATCTCCCCCATCGACACATCGAGCGGCCGCTTCTACGTCACGCTGCGGAAGCCGGGCGAGCCCGCCGCCGCGCTGGTAGCCCTACGCTACACCGACGGCGAAATCCACCAGGAATGGAGCGAACAACTCCTGAAGCGCGGCAGCGCGACCAATCCGACCCTGTCCGCGGATGGCGGCACCGTCTACGTCGGTGACAACAGCGACCGTCTGATCGCGCTCGATGCCGCCGACGGCCGGATCAAGTGGATCCAGCAGCTGCCATGGACACCGCGCGGAGGCATCTCGGTGTCTCGTGACGGACTCATCATTCCCGCCGGTGACAACGGCTACCTGCTCGCTCTGCGGGACAAGGGAGATGCTGTCGAAGTGGCCTGGGAGCGTAAAGACCTCGCATTGCGCGGCACCCCGGTGCAGACCGCGGGCAATACCGGCTACACCACCGCGGCCATCGGCGAGGGGCTGAACCTGATCGTATTCGACACCAAGACCGGCGCGACCGTCGATTCCGATGTCCTTCCCCAAGCGCGGGGCACCACTACCGGTACCTCGGTCGGGGCCGGGGGCAAGATCGTAGTCGCCACTCGGATCGGTGAGATCTTCGCTTTCGAACCGGAATAGCCATCACTACCGCGTACGTGAGTCCACCGCAGTGCACAGGAACGCTGTCGGCGTGCGCCCGATTCGAGTGATCACCACAGTGAGCGGCCGGGAACCCGCCGGTTTCACGATGCGCCGCAGCCGGTCCGGATCCACCTCGACCCCGCGAACGAGGATCTCCAACGGCCCGCAGTCGTGACGGTGAAGACGGGCGCGCAGGGCTTTCTCGCGATAGTCGAGACGATCGATGACGCGAAAACCACGTATCCCGGCAGGGAGGTGGTCGCCGGTAAGGTAGGCGATACGGGGATCCAGTTGCCACAGCCCCAGTTTCGCAGCGTAATGCCGGACGAGTCCTGCGCGCACAACAGCACCGTCCGGATCGATGATCCATTCTCCTGGCGCGCGCTCATCGATGCCGCTGGGTTCGGCATCGGTGAGAGTCCACGCGGCGCCCGTGGACGAGAGCACCGTGGCACGACGGGTGACACCAGGTTCAGCAAGACTTCGGGACCACAGACAGGCCTCGCGCACCGTGCCGTCCAGGGAAACGATCTCGATCTCACCCAACCAGCCAAGACGTTCGAAATCCAATCCGGGCGCGCACTTCACCGCCAGCTCGCGGCCCTGATAGGCCGCGAGCAGATCTGGCAACGGCGGCTGCAGCTTGGCTGGATCGTGGGTACGCCTACCACCGGAACGCCGCGCCGGGTCGGCGAAGATCACGGTGCCGCTGCTGCACGGGCGCAGCGCATCCGCCTTCGCCAGCATCACATTCCATATCTGAGCACTGGTGACGGACGTACGCGACTCCCCTACCGGAAAACGGCACTGACTCAGATTGTGTGTGGCGATGGCCAACCGCACCTCGTCCAGATCGCTGCCGAGCACAGCGGGGCATACTCGGGCCAGTTCGACGAGGTCCGCACCGATCGAGCAGGTCACATCGTGCACAACCCGCCCCGCCAGACGCGCGGCCCGGTGCCTGGCGACGATCGACGGAGTCGCCTGTTGCAGGGCGTCGTCGGTGAACAGCCACTCTCCCGCGTCAGCGAGTTTAGCTGCGGCGCGGCGACGTAGCCGGACCGTCTCGACCAGAGCCGCGGCCCTGTCCTCGTAGGCGCGCCGCACCTGCTCGAGATCCTTCAGCAGGGATACCGCGGTCAGCGTGAGTTCATCCACCGCGACCAGTGCGGCCCGACCGGCAGGGCTGCCCAGATACCCGACGTCGTCACGGGAGAAGTGATAGCCCACTACTTTCCGGCAGCGCCGGGCTTCATGCCGGTGATCATAGCGTTGTAGAAGAATCGACGCGGCACCACGCGGCGCATGACATTGTCGTCCAGCCAGCTCAGCCCCTGCCAGGCACGATACATCGCCATTCGGTACCGCATGGTGAGTTTCTCAGCGGGCACCGCCGCCTCGAAAGTGCGCACTGGCCAGCCCCACAACGCGGCCGCGAGCTCCTCAGTCGTGGCGGCCACCTCGACAGCTCCCGCTGAACGAGCCATGGCTTCCAACGCCCTCGGATCGAAGGTATGCAAATCCACGACCGCTTCCAACGCTGCGGCGCGCGAGGATTCATCCAGCTCCTCTTGCGGACGCCGCCACCCGCTGAACATCGGAAGCTTAGTGACCGTGGTGGTGACCCCCCAGGTGATCCGGCCCAGCCACCGCGCGTAGAAGTTACCGACCGTAGTCGGCTCGCCTGCGAACACAAAGCGGCCACCGGGCTTGAGCACGCGCAAACATTCCTTCAGCGCCAACTCGACATCGGGAATATGGTGCAGCACCGCGTGGCCGACCACCAGATCGAACGTGTCGTCCTCATATGGGATGGTCTCCGCGTCGGCGACCCGGCCGTCCACGTCCAGCCCGAGATTGCGCGCGTTACGCAGCGCCACCTTCACCATGCCCGGAGACAGATCGGTGACCGAGCCGGATTCTACCACCCCCGCCTGCATCAAGTTCAGCAGGAAGAACCCGGTGCCACAACCCAGTTCGAGTGCCTTAGGGTAGGGCAACGGGGCTGGGCCGACGGCGGCGTCGAATCGCCCACGCGCGTATTCGATACAGCGTTCGTCATACGAAATGGACCATTTATCGTCGTAGGTCTCGGCTTCCCAATCGTGGTAGAGCACCTGGGCCAGCTTCGTATCTTTGCGCGCTGCTTCGACCTCCGCCTCGGTGGCATGCGGGTTAGGCGCAGGGTCCTCGGGACTTACCGTCATGGTCGGCTAGCCTACCCAAATCCCCAGTTGAAGCCTGCTATCGCCCCACGAATTCCGCAGTTCCGGGTCCATTGACCAGATAAGAACCTGTTCCGATCAGGCGATCTTCGGTCAGAAACAGCGCGGACCATTCGGTCCTGGCACGGTCGAAGCCGTGCGGGCCTGCTTCGAAGACCGCTTTCGCGGCGGATAACGCACGAGCCGGACCTGCCACGAACTGCTGTGCCCACCGCATCGCGGTGGCGTACACGTTGTCCGGTGCGACGACCTCGTCGACCAGACCGAGTGCCTTTGCCTCGTCCGCACCGACGAAACGACCGGTGTACACGAGATCCTTGGCCTGTCCCGGCCCGATCAGCAGCGATAGTCTGCGGATACCCGCGAGTGGAATCAGACCCGCCTTGATCTGCGGCATGCCCAGCTTGACATTGTCACCGATGACACGGCGATCGGCACCGAGCGCCAATTCCAGCCCGCCGCCGAGACAGTAACCGCTGATCGCCGCGACCGTGGGCTGCGGCAGGCGGGCCAAGCAGCCGAGCGCCCGCTGGAAGTCGGCCGCCACTGCACCAGCCTGATCGGCCCCGAAATCGGACAGCTCAGCCAGATCGTCGCCAGCTGAGAACACCCGCTCATCGCCGTGCACGACCACTGCGGCGATACCGGGATCCGCCGCGACAGCGTCCGCCACTTCGGCCAACTCGAGCGCCAGCTGCACGGTCAACAGATTCATCGGCGGGCGAGCGATCCGCAGGACAGCCACGCGGCGGGCGGCATTTCCCTCGGCCAGCTCCAAGGTCACGAATTCGGCCATGGGAAGCCACGCTACCGGGTGCCAGCATGAGCGGTCAGGCCCGGAGGCGGCAACGCAGCATAACCACGCAGGGCCCCGCACATGCTGAAAGGAACACAGCATGAGCGGTCACGGACGTATGGATCCCTTGAGCTGACCGGCATCCGGGAGGTCGGCGAAGTAGCGCTGGCTGTCCGGGAAGGACAGCAGCTGTCTGCCATCGACCGCGGCCGGCACCGGCAGGATCGGATCGATCGCCCGCCGCGCGGCCAGAACATCGGCCGTAGAACCGAATGCGCTGAGTGTGACCAGCTGCGACCAGGTCGGCGGCAGCAGAATATCGGTGCCACGACGCCAACGCTCCAGCGCCTCGGCCGGAGTACGCCACTGCACTTCCGCCGCCTCCGAGGTGGCGCCGTCTGCACATTGCCCTTCCGGCAGCACCGCGACGAAGAACCGGGTGTCATAACGGCGTGTCTCGATCACCGGGGTGATCCAGTTGGCCCACGGCCGGAGCAGATCGGCGCGCAATACCAGCTTCTCCTCGGCGAGGAATGCGGCCAGCGACAGTTCTCTGCGCTCCAGCTCGGTGCGGGCGGCGCGGTAACCGACGGTATCCGCGACAACACTATCGGCGGTAGGGCCTGCCAGCAGAACGCCGCATTCCTCGAATGTCTCCCGTACCGCCGCGCAGACCAGCGCCTTGGCCCTGGTCCTGGTAGTGGCGAAACGCTCGGCCCACCAATCGGGCTCGGGCCCGGCCCAGATGATATCCGCCGTACCGTCGGACGGATCGACCCTACCACCGGGGAATACGGTCATCCCGGCGGCGAACGCCATGGCGCCTACCCTGCGCTGCAAAAAGACCTCGGGCCCTGCGGCGCCGTCGCGCATGAGTACCACCGTCGACGCGTCCTGGGGTGACGCTGTCGGCGGCACCGAGTCGTGCCGCGCTTCTGTCTCACTCACCCTTGCACCCTAACGCGTGCTTGGTGAGCGACGTCCCGCCAGCCGTATCAGCGGGTACGGTGACGGCCCGCACGACGTGCTCGCCGCGCGAAGTAGCGACCGTCCACCCGATCCAATAGGATCGACTGCCGAAAAGCGTCGCTGAGGCTTTCCGCGGTGAGCACATCGGAGAGCAGTCCTTGCGCGACCACTTCGCCCTCGTTGAGGAGCATCCCGTGGGTGTATCCGGGCGGGATTTCCTCCACGTGGTGAGTGACCAGCACCGTCGCGGGCGCATCAGGGTCGGCGGCGAGATCGCCGAGCCGCTCCACCAGCTCCTCCCGACCGCCCAGATCCAAGCCTGCGGCGGGTTCGTCGAGCAGCAGCAGCTCGGGATCGGTCATCAGAGCACGAGCAATGAGCACTCGCTTGCGCTCGCCCTCCGACAGCGTCCCGTAGGTGCGATCCGAAAGGTGTTCGGCACCCAGGTTCTCCAACATATCGATAGCGCGGTCGAGGTCCAGATCGTCGTAACGCTCCCGCCAACGACCGAGCACCGCGTATCCGGCGGACACCACCAGATCGTTGACCTTTTCGTCAGGCGGAACCCGGTTGGCTACGGCGGCCGATGACAGGCCGATACGCGGGCGCAGCTCGCTGACATCGACTTTGCCCATTTGCTCCCCGAGTAGATAGGCGATCCCCGAGGTAGGGTGCATCTCGGCCGCGGCCATCCGCAGCAGCGAGGTCTTGCCCGCGCCATTGGGGCCGAGGACCACCCAGCGTTCGTCTAGCTCGACTCGCCAGGTGACCGGACCGACAAGAGTATGTCCGGAACGGCGAACGGTCACGTCGGTGAAATCGATGAGCAGATCGGAATCCGGTTGCGACACGGGCTCCATCTTGGCCCACTCGTAGGGGCACGTGCCAACATGGGCAGGTGGCAGGGGCCTGCTCCGGTACATATGGCATCGCGGAGCGGGACCCGGAGCGGACCCCCACACCGGATGCGACAGGACCGCTCAGGCGTTCACCAAGACCGGGGCGGTACCGCGATCACAGTCATCGAACCCGGCGCTACCTCGGTGAATCCCGCGTCACGCACGGCGACCGCAGTGCCATCGGCTACCTGTCCGACCAGTTCCGACCACTGCCGGGCATCCGATTCCCGCACTGCGCAACGAAATCCGAGCTCCGCCCAGCGCAGGACATGTTCGATCGGCAGAGCGCCGGCCAGCAGCATGCTCGCGTGACCTACCTGCGCTGCCGCTTTCCCCAGGGTCATCCCGAGCGCGGTGCGCACCCACAGCACAGGCAACCCAGCATCCGGCGGGCCGGGATCGTCATGGTCGAGATCGGTGCCACCGATCTGCAGGCGTTTGATCAGCGGATCCACCGCGCCCACCGGACCAGGCACCAGCGCCCTCGCCTGTGCCCCATCGATCTCGGCGGTGACGCCGTGCACCGCACCGCTCGCGTGCCACTTACCGCCTCGGGCACGTCGGACGACCTTGCGGACGCGCGATCGCGTCCATGCCGAATAGTGCTCCCGCCATACCCCACCAGGTCCGACCCGCTCGTCCAGGCACAATGCCGCCACCGCGGCTGCCGCCGCGGCGAGCAGCGCACTGCGCGAAGGCGGGTCGGTTCTGGGTAGATGCAAGACCAGCTGCATCGCCTGCACCATGGCCGGATCATCCGGGTCGCGGGCGCCGCCATAGCCGCTGGCCAGCACCGCGTGCCTGGCGCGGAAGCCCGCATCGTCCGAGGCAATCACGGCCGCGTCCATGAAACTGCACACCACCCTGAGCCTACCGGTCCGCCGCTGTCCGCAGCAGCGCCGGTTTCGATCGTCCTGGCCTCACCCCAGCGGAACACGGCGCAGCAGGCCGTCCTTGGCGTCGGCGGCCTCCACTTCGTGTCGGGTAACTCCGAGAATGAACAACACCGCGTCCAGATAGGGATGCGAGAGCGCGGCATCGGCGACCTCACGCAGCGCCGGCTTAGCGTTGAAGGCGATACCCAGCCCGGCGGCGTTGAGCATATCTATGTCGTTGGCGCCATCACCGACTGCGACGGTCTGGCCCATCGTCACTCCGGCCTCCGCCGCGAACTTGCGCAGCGCAGTGGCCTTCGCCGCGCGATCGACGATCTCGCCGACGACCCGGCCAGTGAGTTCGCCTTCGACGATCTCCAAGGTGTTCGCCTGCACGAAATCCAGTTCCAGTTCGTGTGCCAGCGGTTCGATCACCTGGCGGAACCCGCCCGACACCACACCGCAGCGGAAGCCGAGCCTTCGCAGGGTACGGATAGTGGTGCGGGCGCCTGGCGTCAACTCGATCTGCTCGGACACCGCCTCGATCACCGACTCGTCGAGCCCGGCCAACGTGGCCACTCGTTGCCGCAGCGATTCCGCGAAGTCGATCTCCCCCCGCATGGCGGCTTCGGTCACCCGCTGGACCTCGTCCGCTACTCCCGCGTACGCGGCGAGCATCTCGATCACTTCACCCTGGATCAAGGTCGAGTCGACATCGAACACGATCAAACGCTTACCGCGGCGAGACAACCCGGCGCGCTCCACTGCGACGTCCACCTGCTCATGTACCGCGACCTCGGCCAAAGCCGTACGCAACCGGGAATCAGTGTCCGGTCCGGGATCGGTCGCTGTGACCAATAGCTCCATACCGGTCACCGGATAGTCGGCGATCCCACGAATGGTGTCGATGTTGGCGCCCAGAGTGGCCAGCTGCCGCGATACCGCACTGAACGCGCGTGCGGTAACCGGGGCGCCTAGGATCACCACCGCGTGCGTGGAAATCGGTTGCCTACCGATCGCAGCGCCCACTTCGACCTCGACGTGCATACCGACGGTATTCATTGCCTCTTCGAGTTCATCCTGCAAAGCCTCCGGATCATTCGGACAGGCAACCAAGACACCGAGGGTCAACCTGCCTCGGATCACAACCTGTTCCACATCCAGCAGACTCACCCGGTGCCGAGACATAGCCGCGAGCAGCACGGACGTCACACCGGGACGATCCGGTCCGGTGACAGTGACGAGAACGGTGGTGTCGGCCAACTGATGCGCTCCATATTCGATGTTCGCCACCGCTGTGCTGGACCTCGTTGTCGCAACGTGCGCGGTGCGTGCTGTCTCCCCAAACGAGTGTGCACCCGCTGGTCACCAGCGGGTGCACACATCGCAGAGAATCCTACGGCGCTGCCGGACGAGGTCCGGTAGCCGCCTACTTTGTTATCGCGGCTGTCTCGTGGACCTGAGTGGCATGCTTGCCCGAACCCCAGCCCACGTGGGCCTCTGCGCGCATGCGCTCGACCATGTGCGGGTAATGCAGCTCGAAGGCGGGCCGCTCGGAACGGATGCGCGGCAACTCGTAGAAATTGTGCCGCGGCGGCGGGCAGGTGGTGACCCATTCCAGGGAGTTGCCGTAGCCCCACGGGTCGTCCACAGTGACGACCTCGCCGTAACGGTAGCTCTTGAAGACATTCCACAGGAACGGCAGCATGGACGCGCCGAGCACGAAGGCGCCGATCGTCGAGATCGTGTTCAGCGTGGTGAAGCCGTCGCTGGGCAGGTAGTCGGCGTAGCGACGCGGCATGCCTTCGGCACCGAGCCAGTGCTGCACCAGGAACGTGGAGTGGAAGCCGATGAAGGTGGTCCAGAAATGCCACTTGGCCAGACGCTCGTCCAGCATCCGCCCGGTGATCTTGGGGAACCAGAAATAGATACCCGCGAAGGTGGCGAACACGATAGTGCCGAAGAGCACATAGTGGAAGTGCGCCACGACGAAGTAGGTGTCAGTGACGTGGAAGTCCAGCGGCGGGCTGGCCAGAATGACGCCGGACAAGCCACCGAAGAGGAAGGTGACGATGAAGCCGACGGAAAACAGCATCGGCGATTCGAAGGTCAGATGACCGCGCCACATGGTGCCGATCCAGTTGAAGAATTTCACGCCGGTCGGAACTGCGATGAGGAAGGTCATCAGCGAGAAGTACGGCAGCAGCACCGCACCGGTGGCGTACATGTGGTGCGCCCACACCGCGACTGACAGAGCCGCGATACCGAGGGTGGCGTAGACCAGAGTGGTGTAGCCGAAGATCGGCTTACGCGAGAAGACCGGGAAGATCTCCGAGACGATCCCGAAGAACGGCAGCGCGATGATGTACACCTCGGGGTGGCCGAAGAACCAGAACAGATGCTGGTAGAGCAGGATGCCACCGGTCGCGGGGTCATAGATGTGGGCACCCAGGTGACGATCGTAGGCCAAGGCGAACAGCGCGGCGGTCAACACTGGGAAAGCCATCAGGATCAGCACGCTGGTCACCGCGATGTTCCAGGTGAAGATCGGCATCCGGAACATCGTCATACCAGGCGCACGGAGGCAGATAACGGTAGTCAGCATGTTCACACCACCGAGGATGGTACCGAGACCGGAGACCGCCAGGCCGAGAATCCACAGGTCGGTGCCGACCCCGGGGGAATGCAGGATGTCGGTCAGCGGCACGTACGCCGTCCAACCGAAATCAGCGGCGCCACCTGGAGTGATGAATCCCGCGGTGGCCATGGTGGCGCCGAAGGCGTACAGCCAGTAGCTGAACGCGTTCAGTCGCGGGAAGGCGACATCGGGGGCGCCGATCTGCAGCGGGAGGATGATGTTGGCGAAGCCGAACACGATCGCGGTCGCGTAGAACAGGAGCATGATCGTGCCGTGCATGGTGAACAGCTGGTTGAACTGCTCGGTAGAGAGGAACTGCAGGCCGGGACGCGCCAGCTCACCACGCATCAGCAGAGCCATGAGACCACCGATGAGGAAGAAGCCCATCGACGTGGTCAGGTACATGACCCCCAGAACCTTGGGGTCCGTGGTGGTGACCATCTTGTAGATGAACGAGCCCTTCGGCCCGGTCCGAGCCGGATACGGCCGAGTCGCTTCCAATTGAGGGACTGGCTGGGGCTCTACGGCAGTCACTGATCCTCCTGAAAGGTGCCTTTAGGTCGCTCCGCAGGCTCCGCTGATCGCATCTGTCCCTGATGTCGGGACAGACGACAGTTCGCTTGCGCTCTTCGCATCGTAAACCTTGTCGTCACGGAAGACCGAACGGGTCCTACTCTCTGTCGTATTCGGATGCTCGCAGACTGATCCGCGCACCGACGGACTCGCTGCGCGACGATTGTCCATCCTGGTGGTATCCGCTCTGCCCGTGGCCGTGGAACTGTGGTGTCCTCGCCCGCGGCCGAACAGCGCGTACATGTACCCTCACTCGCATGCCGGTGAGCGACGTGATGCTGAGCGAAGTAACGCGTGCAAGCACTCGAATTCGCACCGCTCGTACCCGAGGCGACCACCATGGCAGGGCTGGCCGACGGCTCTTGGCGCTCGCTACCGTATGCGTCGCGCTGATTCTGGCGGGATGTGGCGGCACCGTCGGCGATGCGGACAGCTCCGCTTCGATCGTGCGGACCACGACGAACATCGCGGGCGCCGGCGTAGTCGGGCTCGACCGCGACACCAGCCGAGCCTGCGCCCTGCCCAGCGCCCCCGACCCGGCGGCAGGCAGTACGCGCAAGGTCACCCATGCGTATGGAGTCTCGGCGGTGCCGGCCGACCCGCAGCGCATCGTAGTGCTCACCACTTCCGCACTGGACGCGGTCTGCGCGCTCGGTCTGTGGGAGCGGGTCGTCGGCACGGTTACCCTGGGCGGGCCGAAACGGCAGCCTGCCTACCTCGGCACCGGTGTACTCGATGTTCCCGGCATAGGAACCGCGGCCCGGCCCGATCCGACCCGGATAGCCGAGCTGAACCCGGACCTGATTCTCGGTGAGGTTCCGACCGGAGCGGCGAGCTTCACCGCATTAAAAGCTATCGCGCCAACTGTACTGGTCGGTAAGAACACCAGCTGGCAGGCCGAGTTCATGGCGTTCGCAGCAGCTCTGGGGCGCCGCGGTGCGGCGGAAAACACGCTGCGGAATTTTCGCACCGAAGCACGCGATACCGGCGCCCTACTGGTGGCGAACCAGACCCAGGCATCGGTCATCCGGTTCACCGCTGACACCAACCGGGTACAAGGTGGTGACAGTTTCTCCGGCCAGGTACTCGGCGAGACAGGCGTGCAGCGGCCCCCCGCCCAGCGTGGCGCTTCGTTCGATGTGCGCCCGAGCGAGTTCGCCACCAAAGCAGAGGGCGATGTGATCTATGTGATCTTCGCCGGTCCCGAAGGCAAGAAGCATGGCGCGGCCGTACTGCGCACCCGTGCGTGGAAGAAACTCGGGGCCGCTACCGATCACCGGGTGTTCGCCGTCGAGGACGCCGTCTGGCACGGCGGCGGACCCGTCGCCGCTCATGCGCTGCTCACCGATCTGCGCGATACGCTCAACGGCTACGTGACCGACTGAGAGCCGGGCATACACCTAGGGTGCGGGCTCACCCACCCTAGGAGAGCACGATTCAACGCTTGGGTCGCTGTCGCGGGTCCACCTCGAAGAGGAGATTGACAGGTACGCCGAATACCTCTTGAACCGAGATTCGAGGACACGACATGCACACGCTGACCGATGCGCTCGCCGACACCGGCTACGCCCAGCCACCGGTGCGGCCCGCCGCCGAGATCGATCCGCACGCTGCCGTAGTATCCACCCCCGACTGCGAACTCACTCGCACCGAACTGGATCGCTGGTCCAATCGGCTCGCTCGGCTGTTGCTGCGGCGGGGTACCTACCCCGGCGCCCGAATCGCCGTAGCGATCGACCAACCGATCGAGTCGGTCGTAGCCGAACGAGCCGCCGCCAAGATCGGTGCCAGTACTGTCCCGCTCATCGAAGCCGGCCGCGCCGCCTTCGGCACCGCATTCGGGATCACCACCAAAGCCGCACATCCCGGACCGAGTTCCGAGATCACCTGGTTGGTGCTGGACGAGCGCTCCACACTGCAGCATTATCTGACCAGCTCCGACGCCCCGCTCGGCCCGGCCGATCTGGATCTTCTGCTGACAACCCGCTGACCGGACACACTCCTGTCCATGTGGCCCGGACCGTGAGGTTCGGGCCACACAGTGTGCGCCATATTCCCGCAGCGCCGAGCACATCGGTTCAGAATTAACTTGTCGCTTGCTATGCGGCGGCAGGTGCTACACCGCGGTAGCTACGGACGATCACTCTCCTGGAGTATCCCGGCGCGGTCACAACGTAGGACACGTTATGCAACAGCCTTTCCCTTCGGCCACCGGGACACACACTGTGCTCCCTGAAGGGGCCTTCGCCCTGTCGGCGGCGCAGCGCGGTATCTGGTTCGCCCAGCACATCGCCGGTACTACCCCGATATCCATCGCCCAGTATGTCGAATTGAACGGACCGATCGATCTCGAGCTGCTCGCACAATCGTCGCGGCAAGCCGGACGCGAATTCGGTACCGGCTATCTGCGCCTGATCGAGGTGGACGGCCATCCGTTCCAAGTCGTCGACCCCACGCTCGAAGACAGCCTGCAGACCATCGATGTACGTGCCGAACCCGATCCGGAGGCCGCCGCGCACGCATGGATGCGCGCGGAATACGAGACTCCGATCGAGCTGACCCGCGACCGGCTGGTCCGCATCGTCATGCTACGCATCGATACCGACCGGTGGTTCTGGTATTCGCGGATCCACCACATCGTGCTCGATGGCATGGGCGCGTTGACCATGATGCAACGCGCGAGCGAGCTCTACAATGCTGCCTCGGCCGGCCGCACACCGACGCCTGCGCACACAGCGGAACTACGCGCGATCGTCGAGGCGGATATGGCTTACCGCAGCTCGGACCGGTTCAGCACCGACCGGCAGTACTGGCTCGCGCATCTGGACGGCATGGCCGAGCCGGTGAGCCTGGCCGGCCGTGTCGCAGGGGTGAGCGGGCATCCGAGACGGGCCACAGGGACGCTGTCCGAGGATACCGTCCGGCTGCTCGGCACCGTCGCCGAGCAGGTGAGCTCCGGCGTCGCGCCGACTGTGGTCGCCGCCTTCGGCGCGTATCTCTGTGCGATGACCGGTACCTCGGAAGCCATACTGAGCCTTCCAGTTTCGGCACGTACTACCGCCGCTTTGCGGCGCTCCGGCGGCATGGTCGCCAATGTTGTCCCATTGCGGCTACCGATGACGCCCAGTACGACGGTCGGCGCAGCCATCCGAGCCGCCCGGAGCGAGCTGACCGGGGCCCTACGCAGGCAGCGCTATCGTCAAGAAGACATCTTCCGCGACCTCGGCCTACCGATGGACGAAGCAGGCTCGTTCGGGCCCTCGGTAAACCTGATGATGGCCGATACCAGAATCCAGCTCGGTCCGGTCACAGGGCGGCTGCACGTACTGACCGCAGGATTGATCGATGACCTGTTCGTCAACCTGTATCCAGGCGTCGGTGGCGAAAGCATGCATATCGACTTCCAGGCCAATCGCAATCTCTACACCGATACCGAACTGGCCGCGCACCACCACCGATTCTTGTCTTTCCTGCACCGTTTCCTCACTGCAGGAACGGATGCGCCGCTGGCGACCATCTCGGTGCTCTCGAACGACGAACGCGCCGATTACGCCCCTGCGCGCGGGGCTGCCGGCGGCACACCGCTGACGCTGTCCGCGTTGCTCGCCACCGGGGCGACCCGTGACCCGCATGCGCGAGCCCTTATCGAGGGTGCCACCGAGTTGACCTACCGCGAGGTGGACGCCTACACCAATCGCCTCGCTCGGGTGTTGATCGCTACCGGCGCCGGACCCGAGCGCGCCGTGGCGATCTCGATTCCACGCTCGATCCGGTCAGTGCTGGCAATGATCGCGGTGACCAAGACCGGCGCGGCTTTCGTACCGATCGATCCGACCTATCCGTTCGACCGGATCGAACACATGATACGGGACAGCGGGGTCGTCTCAGGAATCACCATCACGGCCGCGCGCAAATCATTGCCGGACCGGATAGCCTGGTCGATCCTCGATGACGAGGCCATCGAGGCCGAGATCGCCGAACAAAACCCCGCCGTACTCGATGATGCCCAGCGGATCGTCACGCCTCATCCCGATCAGACCGCTTACCTCATCTATACCTCCGGCTCCACCGGACTGCCCAAGGGCGTGCTCGTCTCGCACCGCGGACTGGCGAATTTAGCCGAGAGTTCAAGAACCGCATTCGGAGTAGACTCGAATTCGGTTGTCGCCCATGCTGTATCGCCCAGTTTCGATATTTCTGTCGAGGAGATTCTGGTCGCGTTCACAGCCGGAGCGACCTTGGCTGTTGTGCCACCATCGGCCTACGCGGGCGAAGAACTGTCACATGTGCTGCGAACTCACCATGTGACGCACCTCAATGTCACTCCGGCCGTCGTGGGATCGCTGGATCCAGCGGCACTGCCCGAGTTGCGCACCGTGGTCGTAGGCGGCGACGCTTGCCCGCCCGAGCTGGTCACGAAGTGGTCCGATCGTACTCTGCTCAACGGCTACGGCCCTACCGAGACCACCATTACCGTCACCCTGAGCACCCCGCTGACACCCGATGCACCGGTCACCATCGGCGGTCTCACCCCCGAGGTATCGGCCGTGATCCTCGACCCGTGGCTACGGCCACTGCCCCCAGGTAGCACCGGTGAGCTTTATCTCGCCGGTCCTGGTTTGGCTCGTGGCTATCACCGACGCACTGGGCTCACCGCCGCTCGGTTCCTCGCCAACCCCTACGCACCGGGCGAACGTATGTATCGTACCGGCGACCTGGTCCGCTGGATCGAGCACGAGGGCCGGATCGACCTGGAATACCACGGCCGCAGCGACTTCCAGATCAAGGTGCGCGGCTTCCGTATCGAACTCGGCGAGATCGACGCCGTGTTGCAACGGCATCCTGACGTCGACTTCGCGCTCACCCTCGGTGTCGACACCGGTACCGGCGCAACGGCCTTGGTCTCATATGTGCTTCCGAAGCCGACGGCGGAAATCCTCCCTGAGGCGCTACAAGCCGCAGCCGGAGCATCCCTTCCCGCATACCTGGTCCCCACAGTGGTCATGGTGCTCGACAGTCTCCCGTTGACCCCACTGGGCAAGGTGGACCGCAAGGCGCTGCCCACACCGGAGTTCGGCACACGCACCAGCACCAGCAGACCACCGTCCACGCCACAGGAACGGACGCTCGCCGCACTGTTCACCGAAGTGCTCGGCCTGGCTTCGGTGGGCGTCGACGAAAGTTTCTTCGCGCTCGGCGGCGACAGCATCATCTCGATCCAGCTGGTGTCACGGGCGAAGGCCGCAGGCCTCGGATTCAGCGCACGAGATGTCTTCGAGCGCAAGACTGTGGCGGCGCTCGCCGCGATCGCCACCGAAGTGCGAACCGAGGTGGTGGCAGAATTTCCCGGCGGCGGGGTCGGCGAAGTGGAACTCACGCCGATCGTGCGGGCAATGCTGGAGCAGGGCCGGACCTGGTGGCGGTTCGCCCAGGCCGTACTGATCGAATTGCCCGAGGGAATCGAGCGCGCACAGCTGGTCACCGCACTCCAGGCACTACTCGACCGACACGATCTGCTGCGCTCGACACTGCACCGGGTCGGCGATGGCTGGGGCTGGGTGGTCGGCGAAACCGGTTCGGTGCGGGCCACGGATCTCTTGGCGACCGTGACTGCGGCGGCGGATATCGAGCAGGTCTGCGAACGCGAGTTACAGCGCGCCGCCGATCGGCTCGACCCGAGCTCCGGCGCAGTCGCGCGCGCGGTGTGGATCGAACGGGCGGACGCACCGCCGCTGCTATGGCTGGTATTGCACCACCTCGTTACCGATGGCGTCTCCTGGCGTATCCTGCTCCCCGATCTGGCCACCGCCGCACAAGGCGGTGCGCTCGCTCCGGTCGGCACCTCGTTCCGGCGCTGGGCGCATGGACAGCGCGAACACGCCGCCACCCGGATCACGGAACTGCCGCTGTGGCAGCGTACGCTCGCCGTGCCCGATCCCCCGCTCGGCTCGGCGCCGATAGATCCCACTCTCGACGTAGTCGCCACCATGAACCACCTGCGGACCATCCTTCCGCAGTCGATCACGCAGACCGTGCTCGCCACCGCACCGGATCGTTTCCACTGCGGCGCCGATGATGTGCTGCTCACCGGGCTCGTGCTCGCGGTAACCCGATGGCGCGGGCGTGCCTCGACACTGTTCACTCTGGAAGGCCACGGTCGGACGGAAACCATCCTGCCGGGCGCCGACATCGCACGCACAGTGGGCTGGTTCACCAGCGTCTACCCCGTCGCAGTGGATCTGACCGGCATCGATCTGGCGGATGCGTTCGCAGGCGGCGCCGCTGCGGGCGCCGCGATCAAAACCACCAAGGAGCAACTCCGGGCGCTACCGGACAAAGGCGTCGGGTTCGGCATGCTGCGCTACCTGGTCCCCGACAGTGCGGCAGCACTCGCTCGAGCACCCAGCCCGCAGATCAGCTTCAACTACCTCGGCTCCGCGACCACCGGCGGCGACGCACAACCGTGGTTGCCGCTCCGGTTCACCGCTACTCAGGACCAGCACGCGCCGCTGGCCGCGGTTGTCGATATCAACGCGGTCCGCACTGCCGCCGGCCTGGAAGTGACCTGGTCCTACGCCTCCCGTTTGCTCAGCGCGGCAGACATCGGCGAACTCGCCGCGCTCTGGACGCGAGCTCTCACCGCCCTCGCCGAACACGCAGAATCCGCCGGTGCGGGCGGTCACACACCCTCGGACTTCGATATGGTCGCCGTCACCCAGAACCAGATCGACCTCTGGGAACAGGACTACCCGAATCTCATCGACGTATGGCCGCTCGCGCCACTGCAATACGGCCTGTTCTTCCACGCACGCTACGACGCCGACACTTCCGATGGCTACACCGTGCAGTCATTGCTCACCCTGGCAGGAACGGTCGACTCGGCTCGGCTGCGGCGCGCCGCACAGGCTCTGGTAGTCCGGCATGAGAATCTGCGTGTCGCCTTCGTCGAGACTCCGGACGGCCCACGTCAGCTCGTTCTGGATGACGCCGATATCGAATGGCAGGAGGTCGACCTCACTGGTCTCGCCGGATCCACCGGCAGTATCGACGAGGACGAGCGCACCCGCGAGGTCGATCGGTTGATCGCCGTGGATGCGCGTACCCGGTTCCAGCTCACCCGCCCCCCGCTGCTGCGCTGCATGCTCATCCGGATCACCTCCGACACGTACCGTTTCGTCCTGACCAACCATCATCTGGTGCTGGATGGCTGGTCTACCCCGCTGCTCGTGCGGGAATTGCTCACCCTCTACACCATCAACGGCGACACCACCGCGCTACCACCGGCACGCTCCTATCGCGAATTCCTGGCCTGGCTGCATCACAGAGACCACACCGCGTCGCTCACGGCATGGACCAGCGCACTGGCGGGAGTGGACACCCCGACCCGCGCGGTGCCCACTCTCGCCGGGATCGAATCAACCGACACCGGCATGCTCTCCACCGACCTCACTCGCGCCGCGGTGGCTCAGCTGGAAAAGGTGGGAGGGGAAGCCGGCGCTACGGTGAATACCGTGGTACAGGCCGCGTGGGCAATGCTGCTCGCTGTACTCACCGGTCGCACCGACGTAGTGTTCGGCGGCACCGTCTCGGGCAGGCCACCGGAGCTGGCTGGGGTCGAGGAGATGGTCGGCCTGTTCATCAATACCCTGCCGGTACGGGTACGACTGGAACCGGCGGAGAAAGTAATCGACTTGCTCGCCCGCCTGCAGTCCGAGCAGGCGCGGCTGCTGGACCACCAGCATATCGGCCTGGCCACCATCCACCAGGCGGTCGGCCTTCCTGAATTATTCGACACACTCACGGTATTCGAGTCCTACCCGATCGACCGTGCGGCGCTGTCGCAGGCGCTGGACATCGCGGGGATGCGGGTACTCGAGGTATCGGGCACCGACGCGACGCCGTATCCGTTGAACCTCATGGTGATTCCACTGCGCGGCCCCGACGGTCACGACACGTTGCGGATCACGCTGAAATACCTGACCGACCTGCTCCCGACCTCGGCGGCGCAACCGTTGCTCGATCGCTTCGTCCGGCTACTCACTCAGCTCACCGGCAACCCGCACGCGCTGGTCGCCCAGCTGCAGTACTGTGACGACGCCGAACGCACCGCGCTGTGTACGGTACGCGGCCCACAGCCGGTACCGCCCGCCCCCCTACCCGAGCTGCTCACCTCGGCCGCACAGCTGAACCGCGACGCGATCGCGGTCGCCTCTGGTGAGCTCACCATGTCTTACGGCGAACTCGACGCATGGTCCAATCGCTTCGCGCGAGTACTGCTACGCCGAGGGGTCGGACGAGAGATATTCGTCGTGCTCGCACTCACCCGCTCGCTGGAATCGGTGGTCGCGGTCTGGGCACTGGCCAAGACCGGAGCCGCGTTCGCTCCCCTTGACCCGAGTTATCCGGTGGAGCGCATCGAACATATGCTCAGCGACGCCAGGGCACCGATCGGCGTAACGGTCACCGCGACCGGGGAGACCATGCCCGGCACTGTCGACTGGCTGTTACTCGACGACCTCAACACCATTCGCCGGGTGATGACCGTCTCGGACGCACCGATCACCGACGCAGAACGTGGCGGGCCCATCGACCTCGACCAGACGGCCTATCTGATCTATACCTCCGGCTCTACCGGTAAACCGAAAGCCGTGCTGCTCAGCCACAGGGGAATAGCTAATCTCATTGCTGCGCAAAGGGAATCGCTTGATCTCGATCACACCGCCCGCGCCCTGCAAGTAGCCTCACCCAGCTTCGACGCCTCGGTGTTCGAGCTGTTGACCGCACATGGTGCGGGCGGCAAGCTGGTGGTGGCTCCACCAGACGTCTACGGCGGTGCGGAACTGGAACGGCTGCTGCGTACACAGCGAATCACCCACGCGGTGATCACCCCCTCGGCACTGGCCACCATGGAACCCACCGAACTGGATCAGCTGCGCGTACTCGCGGTCGCGGGCGAGGCGGCAACCCCGGAATTGATCGAACGCTGGTCACCGGGCAGGCACATGGTGAACCTGTATGGTCCTACCGAGTTCAGCATCTGGGCGACCGGGCCGGGCGAACTCGTCCCCGGCGAGCCGATCACAATCGGCGGACCGATCCGCGGCGCGGCCACCATGGTGCTGGACGCCTGGCTGCGCCCGGTGCCGGTAGGCGTGCCCGGTGAACTGTACTTGTCGGGTCCCGCGCTTGCGCGCGGCTACTTCAACCGGTTCGCGATGACCGCGAGCCGGTTCGTCGCAGATCCCTTCGGCACTCCAGGCGGGCGCATGTACCGTACTGGGGACACGGTGCGCTGGGTGACCGGACACGCGAACGGATACGTGCTGGAGTACCTGGGCCGCAGCGACTTCCAGGTCAAGATCCGCGGCGTGCGCATCGAGCTCGGCGAAATCGATGCGGCACTCTCCCGTGACAGTGAGATCGAGTACGCGGTGACCATCGGACGCACCGGGCCTGCCGGGACTACCGAGCTGGTGTCCTACGTCTTGCCCGTCGAGGGAGCGCGGTTGGATGTCGAGCGACTGCGCGCGCGTGTAGCCGCCGAGCTACCCGGATATATGGTGCCCGGGTACCTCATTGTGCTCGACTCGATTCCACTCACTCCAGTCGGCAAATTGGATCGCAACGCCCTTCCGGTGCCAGATTTCACTCAGACGCATCATCCCTACCTGGCACCGCGCACATTGGTCGAAGAAGCGGTAGCCGAGATTTTCGGCGAGGTACTCGGCCGGGCACAGGTCAGCGCCGACCAATCGTTCTTCGAGCTCGGCGGCAACTCGCTGAGCGCGACCAAAGTCGTGGCACGGGTGAATGCGGCGCTCGGCGCGCGCGTAGCGTTGCGTGATCTGTTCGACGCTCCGACCGTGGCCCAGCTATCCGCCCGGGTGGTTCCCACTACCGGCGCGGAGCCGGGACGCTTCGTCCTCGCCCCGCGGATTCGCCCGGACCGTGTGCCGTTATCGCCCGCGCAGCACCGGATGTGGGTGCTCAACCGGATGGACCCGGCCTCATCCGCCTACCACATCGCGGTGGCACTGCGGCTCACCGGCGCCCTGGATATCGCGGCCCTGCGCGCCGCTTTCACCGATGTGGTCGATCGGCACGAGAGCCTGCGCACTCTCTATCCCGCGGACACGGAGGGTCCTCGCCAGGTAGTAGTCGACGCCGATGTGGTGGTCCCAGCTGTGCCGGTTGTCGGCACTGCGGACGGTGCGCAACTGCGTGCACGAATCGCCGAGCTGGTCGATGCCGGGTTCGACCTCGCCATGCAACCACCCCTGCGGGTGGGACTGTTCCGGATCCACGATGCCGATGGAGCATCCCACCCCGCCGAACCGATCTCACCGAGCCGAGTGGCGATCCCAGAAGCGGGAACGGACACCGCATCGCTGGTACACGTTGTCGTACTGGTAGTGCACCACATCAGCGCCGACGGCGCATCAATGGCGCCGCTTGCCGCCGATCTGGCCGCCGCATATGCACAACAGTCGAGTGGCGAAACAGTCGATCGCGCTCCGCTGCCGGTGCAATACGCCGATTTCGCGCTCTGGCATCGCGAGGTGCTCGGCGACGAAGATGATCCGGAATCGGCTGCGGCAGAACAGATCAGGTTCTGGTGTGAAACTCTGGCCGGTACGCCCGATGTGCTGGAGTTACCCGCGGATCGGCCCCGTCCCGCAGTGCAGACCATGCACAGCGCCAACTTCGGTTTCACCGTCGATGCCGAGATACACGGTGCGCTGGTAGAATTCGCCGCCACACACAATGTCAGTCTATTCATGGTGACGCACGCCGCACTCGCGGTGCTGCTGGCCCGGCTCGGCGGCACCGGCGACGTCCTGATCGGCACCCCGATCGCAGGCCGTGTCGAGGAGGCACTCGACCAGCTCGTCGGCATGTTCGTCAACACCTTGACACTGCGTACCCCGGTCGATCCGAGAAACAGCTTCGCTGCCTTCCTCGACATCGTCCGGTCCACGGATCTCGATGCCTTCGCCAACGCTGATGTCCCGTTCGAACGTCTGGTCCAGGTGCTCGACCCCGCCCGTTCGACCGCGCATCATCCACTGTTCCAGGTGTCGCTGTCACTACAGAATTTCGTCGAACCGGTGCTGGAGTTGCCCGGTCTGCGTTTCGAAGTGCAGGATTTCGAGCGCAACGCCACTCAGTTCGATCTTTCCCTGGAGCTGCGCGAGCACTTCGATACGTGTGGTCCCGCCGGTATCGATGCCGTACTGGCCTACGCGACGGATCTGTTCGACGAGACGACGGTGGCATCGTTCGCGGTCCGGTGGCAGCGCGTACTCGAGACCGTTCTCGCGCGGCCCGACGTATGTATCGGCGATATCGATATCCTCGACGCCGCTGAGCATTCGACGTTGGTGCCGGTACACGCTCCCTCGGCTGTCACGGTGACGACACTGCCACGCCTGCTGACCGAGACTGTGCGACAGTATCCGGATCGGCCCGCGCTCGTCGTGGGCGGGGACACTACGACCTACCGGGAACTCGACGCGCATGCCAACCGACTGGCTCGGATCCTGCTCGAATCCGGCGCCGGTCCGGAAACCGTAGTAGCGCTGGGCCTTGCGCGCTCGGCAGAACTGCTGATCGGGATATGGGCGGTCGCGAAGGTGGGTGCGGCGTTCCTACCGGTCGATCCGACCCATCCGATCGATCGCATCGACCACCTACTGACCGATTCCGGGGCGCAGCTGGGCCTGACCCGCACCATGTTCCGGACGAAACTGCCCGACAGCGCGACCTGGTTGTCGCTCGACGATCCTGTCATGGTCGAACAGTGGGGCGCCGTGAGTAGCCACCCAGTGACCGAGCATGACCTGACCAGCTCTATCCGACCGGACAATCCAGCATGGATAATCTACACCTCCGGCTCCACCGGCACCCCGAAAGGTGTCACAGTCTCCCATCGTGGTGTCGCTGATCTAGTTGCCGCGCAACATCTTTTGCTCGATTTGACTGAACATTGCCGGGTATTGCAGCTGGCCTCACCGAGTTTCGACGCCTCGGTGTTCGAAGCGCTCATGGCCTTCGGCTCCGGTGCCGCGGCGGTAGTCGTACCGCCGGAGATCTTCGGCGGCAGTCCGCTCGCCGAGCTGATCGATGTCGAGCAGGTCACACATATGATCATCACCCCCTCCGCGCTGTCCACCCTCGATCCAGCCGAGGTGACTGGTGTCCGGATGCTCGCAGTAGCCGGTGAGGCCCTCGGCGCTGAACTGGTGCAACGCTGGGCCGGTGGACGCCGGATGGTCAATCTGTACGGCCCGACCGAGTTCACCATTTGGGCCACAAGTTCGGCACCCTTGGTACTCGGCGGCCCGGTGTCCATCGGCACACCGATACCGGGTGCGGCTGTGCTGGTCCTCGACGACCGGCTGCACCCGGTCCCAGTCGGTGTCGCGGGTGAACTGTACCTGGCCGGTCCCGCGCTGGCGCGCGGCTATCACGCCCGCGCGGGCCTGACCGCCACCCGCTTCCCTGCCAATCCGTTCGGTGTCGAGGGGGATCGCATGTACCGCACCGGCGACCTGGTGCGCTGGATACGCGGCAGAACTGGACCGGAAGAAGCAGAACTGGAACTGGAGTATCTGGGCCGCACCGATTTCCAGGTCAAAGTACGCGGCCAGCGCATCGAGCTCGGCGAGGTCGACGCGGTGCTCGGCCGCGCCGAAGGCGTGGACTTCGCGGTGACACTCGGCTTACCCGGCCCTACCGGAGCGACCGCACTGGTCGCCTATCTCGTGCGCACCCAGGGAACCGAACTGGAGATAGCGGAGGTTCGTGCGTTCGCCGCAGGCATTTTGCCCGGCTATATGGTTCCCGCGGCGTTCATCGTGCTGGAGGAGATCCCGCTCAACGCGGTAGGCAAACTCGATCGGGGGGCGTTACCCATCCCGCGATTCACCGCCGAACACACCGAGTACCGGCCCCCATCCACCCCGACCGAACAACAACTGGCCACGATCATCGGCGAACTGCTCGCCGTAGACCAGGTGGGGGCGGATGATTCGTTTTTCGCGCTCGGCGGCGACAGCATCCTGGCGATCCAGCTCGTATCACGAGCCAAGCAGCACGGCATCACCTGCACCCCGCTGCAGGTATTCGAACACCGCACTGTAGCGGCGCTGGCCGCGGTAATCGACACCACAGGCACCGCGGTGGCGCTGGTCGAACTACCCGGCGGCGGTGTCGGCGAATTACCGTTGCCGCCGATCGTGCACTACATGCTCGAACGAGGTGGCGACTACAAGCGCTTCACCCAGTCCGTGGCGTTGAGTCTACCGACAGGGATCGATCGTACTCAGCTCATCGCAGTCCTCACCGCGGTCATCGATCGGCACGACATGCTCCGCGCACGGCTGGTCGACGACCTCGATACCGGCCCACATCTGCTCGTCGGCCCGCCCGGCTCGATCGAGGTGGACCCACTTGTGCACCGCGTCGAATTCGACACCATCGACCCGATCGAACTATCCGAATTCGCCATGACCGAACTGGACGCCGCGGCCGATCGGCTCGATCCGGCCAACGGCATTGTTCTGCAGTTCATCTGGCTGGATCCTGTGCACGACGCGGGGGTACGCACCACCGAGGGGCGATTGATCGTGATCGCACACCACTTGGTGATCGACAGCGTGTCTTGGCGCATCCTGATACCCGACCTGATCGCCGCTTGGGCCCAGGTCTCGACAGACACCACACCAGTACTCGCCGAAACCGGCACTTCGATGCGACGCTGGGCCTACGCACTGATCGACGAGGCACGCTCCGCGCACCGCAGCGCTGAACTGGCGTACTGGCACGACGTACTCACCGGACCCGATCCACTGATCGGCAGCCGAGAACTCGATCCAATGATCGATCGGACCGACACACTCCACATGGTCGAACGCGATGTTCCCACCGACGTCACCACCGCGCTGCTGACCACTCTGCCCGGTCTGTTCCGCGGCAGCGTCAACGACACCCTGCTGGCCACCCTGGCCCTGGCACTGGTGCGCTGGCGTGATACCGAGCCGGAGGTGCTGCTGCGGATGGAAGGCCACGGCCGCCAAACGGAAATAGTGCCAGGCGCTGATCTTTCCCGCACCATCGGCTGGTTCACCAGCGTCTACCCGGTGCGACTGCACTTGGCCGAAGTCGATATCGGCGATGCGATCGCCGGTGGCCCAGCCCTGGGCACAGCGATCCGGACAGTGAAGCATCAGCTGCTCGCTGTGCCGGACAAGGGCATCGGGTTCGGCCTGCTGCGCTACCTCAACCACGACACCGCTGAGCGCCTTCCTCGCCGCCTGCCCGGACAAATCGGTTTCAACTACCTCGGCAGGTACTCCACCAGCGACATCCCGGCCGGCCTCGAAGGCATGGGCTGGCTGCCCACCACCGATCTGGGGAATCTGCACATCACCGAACACCTCGATGTCCCCCTCCAAGCAGCCCTCGACGTGAACGCCGTTGCACTCGCCGGCCGACTACAGGTCAGCATCGGCTATCCCTCGACCCTGCTCACCCACAACGAGATCACCGAACTGACCGAGCTGTGGCTCGACACATTGCACGCCGCGGCCCGCTACGCGCATACCGCTGCGGCGCACATCGCTGCCGAGGAAGAAGCCGCAGCCACCTCGACGGCGACTATCCCGGCAGCAGGCGGGCTCGGAGTCGATGTGGTCCTGCCAATCCGACGCGGCGGCAGCGAACCCGCCCTTTTCTGTATCCACCCGTCGTCCGGAATATCCTGGACCTATCTCGGATTGGCCGATGCGCTGACACCAGGCAGACCGATCTACGGCCTGCAAGCGCCGGACCTCTGCGGGCATGAAACACCGCCACGCTCGATCGAAGAATTCGCCGACCGCTACATCCGCGAAATCCGCGCCTTGCAGCCCAGCGGTCCCTACCACCTACTCGGCTGGTCTTTCGGTGGACTCATCGCCCATGCGATAGCCACGAAACTGAAAGCCGAGGGCGCCGCGCTCGGTACGGTCGCACTACTCGACGCCGATACGGCCGATATCGATGGCGACAGCATCGAGCGGCTCACCGCGGGCTCGTTCGTCCACACGTTCGGCTCGGTCTTCGGCATACCCGATCTTCCCGTCACAGCAACCGCGCAACAAGCAGCGGATCTGATCCGCGAACGACTCGGTGGCATCTCACTCATCGATGCAGGCACTCTGGAGCGAATGGCTGGATCGTACAATGCCGCCGCACGGACCAGAACCGGCTATCGCCGCCCGGTATTCGACGGCGACATCGTGTATTTCAGCGCGACCGTCGACACCTCCGATATCTTCGGTCCCGATGGATGGCGACCGTATGTGACCGGCGCGATCGTCAACCACGATATCGAGGTCACCCACGACGAAATGACCGCACCGCACGCACTGCCGATCATCGCGCGTGTGCTGGATGCACATCTGGGCGACACACATCATGGAGGTCGAGGATGAACTTCGATCAGGGAGTCGCCGTCGAGGGGGTCGAAAAATCCTTCGGCGCCGTCACGGCATTGCGCGGGGTCGATTTCACGGCCGAACCGGGCGAAGTGCTCGGCATCCTCGGTCCGAACGGCGCGGGCAAGACCACCACGGTGAATATCCTTTCGACACTGATCCGACCGGATCGAGGCCGAGCGCTGGTCGCCGGGCACGATGTGGTCACCGATGCTGCGGCGGTGCGCCGCAGCATCATGCTGACCGGACAATACGCCGCACTCGATGACATGCTCAGCGGCTACGAAAATCTCGTCATGTTCGGCAGGTTGATGGGCCTGCGCAAGCACGCCGCCCGCACCCGCGCAGGTGAACTGCTCGAAGAATTCGATCTCGAACGGGCCGCCGGACGCCGGGTCGGCACCTATTCCGGCGGTATGCGCAGGCGTATCGATATCGCCTGCGGGCTCGTCGTCCGACCCGACGTAGTGTTCCTGGACGAACCCACCACCGGACTGGATCCACGCAGCAGACAAGGCGTGTGGGATCTGGTATCCGGCTTCAAAGAAGTGGGCATCACCACCCTGCTCACCACCCAATACCTGGAGGAGGCAGACGCGCTCAGCGATCGGATCATCGTCATCGACCACGGTATGGTGATCGCCCAAGGGACGGCCGACGAACTGAAGTCACGCACCGGAGGCAGTTACTGCGAGGTGGTGCCGCTGGATCTGAAGGACCTGCCCGCCATCGCCGCGGCGTTGGGGTCGCTGCTGCCGCAGGAAAACAGAGCCGCGCTCACCGCCGATTCCGATCGGATCGCCGTTCCGGCACCGAACGGGGCAAAAACCCTCGCCGAAGCGCTACGCCGACTCGACAGCGCAAGCATCGAACTAGTGGACATCGCGCTGCGCAGACCCTCACTCGACGATGTTTTCCTCCAGTTGACCGGGCATCTGGCAACCGTGCCCGACACCAGGAACCGCAAGGACACCGTCGGCCATGCGAAGCGGGAGACCGTACCATGACGACCACGACATGGCTCAGCCCGACCCGCGCGACACCGATGCGGCCACAGCAGTGGTGGGTGCTGACCACCCGATTGGTCGTGCCTTCCATACGAACCGGCGAGGTACTCACCTCAGTGCTGGCGCCAGCGGCGTTCACCGCCAGCTTCTACCTCCCGTTGAAAACGATCATGACCGTCATCGGCACCGGATTCAGCAGCTATGCACAGTTCATGATGCCGCTGGTGATCCTGCAGGCCACCGCGTTCACCGCCGTCTCGGCAGCTTTTCGAGCTGCCACCGACTCGGTCGCCGGACTCAACCAGCGCTTCGGGGCGATGCCGATCCCACCGCTGGTCCCAGTGGCGGCACGCCTGTCCGGTAGTGTCTTCCGTTTGGTCATCGCGCTGATCACCGCGCTGATCTGCGGCTACGTCATCGGATTTCGCTACTATCTCGGCACCGTGCATACCATTGGCTTCCTGCTGTTGTCGATGCTGATCGGGCTCGCACTGATTCTGGGCGCAGATGTGATAGGAACGGCATCACGCAGCCCGGAGTCGACCGCCCAAGCGCTGGTGCTGCCACCGCTGATCTTCGGCATGTTGTCGACCGGAATCGCGCCGGCGGATCAGTTCCCACAGTGGGTGCAGCCCTTCGTACGCAATCAACCGGTCTCACAGTGGGCAGTCGCCTTGCGGGCATTCGCCGGCGACACCATACCTAGTGCGGGCCAGGTGACTTGGTCACTGCTAGGTCCGCCACTGGCCTGGGCACTCGCCATTCTGGCGGTCTGCGTTCCGCTGTCGGTCCGGCTGAGCTCGCGGAGGGCGTAATGGTGCTACCCGCCGAACGCCAGGAGGACCTGCGCACCAGCGCAGAGGTGTCGATGTCAGCGCTGGTGCCACACACCCTGATCCAGACACAACGGCTACTGGTGCGCTGGACACGCAATCCGGTCACGCTGACCGAGACGCTGGTCATTCCCTGTCTGCTGTTGTTCATGCTGAACACCGTGATCGGCGGGCAGATCGAGAAATTCACCGGCGAGAGCCCGCTGTATGGCTCGGTACCGATGGTCGCTCTGGTCGGCGCACTGTCCGGCGCGGTAGCCGGTGGCGTTCTGCTCGGTCGTGAGCGCGACGCAGGTCTGCTCGCCCGCTTCTGGGTACTGCCAGTACACCGCGCCTCCGGCCTCGTTTCCCGCATCCTGGCCGAAGGCTGCCGCATCGTCGTGAGCACCCTCACGATTGTCCTGGTCGGCTATCTGCTCGGGTTCCGCTTCCACCAGTCCCCTCTGGCGACGATCATATTCCTGCTCATTCCGGTGCTCTTCGGCCTGGCCTTCGCCACTATCGTCACGGCTGTGGCCGTCTACACGGCAAAAGCGACCTTGGTCGAGGGGATCACCATCCTGACCTCGCTGATGATGTTCTTCAGCACCGGCTTCGTGCCTCTGCGCGCCTTCCCACAGTGGATTCAGCCGGTGGTCCGCAACCAGCCGATGTCAGTGGCGGTCGACACTATGCGCGCCCTCTCCTGCGGTGGGCCGCTGACCCGGCCGCTCACCCTCGTCCTCGCCTGGTCGCTCGGCGTGACGATCCTCTTCGCCGTGCCCGCGGCCATTGGCTACCGCCGGGCCAGCAGACGCTGAAACCATCTCAGGAGCCGTCGAAGAGTTCGGTGCCGACTATTCGGGCGCGAGCTGCTTGGCCAGAGCCCAGATCGCCAGCACGTCGATGGCGATGAGTACCAATGCCCACAGCGGGTAGATCGATACGAACAAGAAGTTGTCCAGAATGCTGACCGCCGCCAGCGCGATACCCACGAGATAACCCCATGGCTTGCCGGTCACCACCCCGACACCCGCGATCATTACGAGCACCCCGATCGAGAGATGGATCCATCCCCACGCGGTGACATCGACCAGGAATACCTGCTCCTCGGACACCACGAAGACCTCCCGTCCCGCGATCGCCGCAATGGCCGTCAACAGGTGCAGAACACCGGCGACGAGAATGAGCACGCCCGCGAAGATCGCCATATTGCTGAGCGCTGGGCGGTTATTCATCGGATCGGTCACGACACCCACTCCCTTCCGAACTCGCGGGCACCTGGCGGCACGACAGAGCCGCGCACCTGGCCGACCCTGCTCGGATACGCCGGAAAGACGTCGCCGCATCGGTGACCGTGCCGCGTGAGTTCCGACACTGCCGCCGCCACTCCGCGACGGAGAATCGACCGACCGGTAGGTCCGACAACGGTTTCGTAGCCGACGATACCGAGTGTCCGCGCCCGCGCCCGGCATTGCCAGCGCGCTGCCCTGAAGCACGATGGGCTTATAGCGAACTCTCAGCATAGCTTCTGTGGATATCGAGACCGATGCGGTCGCTGATGCGGATGTAACGCACAATAGAGGGCCGCGCGGTGCGGACCGACACTCTTCTTCATACAAACACACACCCCCAACGACACAAGCTGTTGTGCTCCACAGACGCATCACCCACAAGGAGTAGTGTTCGAGGTGAGGTATCCAGTAACCACAGCGGGCTCGAGAAAGGCGTAGAGACAAAGATGAGAGTGATCGAT